>JACVXU010000008.1:27552-40700 GCA_015661185.1 Bacteroidota bacterium
AGCTAATGTCGCTTCGTCGCGCGAGTAGGGCATATATCCTTCCGGATTCGTGACGAACGTTGGCGAGATGTCAGGTAGCTTGTCGAAATCCGGGATGAGCCACGGCTCCGATCCGTTGGCGAGGTATCCATCGGTGAGGAGCATGACCGGTGTCATGTACTTCACGGCGATCCGTGATGCCTCAAACGCTGCATTGAAACAATCGGATGGCGTTGCGGCCGCGATCACAGGAACCGGTGCTTCGCCGTTCCGACCGTACAGAGCCTGAAGCAAATCAGCCTGTTCAGTTTTCGTGGGCAGTCCGGTGCTTGGGCCGCCGCGCTGGACGTTGCAGATTACCAGTGGCAGCTCAACCATCACAGCCAGACCAATAGCTTCAGTTTTCAATGCGACACCGGGACCGCTTGTTGTTGTTATCCCAAGCGCACCACCGAATGACGCGCCGATTGCAGAGGAAACTCCAGCGATCTCATCCTCGGCCTGAAACGTTTTTACTCCGTAACTCTTGTAGAGAGAAAGCTCATGAAGGATGTCGCTCGCAGGTGTGATCGGATAACTGCCCAGGAAAAGCTCCATGTTCGCTTTCTTTGCTGCAGCCATGAAGCCCCACGCGACTGCCTGATTCCCTGTGATGTTGCGGTACCGACCAGGTGCAAGGTTGGCAGGACCGACCTCGTAGCGAACCGAGAAGATCTCAGTCGTCTCACTGAAATTCCAGCCAGCTTTCAACACCCTGATGTTTGCCTCAAGAATGTCGGGCTTGTCCTTGAATTTGCCCTTTAGCCATTCGATCGTTGTCTCCAGCGGCCGACCATACATCCAGTACATCATTCCAAGTGCAAAAAAGTTCTTGGATCGATCAACGAATTTGCTCGAGATGTTGAGATCCTGCAGGGAGAGGGCAGTCAGTTTGCTGATGTCAACTTCATACACGCGGAATTTATCCAGTGATCCATCCCGAAGTGGGTTTTGAGCGTAGCCTGCAAGCTTCAGATTCTTATCACTGAATCCGTCCGTGTTGAGGATTATTGAACCTCCGTCCACAAGTCCTGCAATATTAACCTTGAGAGCTGCAGGGTTCATCGCAACAAGGACATCACAATGGTCGCCTGGAGTATGAATCTCCGTGCTTCCAAAGTGGATCTGGAAACCGCTTACGCCGAAAAGAGTTCCTGCAGGTGCTCGGATCTCGGCAGGGTAGTCGGGCAGCGTGCTCAAGTCATTTCCGAGGATCGCAGTTGTGTTCGTAAACTGCGTCCCTGTCAATTGCATGCCGTCGCCGGAATCGCCTGCGAATCGTATGGTTACTTCATCAACGTTTTCTATCGTTTTCTGGGACATAAAGGGCCAATTTCCTTAGATTTATCCTTCGTAGAACGAGGCTCATTGTCAAGTTTGGAATTACTAATTTCTCATTTTTTGCACGAAAAGTCAAGGTAATGGTAGGATTTCAAACCCGCTGGATACCATCGTCCTCGGAGAACTACAACAAGAAAGCCCACTGCTTAGTTCTGGCGCAGTGGGCTTTTGAATACGTGGAGACTCGAAGCTCGTTTATTCGCGAACGACCCACACTTTGATATTGCCGATCACGCTCCCGGGCAACTTCACATTGACTGTGTAGATGCCGAGCGCCTTGATTGATTCCTCCAGCTCAATGTGTCGCTTGTCGATGGTGAGCCCCTTCTCCTTGAGTGATTCGGCGATCATCTGAGATGTGACGGAGCCGAAGAGCTTTTCGTCTTCGCCTACCTTCATTTGAATCGTGATTGAGACTTTCTCGAGTTCAGCTGCGAGTTTCTCGGACGCTCGCTTTTCCTTCTCAACTCCGCGTGACTGCTGCTTTTTCTCTTCTTCAAGCCGCTGTATGCTGCTTGGTGTTGCCGGATACGCAATACTCCGGGGTAGAAGGTAATTACGTGCGAATCCTTCCTTCACATCGATGACGTCACCGATGTGTCCGAGCTGCGCGAATTCCTGTCGTAAGATTACTTTCATTGTCTAGCTCCTTCGGTCGAATAGAGACTCAAATTGTTCTTGATTACTTCACTGCATCTGAGACAAAGGGGAGGAGTGCCAGATGGCGTGCCCGCTTGATTGCCGTCACGAGCATCCGCTGATGCTTGGCGCAGGTCCCGGTGATCCTCTTTGGAATAATCCGGCCCTGCTCAGAGACGAAACGTTGAAGTTTCTTTTCGGCCTTATAATCCACATAATCTTCCTTGTTGTCGCAGAAGCGGCAGGTGCGCTTTTTTCTTATCTGTCCCGATGATCCCCGTTGCGAAGAGCCACGGCGATCTCCCTGGCGACTTGTGCTGTTTCTTGTGTATGCCATAGTCCTATTTCCTTTAAGAATATTTCCAGAATGCGATGAGTTAGAGATGACCTGGGCAAATGCGTCAGGCCGGAGCACCTGCGGGGTTCTGTACCGCGGCTACCTCTGGCGCAGCCGCTTTTGGTGCTTCCTCTGGTTTCACTTCTGCCGCAGGTTGTTCAGCAGCCAGGAGGGCGGCAGTGGTTCGAGCCGCGAGCGCTCGCTTGTCGAGCACCAGGCTGAGATAACGGAGAATGCTCTCATCGAGGAAATAGTGGCGTTCGAGTTTCGCTATGACATCACCGGGGGCGCCGAACTCAATGACGACATAGAACCCGTTGTTCTTTTTCTTGATGGGGTAGGCAAAGCGCTTCCGTCCCCACTTCACAAACTCGCGGATTTCTCCGCCGTTCTTTGTTATAAGGTCCTTCACCTTGTCGATCACAGTATCGATCTGATGATCATCGAGAGATGCGTTGACAATGAAGGTCGTTTCGTAGACCCGCTTTACATCAGGCATAGTGCTTGTTCCCTTTGGACTGTTATGAGAAACGGGCCCCAGTTCTTTGAGCCACCGAAGCTGGAGCAGGGCTTATTGATTGTTCGTTGAATCTTGTTCAGATGGATACTTCCTATTAAACTCATTCATCGCCGTGGCCATACCCGCCGTGAAGGCAAAGAGGCACGCTTCTTTCGCACGTTCGAGCATCTGGTTGACGACTGGCCGCTCTTCCGGCATGAATTGCTCAAGCACGAAATCCGCCAGCAGATTTTTCTCCTTCGGCATCGACGAGGAAGCTATCCCGCATCGAAGCCGGGGGAACTCGTCAGATTGCAGGTGATAGATGATCGAGTAGAGTCCGTTGTGGCCGCCGTCGCTGCCACCGAGACGAAGCCGGAGTTGACCGAGTGGCAACTGAAAATCGTCACACACGACGAGGAGTTGCCCCGGAATGGCTCCAAACTCCTCCTGAACTTCCTGGACCGCAAGACCGCTTTGGTTCATGTAAGTGAGCGGCTTAACGATTACCAGCGGTGTGCCCTCGACATTGCCATCGGCGATCAGAAATTCGCCGCGACCTGCTTTGAAAGAGAATCGAAGGTGTTGAGCGAGGAGGTCAGCAACTTCGAAACCGACGTTGTGCCTCGTTCCGGAATACCTGCTCTCGGGATTGCCAAGTCCGATGACAAAGAACATGGGTCAGCGATACCGGATGAGCGCTACTTCTTTTCTGCAGCAGGAGCTTTCCCGGCCGTGGGAGGCTTAGCAGCGGCGGGAGCCTTACCAGCCGCGGGAGCCTTGCCAGTCGCTCCTTCTTTGCCGCCTTCTTCCACGCCTTCCTCAGGCTTCTTGCCTTTGCCGATAACCTCAGGTTCGGCCGTTGCAGCCTCCGCCGGAACCGCGCCCGGAACCGCCTCAGCTTCCTTCAGGACCGTCGGCGGAACTACAGCGACGACCGTGCTGCTCTCGTTCTCGAGCACCTTGACGTTCGGTATGGACAAATCCCTGACGTGAATCGACTTATTGATCTCGAGGCTTTCCACGTTGATCTCGATCCGGTCCGGAATGTTCTTCGGCAGACACGAGATGCGCAATCGGTGCAAGATGTGCTGCAGGATACCGCCGTCGCGAACGCCTTTTGCTATTCCCTTCACCGTCACAGGCAGTTCAATCGTCAGCTCTTCGTTCTCATTCAGCCCGAACAGATCGAAGTGGACAGGCCGATCTGTGACGGGATCAAACTGAACGTCGCGCAGGATGCACGTGTGCGTGAAACCGTCGTCGAGCTTAAGATTAATGACGCTGGCCGCCGAAGACTTGTACAGAGGCCGCAATGTCAATTCCGCCATGGCAATGGGGATATTGTTTTGCCCATGGCCATAGTAGATGCCGGGCACATTGCCCCGCTTGAACACTTGTTTGGCTTTTTTCCCAATATCCTTTCGGATTTCGGCCGTGACTGCTATTTCAGACATTGTACCTTCTCCTCAATTAGACTGATCTAAATCTTGTCCTTGTCGACGTCAAAGAGCGAACTGATCGACTGATTGTTGTGTGTACGAATGATTGATTCCGCAAAGATTTTCGCGACAGAGCGTAGCTCGATTTTCGGTGATCCCTCCTTTAACGGGATGCTGTCAGTCACGATAACCGACGTGACTTCCGAGCTGTCGATTTTCGCTACTGCATTGCCCGAAAGAATTGGGTGCGTGCACGCGCCATAGATTTCTTTCGCCCCTTTTTCGCGCAACGCCTTCACAGCATTGACAAATGTGCCGGCCGTGTCAATGAGGTCATCGACGATGAGCACATTCTTGCCATTGGCGTTACCGATGATATTCAGTACCTCGACCTCGTTTGCCTTCGGCCGGCGCTTATCGATCAGCACCAGCTCGGCGTCAAGCCTCCGGGCGTACGATCGGGCCATCTTGAGGCTTCCGACATCCGGCGAAACAACTGCCAGATTCGGTATCTTCTTCTTCTGGAAATAGTCGGAGAAGACTGCCGAAGCATAGAGATGATCTAACGGGATATCAAAGAAACCTTGAATTTGTGCAGCGTGCAAATCCATCGTGATGACGCGATCGGCGCCTGCCTCGGTAATCAGATTTGCGACGAGCTTTGCCGTGACGGATACCCGAGGTTGATCTTTTCTGTCCTGTCGCGCATACCCGAAATAGGGGATCACCGCTGTGATCCGGCGCGCTGACGCTCGACGGGCAGCGTCGATCAGGATCAACAATTCCATCAAATTGTCAGCCGGAGGTTGTGTCGACTGAACAATGAAAACGTCGTCACCCCGGATGTTGTCAGTGTACTTGACCCAGATCTCGCCGTCGCTGAAGTTTTTGAGCTCGATCCGCCCCAACGGAATGCCGGCGGTCTTGGCGATTTTCTCTGCCAGCGGACGGTTTGCTCTGCCCGAAAAGATCTTCAAGTCACTCATAATCGGACCTGCATATGACGTTTCGATGGAATGAAGAGACCTGAATTCAAGTACGTGATGCTGGGGTGCCAGGATTCGAACCTGGGAATGGCGGCTCCAAAGGCCGCTGCCTTACCACTTGGCGACACCCCAATGTAAAAACGAACAAACCTGAGAATGTCCCGTCGGCTTCGCACGCGGGATTTCTTTTCCCGGTTTCAACGGGACTTACCCACAACTGACGCTGGCAGGGCCTGTGACAGAAAAAACAAAGCCCAACTCACAAAGAATTGGGCTTTCAATATAGCCAAAAAATGCCTGTCAGTCAACGGAATTCTCGAAATCGACGGGGTTTTGCCTCATCTTTCAGTCGGGTTGCGGCAAAAAGAGAATCGTGTTCAGCAGGAGTTTTTCAAGTCCGGACCAGAACCGCCGAAATGTGACATTCTCGGCAAATAGAACGGCTCTGCCACGACCAATGCGGAAATCCTGGATGTAGGCTGCCTCAGAGATCTTCTGGGCCTTTTCTTTGATGACATAGCCGCTCACCTGAGTCGAGTCCTTGGCAAATCGGCCAACGTTATGGCCGACATCGCTTAATTCGATGGGGGATGCATCGCTCTTGAATGCGAAGATCTCCCTTGGGACTCCAAAGCCTATCGGGTGTGTCGTATCGACGATGACCTTGAAGATCGTCCCCGGAATTCGTCCCAACCGGTCTTTCTCTTCCTTTTCGAAGAGCGTCTGTCGTTTGCTGATTTCCTTCTTCGCTTTGTCCTGCTCCTTTTCCTCCTTGGTTTTGTCTTCCTCCTTTTTGTCCGTCTTAATACCCGCCTGAGTAATTCCTGACTTGCCCTTCGTGAGGAACTGCGCGCCCCCTTCGATTCCAATCAATACGCCACCATTCTGTATCCACCTTTTGAGAATTTCGATCTTCGTGCTGTCGAATACAGATTGATAGTTGTTCGCATCGGGCAGGATTATCACGTCGAACTTGGAGAGGTCGGCATCGGCCAGCACCGACGCGCGAATCCCCGTGAATGGAATCCCTAGTTCCTGTTCAAAGAGAAACCAGAGTTCCCCATAGTCGTTCGAACTCACCGGAGGTCCGACCGCAATCGCTATGTTCGCTTTCTTCATCGGCGCGACATAGCTTGAACCGAGGCTGACGCCGTTGTCCGTCAGTCCCGTGGTGACGCTGTACACGTCCACTCCGAATTGGTTGGCGAATCGGTCTATGTCCTCTCCGAGTGAATCGCCATTGGAGCCCGAGAAGGCCACAACGGTCCCTGCGACAAATCGCTTGCCGAGCGTCTCAAATGGTCTCTTGGCCACAGACAGAGAGTACCTCTTCTCGAGCAGCCCCCACACGAGCTGTATCGCATTGTTTCGTTGCCACGGAATCAAATAAGCATACGCGTGCTTGTCGCCTATGATCTTTCCGCTTGGCTTGACGGATGCGGTGATCCTCACGCTGCCTGAGGGGAGGAGGGATTGGCTTGCCCACGCCTTGAGTCCGGAAGCGATGGGGAGTGACCAGGCGGAGATGTCATAAAAAAAGGTGTCGCGGACCGCTGTGATCGGCTCAAGAAGCGTTTTCGCGAGACGTCCCTGAGGTTGTGCTGTTGGGACGAAGTATGTTCCTTTCGGCATCTTCTCCTTGATCCACTTCGCAGTGAAGAACTCCTGAACTTGAAGTGTCGAAGGTTCCGTCAATTGGTGCACTTCGATTCCCTGTCGGAGTAACGTTTCCACGACCTGGTTCGAACGCTCCGGGTCTTCGGCGTCGCTGATAAGATACCCCTTGATCGGGGAGTTAGAGCTCATTGCCGTAACCCAGAAGCTATAGAAGTCCTGAAGCCGCTCTTTCTTGTTCTTAACGCTGGTTTCGATCGTCGCAATACTCGTCACGAAGTGAGAGCGGGCACGATCGCGCAGCGTCAGGATCTGACCGTTTGGTTTCCGGACGGCAAGACCTGCACGTGATCCGCCGGCCTGCTCATAGGTCATCCCGATTGCTCCATTGAACGTCGGCCAGGAATCGCCGTAACCAGGATAGAACATATCGAAGCGTTCGCCGACGTAATAAGGAAGGCCAAGTCTGTCAAATGCCTCCGCGTTCCCCTTGCCGAAGATTCTGCCCCACTTCACGACTTCGGAGGGGAGCGATTCGTGGACTGGGACGGCAGCAGGAAAGAAGAAGTATGTACTGGAGTACTCCATCTCGTGATAATCGACGTGGACGTGGGGCATCCACTCGCGGTAGAATTTCACACGTGCCCGAGTTTCCTTCTGGGTCTGCCACGAAAGATCGCGATTGAGGTCGAAGAAGTAGTGGTTCGTCCTGCCACCCGGCCAGGGCTCGCTGTGCTCGATGGAGGAGGGGTTCAAATCCGGCTTCGCCCCTAGAGCAGAGTTCACCCATTGCACGTAGCGTTCATGTCCGTCGGGATTGACGTTCGGGTCTATGATAACGATTGCGTTGTCAAGAATTGACCGAGTGCGGTTGTCCGTGCCCGCGCAGAGTTGATACGCCGCGACCATCGCCGCTTCTGGAGAAGACGCCTCATTTCCATGAACCCCGTACGACAACCAAACGATGATGGGGAGAGTCGAGAGGATTTTCTAGGCATCTTCGTTCGATTGCAGCGCTTTTTCATTGGTCTCCCCGTACGCGATGCGGCGGATTCGATCGGATGACGCACTGAGCTTGTCAAAGTAGGCGTTAA
This sequence comes from Bacteroidota bacterium, assembly GCA_015661185.1. Taxonomy (GTDB): domain Bacteria; phylum Bacteroidota; class Ignavibacteria; order UBA10030; family UBA10030; genus UBA9647. The sequence goes on from JACVXU010000008.1 coordinate 35,523, forward strand.
GAGCAGCGTACTCAGTGAATCGCTCGCCGATGCTATAGCCAAGGACGCTTTTTGGAGGTGGGATTTTTGGGTCATACGTTCCTCCAGGAAAGAAATCGAGAGCCTCCTGAGCGTGAGCGGTTGCAGCGAAGAGAAGAATGAAGAGAATTCTTTTCATGAGATCTCCAGATTCGAAATGTGCTTGCCAATGTACATCAAAAACGTGAAAATCCAAAGCCGCCCGCCTTGCATTTCGAGACGCAATTGGGTATTTTAGCAATACACAGGCAATCTATTAAGGAGTTCATCTATGGCAGAGGTCAGACCGGTCCCACTTTCGCACTACATCGCGCTGAGAAGCGATCACGTCGTTGCGCAAGCGTTCTGGATCGCAACGTTCGCTGTCTGCACAGCGATCGGAGCACAGGTGGAGATTCCGCACTACCCGGTGCCCTACACATTCCAGACATTCTTTGTGCTTCTCGCCGGAGGTCTGTTGGGAAGGCGAAACGGTTTCTTGAGCATGGTGACGTATTTGGGGATGGGAGCGATTGGATTGCCGGTTTTCTCAGCTTCTGGAGCAGGACTGGCTCGCCTGCTCGGTCCGACAGGTGGTTATCTTCTCAGCTTTCCGATCGCAGCATATATGATCGGCTATCTCATCTCACTTCGGCCTCAGGCTGCACAGCAGATTGACGGGAAAGCGAAAAGACTCGTGGCTGCCTACGGGTGGACCGCAGGCGCGATGAGCCTCGGCTTGTTGCTCGTGTTCCTCCTGGGGACCCTTCAACTGAACGCAGTCTATTTCCATAACTGGACATCATCCTTCCAATCCGGCTTTCTGATTTTTTCGTGGTGGGATATTTTGAAGCTGACTGCTGCAGTAGCTGTCTGCAAAGAGCTGAGCCGCTCGTAGACCGATGCCAAAAAGAAAACGAATGTGAAGCCGCTTCAAGTTGGAGCGGCTTCTTCTTTGGTGCGCCCGGCAGGGCGCACTTGCTTGATCTCAAAGGAGATTTGTCGGTGCTGAGAGCGCGGGAAGCCGGGAAACTTGCATCTCTCTCATGAAGTTGTTACACTGCCGGAGACTTGCCCCCACCACTGAACGAGAGTGGTGTATGACTAGGTTCACCTTCCGCACCGTGTTTTACCTGATCATCGACGCATTCTTGCTCACCGCAACCTTCGTGCATATTCCATATGTTGTGCGACGAGCCAGCGCGCCATTTGATGTCGAAAGGAAGGGCACGTCGGTTGTCATCGGTTCCATCCTGAGCCAGAAAGCAGGTCCGGATATTCGGTCCGGTGACATCCTTTCCTCCTGGGAAGGGAAGCCGATTGCCATGCCGGAGATGGTTGAATATCTCGCTGACGTGGCTCCGATCGGTGCTGAAATCCGCGTTGGCATCCAAAGGGGGGATACCACACTCTCAACTTCCATTCAGCTAGTCGCCTACTACGAATCGTTTCGGTTTCTGATCATTTCTCTTTTCGTTGGACTTACGATGTTTGGCGCTGGCGTGTTCATCTTGCTCAACCGTCCTCATGAAGTCGCTGCACGAGCGCTGCACTGGTCTTTGATCACGTTGGGAACGACAACGATGATCACGTGGGGCGCAGTGGAGCCCGGGTCGATCGAAACCTCGATAGCACGAATCATCTGGTTTGTAGCGTACCTGGGTGTAGCGGTCTCTTTCTTTTTTTTCTCACTTGTCTTTCCCAGAGAGCGGTTACCGCGACTCGGCGAATTCTCCTGGTTGCTGGTCCTCGTCGTCACGGCGCTTGGGTCTGCATTCGCCTTCTCACATCTCACTGCCCTCGGCTCCGGATCCGTGGAGGCGTTCAAGACCTTTCAAACGTTCTTCGATGTCTTTCATGGATCCCTCTTTCTATTCGTTGGTGGCGGACTGTTCAATATCGCACAAGCTACATGGAAGGCGACGTCGAATGAGGAGCGCCACAAGATGTACTGGGTTCTGTGGGGACTGTTGATCGGTACTGTACCCTATCTGTTGCTACACATACTTCCACAACTTATCCTGTCGGAGTATCTTATCCCCGAGGAATTCACGACGATATTTTTCCTGGCGGTGCCTGTGGGCTTCGCGATTGCCCTTCTACGATATCGGCTATTTGATATCGAGGTGGTGATCAGCAGAACCATCGTGTACGGCGTTCTTTCGAGCTTCATTGTCGCGGCATATGCCTTGATCGTGCTCCTGATGACCTCAATCATTGGCGAAGTTGTATTCGAGCAATACCTCCTTGTCGCCGGGCTCACGCTTGTTATGGGTGTGATGATAAACCCGCTCAGGCTTCGGCTACAACACGTTGTCGATGAATCCCTGTTCGCGGCCCGGGCGAACTATCGCAGGGCGCTTTCTGGCGCCAGTGAGGTCCTGCGTCGGGCGCTCAACGGCGGGGAGTTGTTCCGTCACCTTGTTGACGCTGTGCGTCGTGTCGTGCCAGGAGAGATGATCGCAGTGTATGAGGCGGAGGCCGGGAAATTGGCCCTCCGCAATTGTTGGGGGGTGTCCCCGGAGCCGACCGTGGCATTGCGCGAAGATCTGACCGCTGCTCTTGTTGCCGGGGAGGCGATCGTCTCGGCGAGGGTTGCAGACGTTGGACAGTCCAAGATCCAGCCTGCGAGGGAGAAGTGGCTCGCGGAGCGCCACTGGTCTGTCTGCGTGCCGATGGTGTCGCAGGCCAGGATGCTGCTGGGCGCCCTTGTTCTGAATCCGCGATCCGGAGAACACTACGTGGAGGAGGAAATCAATTTCCTCCATAGCGTGGCGGCACAAACATCTGAGCTTCTGTAGCGCCTCATTCTTCAGGAGGAGATAATCCTGGCACAAGAGGAGAAGCGCCGCTCGGAGGAACTGAGCGCCCTCAAGTCCTACTTCATCTCCAGCGTCTCGCACGAGTTGAGGATGCCGCTGACCTCAATTCGCATGTTCGCCGAAATGCTCCGGTCGCGCGCGGTGAAGTCCCCTCGGCAACAGCGAGAGTACCTGGAGATCATCGAAGGAGAGAGTGAACGGCTCTCAAGGCTGATCGGTAATATTCTGGATTTCGCCAAGATCGAGCGGGGGGTCAAGGAATACTCGTTTGCTTCTGTCAGGATCGAAACGGTCGTGAAGCGTTCTGCGCAGGCAATGCGTTATCAATTCCTCAACCATGGAGGGAAGCTCCGCATCCGGATGCAACGAGGAATACCGTCGATTGAAGCGGACGGAGACGCGCTGGAAGAAGCCCTGTTGAACCTGCTGTCAAACGCCCTCAAATACTCGACGACCCGCAAAAGCGTTGAGCTCCACGTCTCGCAACTCAAGAGAAAGATCCTTCTCGTGATATCTGACAAGGGGATTGGCATCCCGCAGCATGATCTGCCGCACATCTTTGAACGATTTTATAGAGTCCCAGATGAGAGAGCACGCCAGGTGGGGGGCGCAGGTCTTGGCCTGGCGATTGTCAAGCACATCGTGGATGCCCACCACGGCAGCATCTCAGTGAAGAGCAAAGTTGGACAAGGAACTGTATTCACTCTCGCACTACCCATATCTCAAGAGCACCCAAGGAAGCAAGCATGAAACGGATCCTGATTGTCGAAGATGACAAAGCGATACTGCGCGGTCTTGTCGATAGCCTCAAAGCAGAGCATTTTGAAGTGGAGACTTCGTCCGATGGCGAGGCGGGTTACACGATCGCAAAAAGGCGAAAATGTGACTTGATTATTCTTGATGTGATGCTACCGGGATTGAATGGCTTTGACATCTGCAAGCAACTCCGGGCTGACGGGGTTAAAACACCAATCCTGATGTTGACGGGTAGGGGCGAGGAGACCGACAAGGTGATCGGCCTCGAGCTGGGGGCCGACGATTATGTGACAAAGCCGTTCAGCGTGAAAGAACTGATCGCCCGGGTGAAGGCGCTGCTTCGTCGCCAGGCCGAGATCCACACTGCGATGACGGAAGCGTCCTTCGGGGATGTGTATGTTGATTTCAAAAAGCAGGACGCCATCAAGGGGAAAAAGAAGCTTGACCTGAGTGCAAAGGAGTTCCAGCTCCTGAAGTACTTTGTTGAACGCGAAGGCGAAGTTGTGTCGCGAAATCAGCTCCTCGATGACGTGTGGGGGTACGAGGCCATGCCAACAACGCGAACGGTGGACAACTATATCCTTTCTCTTCGCAAGAAAATCGAGTCTAATCCCTCGAAGCCGAAGCATCTTCTCACTGTACACACCGCGGGCTACAAGTTTGTGAAGTAGCGCTGCTCAAGCTTACCATTCGGACATATTTTCGCCGATTTTGCACTGAGCTCAGCAGTCTGTGCTGAGCTTCTCTTCTGGTCTGTTACCATGTGCCCTCCCGGGGTCAGTCACTCTCTGTTCGTCAATATCATTATCAGCCCTCCCATCACAACACGCAATTCACTTCCCGCTATGTGTAGAGAACGGTCATAGCCTGAATCGTCACCTGGAACAATGGGTCTTCCTTCGGAGTGACAATTCCATGCCACGGCCGAAATGTGACAGCTCTTTTACAAATGCATGACAAAAGCGAAGTCGGATGAGCCGATATTGAATCCAGTTCAGCCTGGATACGCTCGTGAAAACTGTCACACTATACTTCGCTCTACTCCTGATTGGGGAGGGGTTTGCCTCGGCTCAGGACCAGTATCTCTGGATCAGGCTGACAGGGAATCGAGTAATGACGAATTCGCAATATCAGGCAGTTGCAGGAGACACCCTCGTCATTCTGAGAGGAGGCAGAATTACGCGTGTACCGTTATGTGAAATTGTCCAGCTGCGTGTCATCAACAGCTCATCCACCCTCAAAGGCGTCATGATCGGGAGTGGCTCAGGCCTGGCTGTCGGAGCACTGCTGGGGTTCTCCTTGCAGGGGAAGGACGGTCCCGGGCCCGGGTCGGTGACGACGATCATTGCTCTCGGTGTGATCGGAGCAATTGTAGGGGGAACTGCATCCGCTCTTGAAAAGCCGGGAGACGTAGTCGATGTGAGCGGGATGAGCATTGAAGAGAAACGTGTGCTCGTTCGCGAGATGGTGAAGCAAAGCAAAATTGATGGGGAGTAAACACTTTGACGGTTGTTCAACAATTCTGTGACAAATCCGTATCGTGGGTGAAGTATGTTGCAGCCAACGAAACTGCTCCACAACTAATACATCCAACAACAAGCAA
>JACVXU010000381.1 GCA_015661185.1 Bacteroidota bacterium
CAATGTCAGCAGCGCAATGTCGTCAACCGAGGCGATGCCCTTTGCGACGCCTTCCCAGTTCTCCACCTTTTCGGAAATCCGCGTCCCCGGCACCGACGGATTCAATGTGTTTTTGATGAGAATCGGGATCTTCTTTGCGACCGCCGGTGCGATTGTGGCGGGGTGGAGAACCTTCGCGCCGAAATACGAAATCTCCATCGCCTCTTCGTAGGACATGTGTGGAAGCACAAACGCCGATGAAACCACCCGGGGATCTGCACTGAGAATGCCGTCGACATCGGTCCAGATTTCAATGAGCGAGGCGCGGAGGCCGGCGCCCATAATGGCTGCGGTGTAGTCGGATCCATTGCGGCCGATTGTCGTTGTTCGGCCGTCTTCCGTCTGGCCGATGAAGCCGGTGACAACCGGAATGACCGACGCGCCTTCATTGCGATAGAGCCGAGAAAAGTACGCGCGAAGTTTTCTGTTTGTCGGTTCGAAAAGAACGGCCGCCTGCGTGAACTGATCGTCTGTGGTAATGAAATGGCGGGCGTCAACGGTCAGAGCCGCATGCCGCTGGTTCAGGTATGCGCCGGCGATCAACGCAGAGCAGCGCTCACCAAAACTTGCGGTGAGATCAAGTGCTCGCGGCGGACAATCACGGAGGAGGGAGATACCGTGGAGAACATCGAAGAGCTCTCGCAAGAGGGCATCCGCCGCGGCAAGGGTCTTCTTGCGCTGGTCTCCTTTGAGAAGCGATGAGGCTGTTTCGCGATGGCGCGTCGCGATCTGCTGGTAGAGCGCTTCATAAGCCGATCCCCCCTCCTGGGCAATACGGGCGCACTGCAGCAGTTGGTTGGTAACCCCCTGAAAGGCCGAGACGACAACGAGGACGCGCTCGCTCCCTGCCGCTTCGAGAACAATGTCTGTAACGGCGCGTATGCGCTCGGGACTGGCAACGGACGAGCCGCCGAACTTCATGACCTTCAACGATGAACGCGGCACTGTTCGTTTACTCATAATTGGACCCCTGCACTTTATCGTCGCGATCTCTGCGGAGGAGGCTGCTCAAGCTCCTGCCGTTCAGGATCCGGTGTGTACGTGATGACAAAAACATCTTCTGCTGATACAAAGTCAACTCCGGGGGAGACCACGACACGCTTGAAAAGGGAACCCGCTTGTTGAGTCACCTCGCGGACGACACCGACGCGTATATTCGGCGGGTAGGTGCCGCTGTATTCCGATGTCACAAGCGAATCGCCGACTTTCACATCAAGGGTCTTCGCGACATTCGCCAGGAGCAGTGCGTCGCCGTCCCAGGCAAGGATACCATCCACGCGGCTTCGCTCGACCTTTGCGCTCGCTCGAAAATCCGCGTTCAGCACGATGCGAACGACGGAATAATGGTCGCTCACAGCCGAGACAACGCCAAGAAGGCCGCCCTCGTTGATCACCGGCATATGAGGCAGAACACCGTCGAGCCTTCCAATGTTAAGAGTTGCCGTGTTACGAAGAAGGGTGAGGTTCTTCCCAACAACCTTGCCCGCAATGAGAGGATAGCGAAGAGACTCCCTGAGGCCGAGGAGTAAGCGCAGTCTGCTGTTTTCGATGCGCGCATCGCGGAGGCGGCTCACCTCATCCGCGAGATCGATGTTCATCTTCCGCAGCATGTCGCTCTCGCTCCGGAGGGCCAGGTAACGAGGTATGAAGGAGAGCTGGTTCTGGACGACACCGTACACCACGGTTACGACGGAACGGATATGGCGAATCTGGGTGTTATCGCCGAGCGCCATCAGGATCAGCGATATGACGAGGAGTGCGGAAAGGACCGCGTACTCCTTGAACAATATGATGAAGTCGTACACGCGCTTCAGCATGGCGTTCGTCGAGCTTTCGATCAAGGGGAATGAGGGCGGGCAGCACATCGGCCCGCGCGTTTCCATCAACGAGCCGACCTTCGAGTATCTAGTAGCGCTTGCTCTTGATCAGCACTTTTGAAAAATGTCTCAGGTCCTCCAGCACGCGACCCGTTCCGCGCACTACGGCTGTCAGCGGATCCTCGGCGACGTGGACCGGGAGATTTGTTTCAAGCCGTATGCGTTCATCGAGACCCTTCAAGAGGGCTCCGCCGCCGGTCAGCATAATGCCGCGGTCCAGTATGTCGGCCGATAATTCCGGTGGCGTGCGTTCGAGCGTCACCTTTACAGCCTCGACAATTTGTGCGATCGGTTCGTTGAGCGCCTCGCGGATTTCGACAGAACTCACCTCTGTTGTCTTTGGTACTCCATTCACGAGATCGCGGCCCTTCACCTGGATAGTGATCTCCTCTTTGAGCGGCATGGCGGATCCGACTTCGCATTTGATCGCTTCCGCCGTCCGTTCGCCGATCAGAATGTTATGGTTCCGCTTGAAGAACTGAATGATCGCATTATTCTTCTCGTCGCCCGCCACACGGATCGACTCTTCCGTTACAATTCCCGAAAGGGCGATGACGGCAATTTCCGTCGTTCCGCCGCCGATGTCCACTACCATGTTGCCGACAGGCGCGTCAACATCCAGGCCAATGCCGATAGCGGACGCCATCGGTTCGGCGAGAAGATGAACCTCCTTGGCGCCGGCGTGCTCTGCCGCGTAGCGCACCGCACGTTTTTCAACTTCCGTAATACCGGAAGGGACAGAAACCCTGCGGCTCGGGACCCAGCCGACGCTCGTCTTCTTGATAAACTCGCGCAGCATTCCTTCGGCGATCTCAAAATCTGCAATGACACCATCTTTCATCGGGCGAATCGTTCTGATGTCGCGGTGAGTCCGACCGAGCATCTCTCGCGCTTCATGACCGATGGCAATGATCTTCTTCGTGTTGCGGTCGAAGGCGACGATGGAAGGCTCGTTGAGTACGATGCCCTTGCCCTTCATCCAGATAACCGTGTTTGCCGTTCCAAGGTCGACGGCAATGTCCGCTGAAAAGAGTGAAAAGAGACCCATGAGGAGGTGTCTGCCTGAGGTGTTGGTTGTGGTGATTTAGTGTCTGAAGTGTCTGATGCCCGTAAAAACCATTGCGACGTTATGGTCGTCCGCGGCTTTGATGACCTCCACGTCTCGCACGGAACCGCCTGGCTCAACAACCGAAGTACAGGCCGTCTGCAAACGGAAAGAAAGCGTCTGACGCGACAGAACAGCCGGCAAGATGGAGACCGGCTTCAACTGCCTTCATGACGGCAATTTTTGCTGAATCAACCCTTGACATCTGTCCCGCACCGATTCCGAGCGTCCGGTCTTTGCGCGCATAGACAATGGCGTTCGACTTGACATGCTTGGCGACGCGCCACGCGAACAAAAGTGCTTCAAATTCTTCATCGGTTGGTTTCCGTGTTGTGACGGTGCGCAGGCTTTCCCGGGTAACCCGATTCTGGTCCTGTTCCTGCACCAGTAATCCTCCTGTAACACCCCGGATATCGAGGGATTTTACTGCCCGAAGGTCAACGGCCTGATGGATCAACCGGCGATCCTTTTTCTTCATGAGAAGATCCAGCACACCGTCGGCATAGCTCGGCGCAATGATGACCTCGGTGAAGATCTCGTTGATCGCCTCTGCAGTAGCAGCATCGAGTGGGCGGTTCACGGCAACAATGCCCCCGAACGCAGACTTGGGATCCGTCGCAAGAGCTTTCCGGTACGCATCGAGAAGCGTTTCACCCGATCCGACACCGCATGGATTATTATGCTTGACGATCACAGCGGTGGGTTTCTCAAACTCAGCGCACAGCAACGAGGCCGCATTGATGTCAAGAATGTTGTTGTAGGAAAGCTCCTTGCCATGCAATTTCTTGAAGTACACATTGAACTTCCCGTACAGCGCCCCGGCCTGGTGGGGATTCTCGCCGTACCGCAGAATGTCCGATTGCTTCAGGGAAAGCGTGACGACATCTGGAAGACGCTGCGTCGGCTGAAATCCGGTGAAGTACGAAGCAATCATCGCGTCGTACGTCGCCGTGTGTTGAAAGGCTTCGCGTGCAAGCTCAAATCGCGTCTGCAGCGTAATCCCGCCGCCGTTTTTTTCCATCTCATCAATCAGCGACTGATACCGGTCGGGGTTCACCACAACAATCGTGTGCCTGTGATTCTTTGCGGCAGCCCTCACCATCGTCGGGCCGCCAATGTCGATTTGTTCAATTGCCTGGTCGAGCGTCACGCCCTCGCGGGCAACAGTTTGCTCGAACGGATACAAATTGACGACAACAAGGTCGATGGGATCAATCTCATGTTCACGCAGCTGTTTCAGGTGAAGAGGATTATCCGTTGCGGCGAGAATTCCGGCATGGATCGACGGATGGAGAGTCTTCACGCGGCCATCGAGTATCTCCGGGAAACCAGTCACATCGGATACGGAACGGACGGAAATTTTTGCCTCACCAAGAGCCTGATACGTGCCGCCGGTCGAGATGATTTCGATATTGTAGCGACGAAGAGCCCTGGCAAGCTCAACAACGCCGCGCTTATCGGAGACACTGATAAGCGCTCGACGGACGTGGAGCACGTGTTCTTCCCTGGTTGAGTTCACGCTGGTTTGATCCGGAGTTGAGATTTTGAACTGGATTATTGTATCCACACTGACCGCTCCTTGATAGAAACACGGTTTTCTGCAAAGGCCTTTAGCGCGAGGGAAAAAATCTCGTGCTCCACAAGAAGCACCCTCGCCGCTAACATTTCTGGTGTATCGTCTTTCTCGACAGCAACCGCTTTTTGGAGCACAATCGGTCCGCGGTCATACTCTTCATCCACAAGATGCACCGTCGCCCCGCTGATCTTGACGCCGGAGGCGATCACGGCTTCATGCACGAAGTGACCATACATGCCATGTCCCCCAAACGACGGAAGAAGTGCGGGATGAATGTTCAGGATGCGGTTTCGATATTCCCGTACCACCGAAACCGGGATTTTCTTCAGATACCCCGCAAGCGCGATGATCTGAACGTCATGCTCCTTCAAGAGCTGCGCCATGGCTGCCGTAAATGATGGCTCGTCGGGGAACTGTTTCTGACTCAAATGGACGGCGGGAATGTGATGTGCGCGTGCAATCTCAAGTGCGCCCGCGTCGCTCTTGTTACTCATCAAGAGAGAAACGCGCGCGGTGAGTACACGCTGGTGAATGGCGTCGAGAATTGCCTGGAAGTTTGACCCGCGTCCGGAAGCGAAAACGCCAATGTTCATCAGTCAAAAACCGCGCCACAACGTTCAAGTTCGTCGAAATGTAACGATAAGTTGAAGGAGAGTCAATGAACACAGCCGTTACACGCTCCCGGTGAAAGCTTCAGCTATCGCACTGCACCTTCAAGGATGGTCAAGCGACCGGTGCGAGAGTCGATTGCCGTGGAAACGCCAAGCGGCAGGGTGAGCTTCTTCGGGATATGGCCAAACTGGACGTTGCTCAGGACGGGACACCGTACGTTCCGAAGGACTTCCCCGAGTACCTGCTCAACAGTGAGATGAGGCTTTGTGGGATCGCTCGGGACGCAATCTGTGAACTTGCCAAGGATGAGACCCGAGATGCCGCGAAGAATGCCGCTCAGGAACAGCTGAGTAAACATCCGGTCGACACGGTGCGGCGCCTCATCGACATCTTCAAGAGCAAGTATCACCGAGCGGAGGCTGGGTGCGTAGGGTGTTGCGAGGAGAGACATCAACAGGGAGATGTTTCCTCCGAGGAGCACGCCGCGGGCTTTTCCCGGATTGTATCCACTAACGAGGTCCCCGTCCGGGTTCTCGAGATCTCCCGCCCTTGCTGATGAGGTCACAAGCCGCCAGAAGTGGTCCTCAGTGTAGGGGTCAATGTTGTCCCACATTTCGACACCCACCATGGGACCGGAGAATGTCACGAGTCCGGTCTTTCTATAGAGGGCAAGCTGTAAAGCGGTAATATCGCTGTAGCCAACGATGATTTTGGGTGACCGGCGAACGGCAGCATAGTCCACAAGGTGAAGAAGCCGTGGCGTGCCATATCCCCCGCGGATTGCGATGATGGCTTTCACCGCCCGATCACGCAGCATCTCGTTGAAGTCCTCCACCCTGTGCTCGTCGGTTCCAGCCAGGTAGCCGTGCTGGTCCATGACGTGCTG
>JACVXU010000382.1 GCA_015661185.1 Bacteroidota bacterium
AGCGAAAAAAAATTCAGGGAGGATCTCTACTATCGGTTGAATGTCTTCGCTTTGGAATTACCGCCCCTTCGGGAGAGAAAAGGTGACATACCCTTCCTTGCGGAACACTTTGTGAAGGAAGAGGAGGGGTCGCTGTCTCTGTCCTCGACCGTCATGGACGCGTTCCTCCAATACCGGTGGACGGGAAACGTCAGAGAGCTCCAAAGTGCCATCACGAGAGCTGGCATCATGGCCCGATCCGACGGCCGCACGCTCGTTCAGTTGAGGGACATCCCTGAGGAAATCGCCGCCGCCGCAAAAGGGGAAGTCGATATCGAAGATCAGATTCTGGAGATACTCCGCAGCAAGAAATTCTCACGCAGCTCGATTTCTGAGACGGCGGAAGAGCTTGGCGGACTCAATCGCGGTACGGTGGCAGAGTATTTCAGGGGGATATGCTTCAGGCATTTCTTTGAGAGCAGCTGGAGCGACGAAAAGGCTGCCGAACTGATCGCCAGGAGTGATGAGGCCGAAGTCCGTGATCGGGTTCAGAAGAAACTCCGTGAGTATCTTGGCTTCCGCCACTTATTCCGTAAAAGGTACGGGTTTGAACTCGATTGGGAAAAGCTCAAGAAACTGATTACCGACAAGACCCGGATGCTGATTTTGAACTCCCCGCATAATCCCACCGGCGCGGTGATGGGAGCCCCTTACAGAGGTTTCCTTCATCTAGGGAAGTCCTTTGATGAAGGAAACCTTCTGCTCCAAGCGGTAACCTTCTGCCCCCTTGTAAAAACTACACGATTCTCCGCTGGGACTAAATAATTCCGGCAGTAGGACCTCAGAATCCCGCACCTCCCCGTCATCCGGCACTCGAGCCTTAGTCTCCCGCACTCCCTAAATCCTTGAAAATCAATCTGTTGCAAACCTCTGTCTGATTCCAGCCTTCCGCCAGGCATGGCACAGGAATTGGATATGGATTGGCAAGGAAACAATTGTGGGACAGGCGGGGGGCTTGGATATGTTGAGCGGAATGGACAGAAAATACATCGAGATGCTCGTGGCGAATGACACTCTGATTGACAGTGACATCATCCCTCTTGACGACGGTGATGCCTATACATCTGACTATTCCGGGGGCTCAACAAAGATCAATGATCGAGGGTATCCGTTGCGGTGGGGGAGAATCATACATCGGACCAAGAAATCGGTGGGGATCGAGGAAGTGAGTACCGATTGTGTGGTTGCGACGGTTACCCGTTCGATCGATGGGGTTATGAAGATTTTTGCTCCTTATCAACTCAGCACACGGATGCGGCACTCTTTGATCGTGAAACCTTTCTCGGAGCAAAGCGTGCGCAGGGCCCGGTTTATGCGGGTCGCGGAGTCGAACGATCCGGCGAGGAACTGGAAGCTGAACGGAGTTTCAATCGTGCACGGCGGTACCGAACACTCGAATGTTTCAATAAGAGAATTTGAAATGCGATCACAGTCCGGTGAGTTTATTTCTTTGAAATCCCCGGACGAGAACGCGTGGCCCTTCAGGATACACGGGCGCACGCAACTGGCGACAGTGGAAGGTGAGACCGATCTCGATGTGAGGGTGAAGGTCCAGACGACGGAAGTAGAACCGAACATGGTTGTTCTCCGCTCTGGATACCGGGGGAAATGGGGACAGCGGACGCTCTTGCCGCTCAGGATAGAGAATCGGATAGGCGACAGGTACGTTCACACTTACGAAAACACTGTTCGCGCACAGCCTCGTCCGGGGGTGTTTCATGCAGTGGTTGAGGCGATCTCTCGTGAGTCATTATGCGACAAAGAGGCGCCCGTGGTCACAAGGTTTTGGGGTATCCCATATACAGTGCAATAGATGTGGCGATATGGATCCCCACCTGGCTCCTGCTCCGGGGAACAGCGGGAGCCAGTTTTGTATTTTGGCTCAAATTGTTGTCTTTTTTGAACATCAACTAACACGTGACGAGGGATATTTCGGAATGCAGAGGAATTCTGTATATTGTGGACGAATGGTGATGGCTTATGCGTAGCTTGAGCTTCGTTCTGGTGCTGTTGGCATTGTTCTGGGTGACTGGCTGCCAGGAGAAACTTCCTGTGGAGTTGGCCGCCGAACAAAGTCCGACTGCGTTGGAATTGAAGGTCCTTCCTGCCATCGATTCAACCCTGATCGTCGATGCGTCTGTCGATACTTCCGGCGTTACGCAACAGGAAGAACTGACGTATCCGGCGACCTTTCTCGTGAACGGAGTCAAGACGGATCTGGGCACGTCGAAGAGGACTTTCTCGTATTCTAGGATGCTCCTCAACGACAAGCGCAATCCGATCCGGAATCTCGGGAAGGTAATTGGTTACCTTGGGTTGGATGTCGGGAAGGCCAAAGTGAACAGCGTGGACCTGCCGAAGACGTACAGGCCCTTCCGGACCTATACGAGCTTTTCGCCGCAATATACGGCCGGACCGTCGTACACGCTGGTCGACCAGAACGATCAACTGATTTCCGATTTTTCATACGCCGCCGGGCAGCGCTACAAGTTTGTCGCCGACGGACGCGGAACGGTTGCCTCGTTCGAGCTCTCTGTCCAGAGCCCGGAGGAAATCACGGTTGTCGAACCCAGGGCCGGCTCCGTAGCATTTCGGGATGAGGATTTGAAGATCCGGTGGAACGGTACAGCCGGCTCAACTTTCCGTATTCTCATCAGCTCGTTCGACCCTCAGTCGAATATCCCCGTGAAACCCCTCCTCGAAGTGACGGTTAAGGAAGGCGCGAATTCGATCGTACTCCCGGCGAGTGTTTTGAAAGGTCTCCAGACCAGGTCCGCAAGCCGGTACCTGTTTTCGGTGATCTCTTCAAACCGGATCCGGACAAGAGTTCCATGGTACTCGGAAGACGTGCTCGTCCAGGCCTCATCCATTCATAACGTCCTCCTCTGGCTCAAGTGACGGAGCGTTTCGTATTCGCCTAACTTTGCCGGAAGAAGACCCTCGTCAGCAGTTCGTGTCGTAATAGTTTTCTGGTTGATGTTCAACGGCGCAAAGATTCTTGCGTGTTCCCCACAAGGCAAAGATTCTTCATATTTCGCCGGGCGGTTGTTCTACTTCATCTCGCGACGTTCTCTGTCTTCGGACAGCACCTGACCTCCGTACGCGGGTCGGCAATCGGAGCGTTCACGGCTCTCTCCGATGACATTGCGAGTATCGATTGGAACCCTGCCGGGCTGGTGTCCATCCGGGATTGGGACGTGACCGCGTCGTTCTATTCCGCGCTGCGGCGTGACGTTTCTTCGAAGGGCATCTCGCTCTATTGGGCAGGATCGGCGAAGCGGTTTCTCGATTATCATGTTGTGGCGGGAAGTTATGCGCCGGGCCTGAATCTCGAATTCAATGTGTCGCCGCCATTTTCATTCGATTCGACAGGCCCCAAGATTGACCAGGAGACGCATATAGCTTATCGCGAGCAGTACGCTCTCGGCTATGGTTATCAGATGACGCCGACCGTGGGTCTCGGTCTGAGCGCCCGATACAG
>JACVXU010000383.1 GCA_015661185.1 Bacteroidota bacterium
AGACCATTCCTCGCTCACCGGGCATTTTTGAGGAATGGGTGGAAGCCATCAAAGCAGGCAAGAAATCGACGACTGACTTCAGCTACTCAGCCGCACTGACAGAGATGATGTTGCTCGGAAACCTTGCGATACGGATGGCGGAGAGTAACGTCGTGCTGGAATGGGATAGCGCCGCGATGAAAGTGACTAACCTTCCTGAAGCGAACGAATACGTGCAGAAAGCGTACAGGCAAGGGTGGTCCCTCTGACCAACGGAAAGGTAGATGCCATGAGACTGATCATCAACCTGCTATCATCACTGCTAGCTATTTTATTGCAGGCCTTGGCGTCGACTCCCCCGGTGGACGCCGCATCGCACCCGGCCACCGACGCCTACAAAGGTTGGCGGCTGGCAGTTCAGGCCTGGACCTTCAATCGGTTCACATTTACCGAATCAGTGGAGAAGGCAGCTTCTCTCGGCCTTCGTTGGATTGAAGCGTACCCCGGACAGCGGGTGCGGGTGGGGGCTGATGTGACCATGGGTCCGGGACTATCCGTCAACGATCGGGAGGCAATCAAGCAGTTGTTGCGGGATGCGGGGATCGCCCTGGTCAATTTCGGGGTCGTCGACTTGCCGAACGACGAGTCTGCCTGCCGGCGGGTCTTTGATTTCGCCCGGGACATGGGGATCGAGACCATCGTGTCGGAGCCGCCACCGGAGGCGCTCGACATCGTCGAACGTCTCTGTGCAGAGTACAAGATCAAGGTGGCGCTGCACAACCATCCCAAACCTTCCCGCTACTGGGATCCCGACAATATTCTCGAAGTGTGTAGAGGGAGGAGTCGATGGATTGGTGCGTGTGCCGACGTCGGCCACTGGCTCCGTTCCGGCATAGATCCCCAGAAGGCGATCAAGAAGTTGAACGACCGGATCCTGACGTTCCACTTCAAGGATCTTGACCGGGCCGGCGATCCGGAAGCGCATGATGTTGTGTGGGGGACAGGCGTCGCGAATGTGGGGGACCTGCTGAAGGAGCTGGACAGGCAGAAGTTCAACGGCGTCTTTTCGATCGAATATGAGCACAACTGGGAGAACTCCCTTCCAGAGGTTCGATCCTGCATTGGCGCATTTGAAAAGATCGCAGGTTCTCTCAAACCGGGTGGTTGGAAGAGACTGTTGGCTGAGGACCTTTCGAACTCCGTTTTCACTGCGGGGAGTTGGGTAACGGAAGATGGAGTGTTGTTCCCGAAAGGCGACGGCGATATCTGGACGAAAGAGCATTACGGCGACTTCGTACTGGACTTGGAGTTCAAGATCGAGAAGAACTCCAATAGCGGTGTGTTTCTCCGGACGGGTGATATCGTGAATTGGCTCCACACCGCCATCGAAGTACAGGTGCTGGATTCATACGGGAGAAAAGATGTGGGGCGCGAAGACTGCGGCGCGATTTTCGACTGCCTCGCACCGACCGTGAATGCCGTCAAGGCGCCGGGGAAATGGAATCGCTACACGATTACCTGCCGGGGACCGATGATTGAGGTCGTTCTGAATGGCCAGAACATCATCTCCATGGACCTCAACAGGTGGAAGGAGCCCCACAAGAACCCCGATGGGACTCCGAACAAGTTCAACGCTGCCTACAAAGACATGCCCCGGTCGGGTGCCATCGGCCTGCAGTACCATGGCCATCCGGTCTGGTACAGAAATCTCCGGATTCTCGAGCTACGCTGATCGTTCGTCGACCATACGACGATCGTAGTGGTGGAGTTCCGTGGAAAAGGGTTTTGTGCCGACACGCCTTGTTCAGTGGGAAGAAGCTCGGAAGGAATCAGTACAATGAACGGAGGAAAGTCCGCGGCTGGCCAGTTCGTTCATCGGTTTGAACATCGGGCGATGGCAACCGTGTTCGAGCTCATGATTGTGGACGAAGATCGGAAATTTGCCGAGGGTGCGGCCTACGCTGCTTTTCAAGAGGTCGATAGACTCGAACAAGAGTTAAGCAGATTTCTCCCCAACAGCGATATCGCACGGATCAACAACCTCCCGCCCAAAGGGAGTGTTCGCATCGGCACCGATGCGTTTCAGTGTCTCCGGCTCAGTGTGCAATATTGGAATGAAACAAAAGGGACATTCGATGTCACCACGGGGTCTCTCGTGGATTGCTGGGTCGGGAAGGACAAATCACTGCTTGCTCCGACTGCAGAACAGCTCGGGCAGGCCCGCTCTCGAACTGGCATGAACCTTCTGGAGTTGGATGAATCGTCCATGTCCGTGCGCGTTCATGAAGGAGTACCCAGAATCGATCTCGGAGCGATCGGTAAGGGGTATGCTGTTGATGTGGCAGTCGGGTTGCTGAAGGAATGGGGTGTTACGTCCGCTCTGATACATGGAGGTTCCAGCTCTGCCTACGCGTTCGGAAATAACCCAAACGGCATTGGGTGGCCGGTCACGCTGAGCAATCCGCAGAACCCATTGGAGGTGTTGGAAAAAGTCTCGCTGAAAGAGAAGGCTCTGGGCGGTTCGGGTATCAGGAAGGGGCGGCATATCATCGACCCACGTCTTGGTCAGCCTGTAAGCGGGCGTCGTGCCGCCTGGGTTTGCTCCGATTCTGCTGCAGGAAGTGATGCGCTTTCAACAGCCTTCATGGTGATGAGGCAGGAAGAAATCGACGCCTTTGTGAAAGCTCATGGCAGAATGTGGGCAGTGACGATTGAGGAAGATCCGGCGACGGGGGTTGAAAAAGTCTTCAGGCTTGGCGCGATGTGAGCAGGGTCTTTCGGATCTGTGACAGTTCCCTGATAACATGTCGGAAATTCTTCCCGAAGCTGATTCGGCTGTCGCGGTCACAGGTCCATTCGATCGGAAACTCTGCTATCCTGTATCCGTGGCGGAGATCAAGCAGGATGATCTCGATATCGAACATAAAACCGTCGGTCTTGCACTCTCCGTAGAGCTCCCGCGCAATTTCCCCTCGATACATCTTGAATCCGCACTGCGTGTCGGATAACGCCGGAGGGATCCTCATC
>JACVXU010000384.1 GCA_015661185.1 Bacteroidota bacterium
AACTATATAGACGGCAAGTGGGTTGACGCCAAATCAGGCAAGACGTTTGAGAACCGCAATCCTGCAAACTGGGATGAACTCATCGGAACGTTTCCTCTTTCAGGCAAAGAGGAGGTCGATGAAGCGGTGAAGGCTGCACGGTGCGCGTTCGAATCATGGCGCCTGGTCCCGGCCCCCAAGCGGGGCGATATCCTCAAGAAGGTCGGAGACATCATGACCGCCCGGAAGGAAGAGATCGCGAATCAAATGACCAGAGAGATGGGGAAGGTCCTTCTCGAGACCCGCGGCGATGTGCAGGAAGGAATCGACACGGCATACTATGCCGCGTCGGAAGGACGGCGTCTGTTCGGGCATACAGTGCCGTCTGAATTGCCCAACAAGTTCAACATGGCGATGCGGGTTCCAATCGGTGTAGCGGCGATCATTACTCCCTGGAACTTCCCGATGGCGATCCCAACGTGGAAGATTTTCCCGGCGCTTCTGTGTGGTAACACCGTTGTGTTCAAGGCGGCATCGGATACTCCCGCGACGGCGACGACTCTGGTCGAAATCCTTCTGGAGGCAGGCGTGCCCCCCGGAGTCATCAATATCGTCCATGGCGGTGGCACTGAGGTCGGGATCGCACTCGTAGAGCATGCTGAAGTCGACCTGATCAGCTTCACAGGCTCGACGGGAGTCGGAAAGAAGATTTCGGAAATTGCGAGCAAGACCCTGAAGCGCGTATCTCTCGAGCTCGGCGGCAAGAACGCGCAGATTGTCATGGAGGATGCCAACCTCGAGCTGGCTCTCGAGGGGGTGTTGTGGGGTGCATTCGGCACAACGGGTCAGCGGTGCACGGCCACGAGCCGTCTGATCATCCACGAGAAAGTGTACGACACATTTGTCTCGATGGTGGCTGACCATGCAAAGAAGCTCCGTGTGGGTGATGGCCTGAAAGACAACGTCGATGTTGGCCCATGCGTCAATAAGAAGCAGCGCGAAATAGTCGATGAGTATGTGAAAATCGGAATGGGGGAAGGCGCGAAACTCTTGAGTGGTGGAAAACCAGCACAGGGCGACGGACTCTCGAACGGATGGTTCTATGAACCGACGGTGCTGGGGGATGTAACGCCGTCGATGAGAGTCGCGAAGGAGGAGATTTTTGGACCCGTCCTCTCGGTCCTCAAGGTCAAATCACTCGACGAAGCAATCGCCGTTTCGAACGATACGATGTACGGGCTCTCTTCGTCCATCTATACGCAGGACATCAACAATGCATTCAAAGCGATCCGGGATATCAAGGCGGGTATCACCTACGTCAACAGCCCGACGATTGGTGCGGAGGCGCATATGCCATTCGGCGGCGTCAAAGAGACAGGTAATGGGCACAGGGAGGGAGGATGGACGGTGTATGAGTTCTTCAGCGAATGGAAAACCGTCTATGTCGACTACAGCGGTACGCTTCAGCGGGCGCAAATTGACAATGTCGAGAAGTAGAACATGACCGGGCGTCCGTATATCATATCGCTGTACGAGCACCAGGAGTTCTTCTGAACAATGTGGGTATCGCTGCCGTAGACAACGAAAACCACAACTAAAGGGAACTCCAAGGTGAACTATGCCGGATACATTGACTGCGAATCCCGAGCGAGCGGTGACAACAGCCCCCACCGCGCCGCCGACTAAGGCTGAATCCGTTAAGAGTGAGGAAAAGCCAACGACCAAAAACCCAATCAAGATTGCGCCGAACGAGGTCCACACATCCTTGGCGAAGCACATGTTGGTGGATGGGTTCGACCTTATTATCGACCTCAAACGGAGCCAGGGCTCCTATGTATTCGATTCGAGGTACAACAAACGCTACCTCGATTTCTTCACCTTCTTTGCTTCCGGGTCAGTGGGTTTGAACCATCCCAGGCTCACCTCACCCGACTTTCTGGAAAAACTCGGGTACGTTGCCGTCAACAAGGTATCCAATTCCGACGCTTACACGGTGGAGATGGCAGAGTTCGTCGAGACATTCGCGAGAATTGCCCAACCTGACTATCTTCCATATACATTCTTTGTTGACGGTGGAGCGCTTGCCGTCGAAAACGCTCTGAAGACTGCGTTCGACTGGAAGACCCGTAAGAACTTCGCAAAGCGTTCCATGGTCGTAGCGGGTACACGCTCTCGCTCACGAATACAGACCCGATCAAAACCAACTACTTCCCGAAATTCCGCTGGCCACGAATTCACAATCCGGTGATAGAGTTCCCGCTCAACAAAGAGAACCTGGCGAGCGTGCAAAAGGCCGAGTCGGTTGCGGTCCAGCAGATCAAACAGGCGATCATCAATAATCCGGATGATATCGCGGCGATCATCATTGAGCCGGTTCAATGCGAAGGGGGAGATAACCACTTCCGGAAGGAGTTCTTCCTCCAGCTGCGCAACATCTGCGACGAGAGCGAAATCCTGCTCATTTTCGACGAAGTCCAGACGGGAGTCGGGATAACGGGAAAAATGTGGGCCCATGAATACTACGTCAAACCCGACATGGTGGCGTTCGGAAAAAAAACCCAGATATGCGGGTTTATGTGCAGCAGGCGGATTGACGATGTGCTCGAAAATGTGTTCCACAAGCCCAGCCGGATTAACTCAACGTTCGGGGGAAATCTGGTTGACATGGTGCGCTTCCAGCGGATTCTGGAAATCATCCAGGAGGAAAAGCTGGTGGATAATGCGCGGACTGTCGGGGCGCATTTGCTAGCGAAACTGGAGGATCTCCAACTGGAATTCCCGGGCCTTGCCTCCAATGCACGGGGACTCGGATTGCTCTGTGCGATTGATCTCGATACCGCCCAAAACAGAGACCAGCTCAGAAGCAAGGCGTACGAAGAGGGGCTGATCCTGATTGGCTGCGGTGACCGCTCGATCCGCTTCCGGCCGCCTCTCAGCGTCACGAAAAACGAGCTCGATGACGGGCTCCACATCATCCGGGAAGCACTGATTGAGATCAACCAGGGCAACTAACGGCACATCGTAAAAATGAAGGATAGCACGTGGAGACCAATCAACCGGTAACTCAGAACGGGCTCGATCTGAATGTGGCGATGGTACGAGAGCTTCTTGTTCAGTTCTTGCGGGACGAGTCGAAGAACGCTGGTTTCCACCGGGGTGTGATAGGAGTCTCCGGGGGAGTTGATTCTGCAGTCACTGCGTTCCTGACAGCGGAAGCCCTTGGGAACGAGAGCACCGTCGGTGTCATTATGCCCTACCGAACGAGCAGCGCGAAAAGCGTTGAAGACGCGAAGACAGCGATCAAGCAGCTGGGTATCCGATCAGAGGTGGTCGATATCTCACCGATGGTTGATGGGTACTGCGACACCTGGAAAGTGACCGACAAGATCCGACGAGGAAACATCATGTCGCGGATGCGCATGATCGTACTCTATGACATCTCGGCCAGAGAACGTGCGCTCGTAATCGGCACGAGTAACAAGACCGAGATCATGCTCGGGTACGGGACTCTTTTTGGTGATACGGCCTCGGCGATTAATCCAATCGGCGATCTGTACAAGACTCAAGTCTGGCAGCTTGCACGTGCGCTCGGAGTTCCACAACAGATCATAGATAAGGTCCCGACAGCCGACCTTTGGGAGGGGCAGTCGGATGAGGAGGAACTCGGGTCTACCTATGCTCGCCTTGATGCGCTGTTGTATCATCTGGTGGATGAGCGGCGGAATGACGAAGAACTCCAAAAGTTGGGATTCGATGCGGGGTTTGTCGATCGCGTGAAGACACTGATTCAAAAGAACCAGTTCAAACGCCGTCCCCCGTTGATCGCGAAAGTCTCTTATCGCACGGTGAATGTCGATTTTCGGTATGCGCGTGATTGGGGGTTGTGATGACACCCGAAGAGGAGAGGATTATAACGCCTCACGGCGGCTATAGGAGTTTGAAATCTTATCAGATGTTTTATTTGTCCCAACTGCCTCATTTAGTTCCTTTACTATCATATCTGGATCTAAACCATGCATTGTTGAGCCAAAAGCAATATCCTCCATTTTAGAATTAGGACAGGTAAAGCAACCACTTCCAAAGTGCTTTAGGAAAACCTTCTCAGTTGCTGGATATTTATGAATTGCTTCCCCAATAATCATTGTCTTTTTTATTGCTGTTTCTGACATAGATATTTCCTCCTTTTAAATTCCAATTTTTATTTTCCAATGGGTTGTGTAATCTTTAATGTATTAAACATATTTATAACAAACATAACTATTGCAATAACTTCAATAATAGCAAACAGTAAAAGTACTTTGTTATTTTCCTGCCAACTGCTCAGTAACCAACCAATACTCATACCCAGAAGTCCGATGTTTGCAAACCAAAATTGCCATTCTGCAAGTCTATCGCTGTAAAGGGGTTTGCCGCTAAATCTTGGCAAAACATGGTATGCAACCCCATATATCATCATAGATATCCAGCCAAGAAGATTAAAATGGGCATGTATTGGCATATATGGATAGAGTGTATTTGAAACCAGCATATATAATCCCAATATGACAGCTGCAAGAAAATAGACCATAGCACATTTAATAAACCATACTGTAATCTTATTCATCTGTAACCTCTTCCTTATCCTCCAACCACTGTTTTTTCAGGCTTACAGGCATCAACTGGACAAACCTCAGCGCATGCCCCACAATCTGTACAGAGTTTAGGGGCAATTAAAAATGGATTGCCTTCACTTATTGCGCCTTCAGGACATTCAGGAAGACAAACACCGCAGTTAATACAATCTGTTGTAATGTAGTAAGCCACAAATTTTTCTTACACTGCTATAACTTCCTTTACCTCAGGCACTTCTTCCTTTATAGCCCGTTCTACACCCATTGCAAGTGTTATCTGAGCGCTTGGACAACCAGCACATGCGCCTTGCAACTGGACCTTCACTATGCCTTTTGCTTCATCCACATCTATAAGTTTTATATTGCCGCCATCTGCCTGAAGGGCAGGTCTTATATGATCCAACGCATTTTCTATCTTTTCCCTTA
>JACVXU010000385.1 GCA_015661185.1 Bacteroidota bacterium
ACCTTCCGGGCGACAAGATTGATCCTCCCGTTCATTGAAGGCGTCTGGAGTATTGAGAAGTCAGCGCTAGAGAGCCGGTCGGAAAGTGCCGCCACCCCGCCTGCCAAACTGGTTTTTCGGGGCGGGCAGGAAAGTCACGAACCTGCCTGCCGAAGTGCTTCGGCACGCAGGCAGGGACACCAAGGTGTGTGATGAACTTTTTTTCCTCTTCATTTTTCTTTGTGCCTTGCCAGCCCGCTACGCGTTCTGGCGGGGTGCCTTTGTGGCAGAAAGCGGGTTTTCGTCCAGGCTTCCAGGGATAAAAAAAGCCGGTCTCACTACGACCGGCTTTCTCATCTCACAGAATTCTTGATTGATCAAGGAGCGCATTGATTCTTTATTCTCGAAGTCCAGTCGTTCCATTTTGTGACTTGATCTCCCAGAAGAACCGCACGAATGCCCGCGAAGAGTTTATCTCTTTCCGCACACATCGCTGTCTTGATTCTCTTGGAAGCAGGATTAGCATCGATTAGCTCGCGTGTTTCCTGATTTAAGGTCTTCAATTCCGCGGCCGCTACCTCTCTGGTGATCTTCCCGGTCTTCAAAGAATCTGCGATCAGTCTGCGCTTCGCATTCGCAGCGCTTATGATATCCTTGTTGGCTTCATGAAACTGTTGAACAAGCGGTTTCATATCAGCATGGAAGGTCCTCGCCAAATCCCGGATTTTGGTTTTTTGATCGTCAGTCAGATTCAATTGTCTGAAGAAAAATCCAAGATGTTTTGCGAAATCAAAACGATCGAACCATTGAATCCCCCTCATCATAGGATGTCCCGGTCCGAATGGCTGATCGCCGTTCACGAAACTGTAATTCAACATTGTGCTGTTGAACGTTATATCGGTTTCGGTCGTGCCGTCCTGTATCGCATTCTGGAGGTCGACGTAGTCGATAATCGCAAATTGGGCAATTTCAAAATTCTGTTGCCAAGGGGCATTGACACTACCTCTATCGCTGCAACCCGTGAAGAAGACGACGGCCCCAATAGTCAAGACCGCAAGAGCAAGAACGAACCCGGTTGTTTTCATCTGCGCTGCCTCCTTTTATTAGTTTGCCCTTGGACAACGTGAATCAACCTAGGTTTAAATGCTTTCAGGATGAAGTTTGAAGGTTTTCCTTTCGGGAACGGTCCGCATCCTGCTTACTGCATGCTGCTACCTACTCCCTACTGCCCTTATCTTCTTCCATCTAACTTCTACCTTCTACCATTTGGTGACCCCGGCGCGATTCGAACGCGCGGCCTACAGCTTAGAAGGCTGTTGCTCTATCCAACTGAGCTACGGGGTCAAGATCTGTTTTCCAATGAACGCTTAGTCCCGACAGAAAACGTCGGGATTCTGAAAATGGCAGCCACTCATTGAGGAACATTCGTGGGCCATTTTCGAAAAGGCTGTTGCTCCCCGCCCGACCGAACGATGATAAAGCTCAGAACGGTCGTTCGGGCGGGTATCCAACTGAGCTACGGGGTCGATGAATTCGGCTGAATCTCAGCAATTTTGACAAGTTGCCAACAAACTGTGAGTTGCTTTCTTGAGAGCTTGTCGACAGAGTAAACAGGCTGCTGATGACACTCTCGCCTTCATTCTGGCAGTTCCTTGCCCTGCAGCAGGTTGAGAGACAATGATCTTGCTGTTTATGGAAGTTCTGATTGATTCAACTGCTGAACAAAGATAGCAAAGAAAGAGTCTGGAGGCAAGAGAGAGAAGAGGGGCTGTTTACATGCTTTTTGCGGTGATTCTCATGCATGGACAGAGAGGAGGCTCTTCATTTGCAGCAGATGGAAACATGAGAGGCTACACGAACGGATGCGGCAACATCGCGGAAAGAGTCTCAGCAAGTCGTTGTGCCTATAAAAGGGATCCTCATACTCTTTGGCTTCGGCTTGTTCTCTCTGAATCTTAATCTGCTTTTTTCGATCAGCATTCAGCGTCCAGTTGAAGCCGCCAGAGACACCAATCAGCGCCTCTGGCTACTATGCTGATTCGATTCCCGTCGCTTGTATTTCACCGACGCTGTTCTTTCATCACCATGCGTGTCCCCGTCGGAATCCCCCTTTGCCTGTGCGTTGTTCCTAACATCTAGGCAAAACGACTTTTCACCGCGAAGCCTCTCTTCGGAGATCCGGCTTGTCCCGATGCCCTTTGTCGAGATGCTTTCAATCGGTGCGATTCTTGTCGGAGCATTTAGCCAATCTCAATCTTAACCTTCGCTTATACAGAGAGCGAGCGTAGTGCTTACGCCTGTTGGCTGCCGTTGGCTGAGTCAATATGTTCCACGCGCTGTTAGGGATTTTCAGAACTTCACGTCCACCCCCAACCACACGGTCATCTGCTGCGAGCTTACACCAGGGCTCAAGGCTGCAATCCCATATTTTTCATCATCGCAATGAACCGCGGATCATCCCGCAGCTCTTGGGGCAACAATTTCAGACCATCTATCTGCATAATGAAACCAGGCAACTGAGGGTCACGTACATCGAAGGCACTATTGAACCACTGCATTGCTTCTTCTTTATCTCCCAAGCCTAGATAGAGTAACGCAATAACCGATGGAGAAACATTTCCTCGGGTTGAGTAAGATTTCTTCATTTCCTCGATCACCTCAAGCGCATGTTCGGTTTCGCCTGCTCGTGCATAAGCCACACCGAGGAATGCTTTTGACCACTGTGCGTCTTTTCCATAAAGGGTAATAGCCTTTTTAAACGCTGCGATGGCCTCGTCATACTTTCCCATGACTAAATAAATTTGCCCAAGGTTATGAGTCGCTATATTGTGATTCGGGTCCAACTCCAGTACTGCCTGGAATTTTCTCATCGCCTCAGCATAGCGGCCTGAGAAAACTAGAGGCCATCCCGCCATCGTTCTGGCGTTGAGCGACAGTGGATTCAACTCTTCCATCCGTTTAGCTACCACGATAGCTTCATCAAATCGGCGAAACATGAGCAAATGAGTGAGGTCCATTCACGTTCTGCCTGTGACCAGTTCCACTCGAGATCGCTGATAATGGCTAAGGAAACGTGGGCCTCGGCCAAGGTACTGTCCAGCTCCAAAGCTTTATGTGTAGCTAACTTGGCTTTTTCTATGGGTTGAGGCCAGGGTATGATACCGAATGCACCCATCACATTATAGGTATTTGCCAATCCGGCATAGGCAGGCGCATAGGTAGAGTCTATTTGTACACTCTGCTCGTACAATGAGATAGCTTTTTTCAGTCCGTCCTGGGTAAACGTGTTGTAGTGGTAGAGGCCCTTGAGATAGGTATCGTAGGCCCTCTCATCGACCCGCCGCACGCTCATAAGGCGCGCCTCCTCGAACGGCGTCAATTTGATTTTAATCTCCCGGGCAATGGCCTGTGCCACCTCGGTGTGCAATGCCAAAATGCCGCGCAGCTCGCGTTGGTAGCTCTCCGCCCACAAGTGTCTGTCCGTCGACCCATCGATCAACTGCACTGTGATGCGCACCTGCTCACCCTCCCGCAGCACTGAGCCAGTAATGAGTCCATCCACTCCCAACTCGCGAGCAATCTCCGGCAACGGCTTTTTTACACCCTTGTATAGCTTCGCCGAGGTGCGCGAGATGACCTTGAGAGCGCCGATCTTCCACAGCTCGGTATTCAGAGCATCGGCCATCCCGTCCACGAAGTATTCCTGTTCGGGGTCGCGGGAGAGGTTGTCCAGCGGCAACACCGCGATAGAACGAATTACCTCATCGTTCGTCGTGGAAAGCGGATTTGCAATTTTCAGCGATGGCGCTTCTTTTCCAAGCCCGGTTTTTACTCGACGCAAATCTACAATCAATTCATCGGCGTGTTGGTAGCGATTGGAAGGATTCTTCTGAAGACATTTCCTGACAACGTTCTCTACTTCGGCAGGCACGTCGTTGCGAGCCAGGGAAAAGGGCTTAGGCTCTTCGTTAAGTATGGAGTAAACAATCGCTTCGCTATACGGACTTTGGAACGGCAATCGACCGGATATCATTTCGTACAGGACAACTCCGAGCGACCAGATGTCCGTGCGGTGGTCAACCTTCTCTCCCCGCGCCTGCTCAGGCGACATGTATGGGACCGTGCCTAAAGTTGAGCCGGTCTTGGTCAGCTTCGTTGCCCCACCAGTTCGAGCCAAGCCAAAGTCCATAATGACGGCGCGCCTTTTATCTGTCATCATAATGTTACTGCTCTTGACGTCGCGGTGAACAATGCCCTTCTCGTGTGCAGCTTGTAATCCTTCTGCTGCTTGAATGACAACATCCAAGGCTTCCTCAATCTTGAGGGGACCCTTCTCTATCTTTTTGTTGAGCGGAGTTCCTTCATAGATAGCCATGACAATGAAGACTTGTCCATCAGGTGTTTCATCAATCTCATGAACATTACATATGTTAGGATGATCGAGAGAAGAAGCGGCTTTCGCTTCGTGGATGAAGCGTTTTTTATCTTGGTCGTCCGAAGCGAGATGAGGAGGAAGAAACTTGAGCGCGACGAGGCGGTCGAGCTTCAGGTCTTGGGTCTTGTAGACAATGCCCATTCCCCCTTCACCAAGCTTTTCAAGAATCTTATAGTGAGATATTGTCTCGCTGATCATGTCGCAGGCTCACGTTAAACGATGAGTTCCCATCTGACGAAGCCAATGGCAGCTAACTCAAGTAAGTATGCAATCGAAAATCGCAATTCGACAATCGACAATCTTTAGTTGCTCAGCTCTTTCAACCGCTCCTTGAACTTCCGCACTTCGTCAGGCTTTTCGCGCGACATCAAAACTCCCGGCAGCGAAACCTTCTTCTCGACCTTTTCTCCTTTAAGCACCTTCACGGCGGCGTCGACCGCCAGGGAACCGATTTCAAAGGGACTTTGACCTGTAACAGCCTGCAAAACATTGTCATCGTCGAGCAGGAAGTTGGCCAGCTGTTCGCTGTTGTCTGTGCCAAAGACGACCACTTTGCCTGCTTTGCGGGCATTTTTCACCGCCATGACGGCTCCGACCGTGCCCCCCTCATTCATCGACCAGATGACATTAATGCCCGGATTCGCTGTCAGAATATCTCCGGTTTTCTTGACAGCCTGCTCGGCCAGCCAGGCGTCTTGCTCGGCCACAATCTTGACGTTCGGGAGCTTTGAGATTTCGCTCTTGAATCCCCC
>JACVXU010000386.1 GCA_015661185.1 Bacteroidota bacterium
AGAGCTTCGAACTGACGGTTCTTCTCCAACGACAGCGTAGAGCAACTTCTTTCTCCTTTGGCCGTTGCAGATCTTCGGGAATTTCCTTACATTGTTAATGTAAAGTCAATTACAAGCGAGTAGGTCTCCAGGAGGTTTCTTACAACCGACAAGGGAGATCGCCGTTGACAGGTTGATTCGTCCTGTGGAAGTGTCGTTTTTCGTTTAGTCTTAATGCCCGGATGTCCGCCAGCGACTTGGGAATCAGACTCCCCGACGAACAGCGTCGGGACAAGTCGGCGGACAATTCAAGGGTGCTCTGAGAAATCCTAACTGCCCGGATGGCGGAATTGGCAGACGCGCTAGCTTCAGGAGCTAGTATCGGTGACGATGTGCAGGTTCAAGTCCTGTTCCGGGCACGAAAAAACCCCCGAGTTATCGGGGGTTTTTCATTTTTGTATGCTTGAAGCATTCGAGCACCCTCGGAGAAATCATCACGTGTAACCAAATCGTAACCACTTTATCTGTGAAAGATGGGACATACCGATGAAACGGAAAAGGAAAGCGTGCAATTCAAACCAAATTGACCGTCTTCATCTTTGTGAATGAAATGATTCTCTACACAGGATCTAGTGTACGAGAGAAGACCATGCCATTCTTGCCAAGGTCTTACACGGTCCGTTCATTGTCCTCGACGTCGCTTCTGAACTATGCTCGGGTACGTCCTAGGATAAGTTGCATGTTCAAGTCAGGGGCACGCGATGCACATCATAGAAACTTCGCACTTTTTCCACCGGATCTCGTCTGTGTCCCCGTTTTGGTACAACTCAGATGACTCACTTGACCCTCAATCGCAGATCAACTGACCAACTGAAAGGAATCTTTCAATCCACATCGTTTTACGGTCTAATACTCAAGGTCAAGTCTCAGAGGCGTCATAAAAAGAATCCGCACCGACATCATTCAACATATTAATCTGTCTCGAGTAGAAAATTCCAGAATTCTCGTAGCGAAACATTCAGATAGAACACCAAATACCGGCTACTAACTAAGCCCTTTGTAAGGGTTCCCTCCTGCCCGTACTCCAGCGACATATTGAGCGAAATCACGCTGAATGGTATGCCGACGCCAAGCGTTGCACCCATGGAGTTGATGCGCGTGTTCTGTATCTCCATGTATGAATTGTTGAAGTATGAACCGGCTCTTACGGAGACACCATTCAACCAACCTTCCTGTTGCCGTATCGTGTATTCAACTCCGAGGGAAAACCGATGACTGTCCTTCGCGTTGAACACTGATTCCGAAATATGGACTTTTGACCAGTTCGCCCACCTGTAGTCAAAGCCGGCTCTAATGTCATCTCTTTTTACGGAAACTCCAATGCCAACGTTCTGTGGAATTCCCAATCCCAGTTGATTACTCGCATCCAGGAACGTTGTCGCTCCGTCCGATGTAAGCATCAGGCTGTCTGTTGTCGCAAGCTGCTTGCCTGCGCCGTAGACAGCGCCAACCACATAGGACCAGTCCCCGTGACTGATCGTGTACTGCAATCCGTAGTCCAGATAGAAAGCATGCACATTCCTTTTACTCTTCAGCTCATACTCTGTGATGACGCTACTGGAGGAAGCGCCTTCAGTCCGAGTAATCGTCCCGAGGATGTACGAAGCGTTGAATCCACCTGTCAAACCCCCGGAGAATGCAAATGAATTTCCCAGATATGCCCGACTCAGGCCGCCGGTTCCTGTAAACGTCTTCTCAAATGAAGTTAATTCACCACCGACAACTGACGACGACTTGATCTTGTACTTGATCGAACTGTATGGGAGGTACCCGACACAAAGAGCCCACCATTCAGCACAATTAGTTGACGCAGCCCAATAGCCGAAATCCACTCGTCGGTCGGTGCGGAAGGCATCAGATGTCTCGGATCTGTTGAAGGTCCCGTAAAGACCCATCTCCATTGTGAGGCAGTTTTGCGGCATGCCCAGATATGACGCGGGATTTAGATAGTTAACCGATCTCCCTGACTGGAAGGCAATTCCAGTTCCTCCCAGGGCGCGATTCATTCCAAGGTTGTTGTCAAGTACATCTCCTACGCCAAACATCGAATAGATGGAACTTCTAACCTGAGCCTGCGCTGTATTCGCAATCGCGCCTGCCAGAAGAACCGCCAAGAGAATAGCCACCCCCTTAATATTCATCAAGTAATTGTCCCGCTAGTACGACAGATAGTAGAGCTTGAGCTTCATCTTCCGGCTGCCGGCATCTGCGATAAACCGTGCAAAGGATGAATTCACTGCGCCCGATGGGAGCGTGATCAAGAGCCCCTTGTCCGGGTCGACGTAGGAATCGGAGAGTTCGTTCCTGAGATACTGCGTGATGTTAAACGTATACGCCGTTTCTTCGTGGTACAATTCATCGATCGCAAGGGTCGACGCGGCAATCCCCGTCACGCTTCTGTTGAGAGCATCGGCTTCATAAAGGTTCAAGACAGATGGAGGCGTAATGACGTTGTAGGTAGTACTGAGGGGGGCGACCGACAATTCAGCAGATACGAGAGCAGACTTGTTGTAGAGCAATGCTTGCTGAAGTGATGGGAAATCGACGCGAATCATCAACCCCACGCCCCCCTGAAGAAACGACATCCCGCCGGTAGAACTGCTGGGCAGCTTCGTGCGTTGTTCACGAAGGGCCGCCAGCCGGGTCGCCGAGCGATCATAGGCGATGTGATTGAATTGCCTGGACGAATCGTACATCGTGAACTCGGTTTTCAACTCGCCTGGATCCGGATCGCTCCGGGTCGTGAGCAGCACCATCCGTACATCCCGAGGATTCCCACTGAAGCCGGTGATGCAGCCCCGGTTTGTCTCATCTGCGATGAGGACGATTCCAGGGAAATAATCGGCAAACAAATCATTGGTTGATATCTCGTCCGCACCATCGCGCAACTTGGCAAAAAACTCGGCACCAATGTCGTCATGGATCTTGATCGCAATGGTATCACCGC
>JACVXU010000387.1 GCA_015661185.1 Bacteroidota bacterium
GACGGACAGGGTTCGTGAATTTCTGGGGTCGCATGCCGTTCACAGATCCGATTCCCAAGTATGGGCCTTCACGTCTCTATCAGCTCGGCCTGATCTCGGATCCAATCGGACACCTTGGCAAGTTCGGCATTCGTCCATCGTTTCCGTTCTTTGGGTGGGGAGAAACCGTGCCCGGACTGCGCGCGCCCGGGGGAACACTGCAGAATACATTCCGTCAACAGAATCGCGTCTCGTTCAAGACTTCCCGCAATCTCTGGGAAGGTGCACGGATCGACCTGAGCTGGAATATCGGCTGGGCATACAGCCAGACCCAAAACCTTGTGACCGACTCGACCGGGATCCCAACCCTAACGAACAATGCAACGGCAGGCAGTGTGGAAAGATCCTACCTCTCATTTCCGGATGTGTTCTTCCTCGGCGTTTTTAAGAGCAGCCTGAAGGATGTAAGCAAACGTTACGCGGAATTGAAACTTGACCGCGATTCGACGCGAAGCCCGGAAGAGAAACTGGCGCAGGCGTTTGAGGAAGGATTTGAAGCCCTTCCCTTCCTGAGAAAGTTTTTCGGCCAGTACTATCCGCGCGTCAACTGGAGTCTTCGATGGGATGGACTCGAGAAGATTCCTTTGTTTGCAGGCTTCGCCAGTCGTGTCTCGCTCGAGCATGGCTATTCGTCGACGTATAATAGACAATACGAAAACAGGCCGGGTGGTGTGGGTGAAAGGACCACAGGTCAACGCGTTGCCTATGGGTTTGCTCCGTTGGTCGGGTTGAACTTCACATTCAAGGAGCTCCTGAAAGGAAGTTTCGGCGCAAACCTCCGCTTCAACTCAAACACATCCTTCGATCTCGCGACGTCGTCCAGAAGTATCGTCGAGCAGTTGTCGCAGGAGGTGTCCATCACGGCAAACTACAGCAGACGAGGATTCGAGATCCCGTTCTTCGGCCTCTCGTTGAACAACGATCTTGACATCAGTGCATCGTATTCGCTTACCAAGAATTCTCGTAAGACGTATGACATTACCAAGCTTGACGTGAACACCAACGGCACACCGCTCGAAGGATCGACACGTACCGTCGTAGAACCACGCATCAAATACATTCTCAGCTCACGCGTCACCGCATCGGTGTATTATCGCTACACAAAGATTGCACCGGATGACTCAGGCTCGCGCATTCCGGGTAGTACGGTGAATGAAGCCGGTCTGGATATTCACATTTCAATTCAGTGAGTCAATCCGCATTCCAAAGACCGGTCGATTGATTCTCAGACCTCAAATGGTTATCATTTTTTTAACACACGCCATACATGGAAGACACCAAGGGTAAAATATTGTGGGTGGATGACGAAATCGATCTTCTGCGTTCGCATATCCGTTTCCTGACCGAAAAGGGCTACTCCGTCGATACAGCAACCAACGGGGAGGATGCCATTGCAATGGTGAAGCAGTCCGGATTCGATCTTGTCTTTCTCGATGAAATGATGGCCGGGATGGGTGGGCTCCGAACTCTTGCCGAGATCAAGGACATGCGGCCGACACTGCCCGTTGTTATGGTCACGAAGAATGAGGAAGAATCGCTTATGGAGGAAGCCATAGGCGTGAAGATCAGCGACTATCTCATCAAGCCGGTCAATCCCAGCCAGGTACTGCTTGCGTGCAAGAAGTTCCTCGAAGGCAGAAAAATCACGGGTGCAGCGGTATCGAAAGACTATATCCAGGAGTTCAACCAGATTGCTGTTGCACTCATGAACGATATGGACCACAAACAGTGGGTCGATATCTACACGCGGCTGGTCTCCTGGTCGCTTGAGCTTGATGCTCACCCGGAACTCGGACTGAAGCAAACACTCCACGACCAGGTCCGGGAATGCAACCTCGCGTTCGGCAAGTACGTTGAACGAAACTACAGGGACTGGCTTGCGCAGACAGACAAACGCCCTGTGCTCTCCCCCGACATTGTGGACAGGTATCTGATTCCCGAACTCAGCACGGGCAAGTCGGTCATCTTTTTCGTGATCGATTGCCTGCGGCTGGATCAGTGGCTGGCAATGGAGGGCTTGCTGCACGAGCATTTTGATATCACCAAGGAATTCTACTTCAGTATACTTCCCACGGCTACACCGTATTCCCGGAATGCCATCTTTAGTGGTTCGTATCCAAGCGAAGTGGAGCAGCGCTATCCCGAGCTCTGGGAGAAGAGTGAAGATGATGAAACCAGCAGGAACCGTTATGAACGGCAGTTCCTCGACAAGCTGCTGGAGCGTCGGAAGATCATCCTCAAGCCCGAACCGAAGTATGTCAAGATTCTGGACGCAGAGTTTGGACGGGGCATTGAGCACAATATCGGCTCGTACGCGCAGACAAAACTGACATCCATTGTTGTCAACTTCGTGGATATGCTGGCGCATGGGAGATCGGACTCTTCACTGTTGAAAGAGATTGCGCCCGATGAGTCCGCCTACAGGTCGTTGACGAAGTCGTGGTTTGTGCATTCGTCGTTGTTCGGTATGCTCAGGACTCTGGCAAAGAATCCGAATGTCACAGTGCTTCTTACCACCGACCACGGCAGCATCCGATGTTTGCGCGCTTCAAAAGTGCTCGGTGACCGCGAGGCGTCTACCAATTTGCGCTATAAGTATGGCAGGAACCTAAAGTGTGAAGACAAAGCCGCAATCTTTGTGAAGGACCCTGCGGATTTCAGACTTCCCAAGCGCGGTGTCGCAGGAAACTACATCATCGCCAAGGAAGATTTTTATTTTGTCTACCCGACCGACTACCACAGATACGTGAACCAGTACCGTGACAGCTTCCAGCACGGTGGCGTCTCCATGGAGGAGATGATCCTGCCCGTCATCAAGCTCGAGCCCAAATGATGAAATCATTTGTTTCTCACTCCGGTGAAGAGACCATCCGACTCGGTCAATCGTTTGCTGGCACATTGAAGAATGGCGATGTGGTTGTACTCTCCGGAGATCTTGGAACGG
>JACVXU010000388.1 GCA_015661185.1 Bacteroidota bacterium
CGTTTTTTTAAACCTTACGAAGCTTGGGTTTTGCTTTGCAGATATTCCCGCATGTCTTCAATGTGAACTTGATAATAAATATCTTCCACGCTGACTGTTACGCCGATGGATTCAAAGGTAATTTCTTCGCCTAAATAATAATAGTAGGGCTGCCAATGATCTTTTCTGCGGCATTGCCCTCTAACAAAAGTGAGGACACCCTTTCCAGCCCTTCCCTCTGCAACTGTTGCGTCTTTTGCTGAAGATATCCGTTCGCTTCCTTTCTAATTTCTTCGTTAAGCCGTTCCCAATCTGGCGCATAGTATCCAGTCGGATAAACGACTCCCGGCATAAGGTGAACGCGCACTAGAACCAACTCCAGATTCATCTTCTTGGCTAGCTCCGCTACATGCGGGAGTACTGTCTCCGCGAGGCCAGAACCATCCAACGGTACCAGAAGCGTCTTCAGTACCACCCGGTCACGAATCCTAGTCTCCTCAGTCGACCGCGCAAGAAGTAGAGGGTTAGTGGCTGCGCGCAGAACCTTTTCAGCAATACCTCCTAAGAGCCACCGCTTGGTCCCAGAACGCCCATGGGTGGTCATAGCAATCAAGATGCCGGCGTGGGACGCTGCTCGATCCACAATGACCTCCGCCGGATTTCCCGTCTCTACTGAACAATCAACTGACGCTGAATCCGAGAACGAAGTCGCGATCTTACGCAGGTAGTCGATGCTTCTTTTCTTCTCGGCGGTCATGATGTCATAGTAGCGACCGTGGTGGGCGAACACTGAATACAGAAAGTGGTCAGGGTTAACCACGTGCAACAGCTCCACTGGGATCTCGAGTGTTTTAGCAACGGAGCGGGCATAAGGCAGGATACCTTCCGAAAGCTCGGATCCATCCAGCGCAACAAGCAGCCTGTTATACATCGTCGTTGTCCTCCGAATTGGAGCCTAGGTTTCACTTTTCTTCAGAAACGGGGCCAACAGGTCTAGGGGCACCGGAAAGATAATCGTAGAGTTCTTCTCTGCGGATACCTCAACCAGACTTTGCAGGAATCGGAGATGTAGGGCCATGGGATGTTTCGCAATAATCTCGGCTGCATCAGCCAATTTCTGCGAAGCCTGAAACTCTCCCTCCGCGTGAATGACCTTACCCTCCCTGTTTCGTGATCAACTTTCCGGTGAGTACCGCTAAACAGATGCACATCCAATGCCAATAGGACGGCAACGCTCGCACAGGCGACTGAATGTGCTCTTCCCTTTGAGCCATCAGAGAGTCCAAAACCATGCCAGCGTCGGCCAACAACCCACCGATCACAATCCACCCAACATTTGCACCGTAATTTCTGCCTCACCATCAGCAACGAATGTGTCAGACAACGAATCGATAGTAGTCGCTGAGCAGATTGGTGCGTCGCCTACCTCGCAAGAACGGTGACCTCCGATTGGGGGTTTGTCAAGAATGATAAGCGCTAGCGGATAACACCGTGAAAGAGCGCCAGAAAACGTTTCTTTGCTAAAAATATTGCCGTCGGCACCAAGTTTGCTCATGAAAAGGAGTGACATAGTCGGCACAATTAATTACCGGCCAAACGACTTATGATGACATTTCGCGGAAATCGCCTTGAAAAAACCAACCTGCCCCCAGGCACGGTGTGGCTGCTGGAAAAATTGGCCGAGTCCAAGAACAAGCAAGCGCTCTACGACAAGCAGCCGCGGCGGATCTTAAAGAGCTTGCAGGAAATCGCGCTCATTGAAGGCACCGAATCGTCCAACCGCATCGACGGGGTCACGGTTGAGCTCGAGCGAGTACGGCCGTTGGTGCTCGGCAATGGACGGCCCCGGGATCGCTCCGAAGAAGAGATCGTTGGTTATCGAAACGCGCTCAGCTGGGTTCATGGAAACCATGACAAGGTTCCAATCGAGCCCGAGACGCTCAAACGCCTGCATGCGCTGGCGCAAGAAGGGACCATTGGTGACGCAGGCCAGTGGAAGGAATCTCAAAACGAGATCGTAGAACTTGATCCTGAAGGCCGACTGGAAGTACGGTTTCAGCCGGTTGAGCCCGCCTTGGTGCCAGCCACCGTCAAAGAACTCTGTCTTGCCTACAACCGCAGCATCGATCAATCAAAAATCCCACCGCTTCTGGCCGCCGCCTGTCTGGTCTTCGATTTTCTCTGTATCCACCCTTTCCGCGAAGCCAATGGCCGCGTGTCGCGCCTGCTTACGTTGCTTGCTCTTTACCATCACGGACACAACGTAGGTCGATACATCAGCCTCGAACGGATTGTCGAGCAGAGCAAAGAGAGCTACTACGAGGCGCTACAAACGAGTTCTGTGGGCTGGCGCGACGGCAGCCACGACATCATGCCATGGTTCCACTATTTTCTGTCCACGATTCACACCGCGTACCGTGAGTTCGAGGAGCGCGTTGAACAGTAGCGGTCCGTAAGCCAGAAGCTCTTTTAGCTCAAAGAGCATAGCGAATGGCACGACCAGTAGAGGAGCGCGATTATCGGTCTTGCAAAAAGCGCCGTTGAATCCTTCGCACTGTTGGCAAGAAAGATTTTGAGACGTCTCCAGAAAATTTCGTAATGACTGGACAAAAATAAAATATTTCACTGGCACGTTGTTTGCGCACTATTCGAAAGAGGTAGACAAAACCAAAAACATGAAGGAGGTAATGATAATGGCTCACAAAGCAAGGGAACGAGAAAGTAAGGCGGTAACGCCGTGGAGACCCTTTATGGATCTGACCCGGTGGGAAACGGAAATGGATCGGATGACGGAGGACTTTTTTGGCAGGAGAATGCGACCGTGGTGGCCTTCCCTCTGGTCACGGGGTGGTGATAGTGAGCTGATCGCACCCGTGGTCGACATCTACGAAGAAAAGGACGACATCGTCGTAAAGGCCGAACTGCCGGGAATGACTAAGGATGATATTGAAGTCGATATCTCCGATACCCATTTGACTCTCAAAGGCGAGAAGAAAC
>JACVXU010000009.1 GCA_015661185.1 Bacteroidota bacterium
CCTGAATTTGATGAGAGGCGATGGAAGAGGGGATTTGACCGATGGCACCACCGAAGGCTGATGTCGACCTCAGGAAAAGAATCACGACGAGAATGGAGACCGTGAACAACCGGATCATATTACTCTCCTTTCAAAGAGTGAATCGATAAATGGAGAAGCGAAGATCTGGCTCAAGAGAGTGAGCTTCATGGTCTATTATACAGCAGGGTACCTTGAGTGTCATGCAAGTAGGCACGACTCCATTCCAGTGCATTCACACAAGAATGAACTTCACGGAAATCAATTCGCTGCAGCCCGAAGCACAAATCGTGGGATGACAACTCTGAATTCTTCGCCGCTTTCACGTCGCATGAGATAGGTGCCTTCCATTGCACCCTCGAAGGTCTCTAGTATGGAAAAGCTGTTGTAGACATGAGCCTCACCAGGCGGGATTAACGGTTGCTTTCCAACAACACCCTCTCCTTCCACCTGCTTCACATCGCCGTTCGAGTCAGAGATGAACCAATGGCGGCGCATCAGCCGGACAGGTTCATCCGTGTTATTGGCAATACGAATGAAATAGCCAAACACGAATTTCTTCCGCAGGATGTCCGATTGGCCGTCGATATACGTAGGGTGGGCTGTGACTGTGATGCCTTCTGTTGTAGCAACATAGATGCTCATGTTTCCAACTGGTCTTGTCAATGGTGGGGATTGCAAGATACGGCAACAAATCCTGCCAGTCAAGCGATATGTCAGTATGAAGGTGCCTTACCTCGTTAGTGAGGGCTCATGACGCTCAATGTCATGCTGGGGAGAGTCATGATGTCCCCAAGGCAACATTATCGTTTCGTAGGATGCCCCGTTGAATACCAATGTCATCAACAATCTGGAGAAGCCTCTCGAACGGAACCTTGCTCACCATGAAATCAAGGCCGGTCATATCAATGGGGGTAGCCATGCGAAGGATCGCGAACCCAGTGATGTAAATGAATGGGATATGTTGTAGGCGTTCATCGCTTCGAACAGATTCATGAAGCTGTGTTCCTGTACGATTAGGCATTTGAATATCTGAGATGATGATATCCACTGTGTTACGCGTCAGTAATTGGAATGCCTCCACACCATCCGCTGCCGGCAGGACTGTGTGCCCACACAACTCCAATGTCTCACACAATACGCCTCGGTATTCAGAATCGTCTTCAGCAACAAGAATACGCATGTACTTCCCCCTCCTTCTCGGTGCGTTAAGAATCTCAGCGGGTTATAAGAACATCGCGTCCGCCTTCAGGCTCCACTTCCGGAGTCCGATACCTATTCTCACACCAACTTATGGGCAAAAGGAAAGCCAAAACCGTGTGCCCTAATCCGATAAGTTCGGACGAAAGTTGAAGCTAGGGGGCCGTTGTCGATTGGTTAATTGTAGAATCGAAAGGCGTAGGAGGGGAAAAATTAGATTGAGGACTTGAAT
This sequence comes from Bacteroidota bacterium, assembly GCA_015661185.1. Classification (GTDB taxonomy): domain Bacteria; phylum Bacteroidota; class Ignavibacteria; order UBA10030; family UBA10030; genus UBA9647. Next base: position 1,451 of record JACVXU010000009.1, read on the forward strand.
CAAGGTGGGCAAACAATCGAATCCCGATCCGCCTTTCGACGGACCGGGACGTATTGAAGAAGAGTTCGGTTAGATCTTACTAAACGTTGGTTGCCTGCAAGCCCTTCGGGCCGCGTTCGAGTTCGAACTGAGATTGTTTAGGCAAACCTAATGTGGGTTCACTTTAACTGTTGCCAATCGCTTCAGTTTCTGACCGAATACTTGTTCGGTCATTCCAAGGAATTGCGCAGCCTTGGATTCATTGAATCCAAAACGTTCGAGTGTCCGTCGAATGATGGTGTTTTCGATTGCATCAAGGGATTTGTCGAGAATGGGTTTCTTGCTTTCCATCAGCCCGCTCACCATCCTCACCACTTCTGTTCTCTCATCAACCAATTCCTCAGGCAACACAAACTTGCCGTCAGTCGCAGATGCTATGCACCGCTCAACCACCGATTTCAGTTGACGGACATTCCCCTGCCACGGAAGATTAACCAGTGTATCGAGCGTGTTAATGTCGATGACAAGTCCATGGGCAAAGTGCTTTACCAAGGCAGGAATATCTTCGCGGCGTTCACGGAGCGGCCGGATTTCGACCTTCTCAAAACTATTGATTCGCGCACACAGATTCTCAGCCAGCTTGCGTTGCGCCAGAAACTCCTTGGTCGACCCGCAGAGGCACCTCATCCTGAGTCCTGTACCCGGCATCCTCAATCCCTTCAAACACTACCGCCCCATGCGAGATGCTATCCAATTCCGCGTGCAGCTCTTCTTCATTCTTGCTTGCGAGATCGAAAACCCGGACAGCGTCACCAGCAACAATGAGTGAAGCAACCATACTCTTCCCCACACCGGGTTCCCCCACTACGAGAACATCCTTCCTGTTGGCAGCAAGTCTTGCAACCTGCTTTCGCAGATGTTCAAGATGCTTACTCCTGCCCGCTATGTGGATTTCAGCCGTCATACACTCCTGAGTCATTTTTTAAGCTGGGATAATATAGCCTGAAGCAATCCGAAAACCAGTGACTTTCAACAAGTTGGCCGTATCACACTTGGGTTACGGGAGGGTCGAATTCAGGCTATTTTGAGAGCTTGGAAATCGGGCAGATTTTCCTTGAGGATTAAGAAAGAACTCTGAGGCGCAAACGGGGAATGTGTCATCGGGAACCTAGTCTTGCGGAGAGCGAGGGATTCGAACCCCCAAGGGCTTGCGCCCGCCAGTTTTCAAGACTGGTGCAATAGCCGTTCTGCCAGCTCTCCAATAGAAAATTACTGATGCAATAGTTGATCCCGTTGTTTGGGATCAATTCCGTCGTTTTGTGACGGGACCGTTCTGCCAGGACTCCAAGATTAGACGAAGCCACTATGATCAGCGAGCATCAGTCGTCAGCAGCGCTAGAGCTCGTCCTTTCGCTGCAACCTATCTCGGTTCTTCTTCAGGATTGCTTCGAGTTCTGTTACGTTGTGAGGGTGTATGAGATGATGACAACGTTTGCACACAGTAACAACCCGCGAGCTATCCATGTAAGATTCAAGCTTGTATACAAAAGTCCTGTGATGTAGAAGGAGAGACTCCTTTGAGCCACAAAGGCTGCAATGGTCTCCCAAGTTCTTGCCGACGAACTCTTTCCATTCATCCGACTGCCAGACCCTGCGAAGCTCATCCGAAGTCAGCGAGTGCTTTCGCTCCGTCATAGTCGGCGAATTGCCAAAACGGCGAATACTATTGAATTTGTAATTGCGCATTTGCGGAACTGAGGTCGCCTCTTGCTTTCTGTTGCAAGATACTAAAACCTGATTCTGAAGGCAATACAACTCTCCCTCTCCAAATTCTAGCGATGTCTTTGGTTGTCACCTTCGATTCACATTTGAAACAACGCAGAGTTCATCGGAACTCCACGAACAGCGAAGCAAACGGCGGCAGGGTCAATGCAACCTGCGAGCCGCCATCACCCATCTTCTTCAACTCAACCCTCTGCTCCTCTCCTGTCGCCGGATCGATAATCGTCGCGTTGCCAGCTGAGCGGAAAACACCTGCGCCGGAATATTCCGCAGATGATGCGTTCACGAGGAAATAGGTCCGCCCATTATCTCGCGACAGAGTCGTGCAAAGGATGCTTGATGAAGCTGGTGTAAGATGACACACAGGCGGTACGCGAGAACGGATCAAATAGTGGATCGGGGTCGTGATTTGAGCTATGATTGATGCAGATCCCTTCGCAATGATCGCGGCCATCATCTTCTTGATGTCACCATCCTTCTCAACCCCTTCGGCCGCAAATTGCGGATGGAGCGGATAAGCAAATACCGATCCCCCTTGCTGGGCAAAGCGATGAATTGTCTCGAGCGTTTGAACTCGGATCGTGTCCATCGGCGGAAGGACAACTACATCGTACGCGTGCTCTCCAACCACCAGAGTCTTTCCTTCCACTCTGCCGGCAGCCATGTTCTTCTCATCCATAATATCATACTCCACCTGATGCTGGATCAACTCCCGACAGAGATTCGCGAATGATTCATCAATGAAGCGAACACGGTCGCTTGGATGCGGCTCGTACATCGAGCGTGTCGGTGGAGTGAAGTTTGCCCACACCGAAACGATCGGGTGCAGAACGGCAGTACGTCGGTGGTATGTTCCTTCGCCGAGGGCCGTATTGACCCGGCTCACATAGTCGGTGTACTGGCGATATTCCTGAACAGAGAACCGCCGCGACTTAAGGGCGGGATCCGGCGGCTGATTCGGGTTCAGTGACACGCTGTAGAAGCTCGTAAAATCCGTGATCCCCAGACTCATCAGGACGCCCGCTGTGCACTTCATCTGTGCCAGGGATGCATGACGGCCTCCCATCGATCCGAAGAAGTCGCTGATCTCGCACATCACCCGTCGCTTGCCCTGGAGACGAGCAGCGGAACTCGCGACCTTTGGCACCAGAAAGAAAGGTTCCCTATCCTGCATGATCCTCTCCGGACTTGAAAGGATCATATCGATTCCGGGGATGTCAAATTTCCGATAGCACGTGAACGGATCGCCATCGAACAGCGTCTGCCAGACCAGCGTTTCCTCACCCAGCAAATGTCCGCTCGACATGACCTTGTGCGCCTGGCACCAATCCTGAAGCTGTGCAAAGTAGGTCTCAGCACAGAGGTCCGAGATCACTTCATAAAAGTCGCATCGCATTTTCCTGTCGATCTCTCCAGTGTCTACGAAAAGACTCTCCCAGTGTGCAGTGATGTCATACCCTTTTCTCGATTGGAAGACCCGGGGCAGGCTTTCATGCCACGGAAGCGTTTTCGGATAGTCCAGTCCGGCGGGAACGTACGTGGAAATCAGCGAAGGCTCATCGGTGAAGAATGCCTCGACGTAGTCTCCGATCGGATGGAGAGCGCGTTCATAGCTGTCATGAGTGACATTGATGAACGTCGCCACAGCCTCGCGATCAAGGATATTGATGTAGTGGCGCCTCTCGAAGAAGTTTGCTGTCGCATGAGTATTTTCGAAGAGTTTAGAGACCTCATACCGCGGCCGACCGTCGTTGTTGAATGCTTGGATCAAGCCTTCCGCTTCACCCTTTGGATATTTTTCAAGCACCAAACCTCCAGCCGCACCGCTCGGGTATCCTTTTTCGTCATAGATCCAAACCCTCAGTCCCATCTTATGTGCCAGTTGAACCCCGCAACGGAGGATTTCCCAGGCGTTTGCGTCGTTCAGATACTTTTCGAGACTCACCGTCGTCACCAGGCCACTCACGCCGCAATCCAGAAGACTCTGGAATCCGAGTCGCATGGTTTCGTCGGACGTGCCACACCATTGCTCAAACGAAGAGACGAACTGTAAAGGACGAGAGATATCGAAAGGCTGCTGGTTAAGAGGAACCACGGTCAGGTTTCCAGTGGGGTGCGAAAACCGGTTCGGTTGGTCGGGTTACCGCTAAGTTCGAAACGAAGCTCCGATTCGACTCTCGCCGCACGTCATTTGCTATTGCGGAGAGGGAGGGATTCGAACCCTCGATAGAAGTTACCCCCTATGCAGGTTTAGTTCCGATTCGACTCTCGCCGCACGTCATTTGCGATTGCGGAGAGGGAGGGATTCGAACCCTCGATAGAAGTTACCCCCTATGCAGGTTTAGCAAACCTGTGCCTTCAGCCACTCGGCCACCTCTCCGGTGAACGTGCGGCGAGAAACGTCGAATCGAGAATCCCGCTTTATGTTATTCTGAACTCGAAGTGCGGGACAAACCTCGCTGTGCCTTCAGCCACTCGGCCACCTCTCCAGAGGACGTACGGCGGAAAATGTCAAATCCTTGAGCTTAAACGATGTGGAAAGATATTGAAAAACTCGCGGAGATGCAATCCGAAAACAAAAAGCCCATCGGCAACGCGCCGATGGGCTTCTCCCCCACGCTTTGGAATCCCTCTCCTCCTGGGTTGCCTGTCCTCCGAGAACAGACGGGCGGTCTAGATAACGCTGCTCACAAGCAAGACCGTCACTGCGAGGCCGACAAACAATTCTGCCATTTGCAGGTATTGTTTCGCCGTCTGATGCGCCACATGCTTGCCGCACACCTCGCAAAACGTGACATTCGCAGCAGTCAGGTTGTAGCAGTGCGGGCAGGACCTCCTCCGCACGTTACCTGAGTCCACGACCACCACCTGCTGAGCGATTGCGATCGTCAGAAACCCAATCGCGGGCGTCAAGACGACCGAGTACCAGAATCCAAGCCAGAACCCATGCCCCTTCTTCCTGTTCCAAAACGCCAGGACAACTGCTGACGTTATGTAGATAATGAACAGCGTAAGTGTGTTCATTGTCCCCCCCTCACTTTGTGGCTAGTCATTCATTATGAGAACGATACCCCAGTGCGTCAATAACGTTCAGACATGCCACGGGCATCTCGGTTTCATGGTAGGTCATTCTCTAAGACAATTGTGTGATGTAGATCGCAATGATCGTGACTATGCTCCCGGTCACAAAGGCGGGTGTGATCGTGTAGTCGAGGAAAACAAGTGCCAGGATTGTGGCAATGACCGGTTGGGCGTTCGCAAATACGGCAACCTTGCTTGCCTCTATGCGGCTCAATGCATGATACCACAGCAGATAACCGAGAATGGAAGTTCCGATAGCCAGGTAGAACACACCGGCCCAATCCAATGCGCTAAGCTGGTCGAAAGGAAACTGAAAGGAGCTTATCAAGCCGATAGGTGAGAACATCGCGGCTCCACAGATCATCATGGCGGCGGTCGTCCTGAGCGCCCCATACTTCAGTATCATCTGCCTGCCGAGAACAGTGAACAACGTCCATGCTATGACTGCGATGAGGATCAGAAGATTGCCGAATGCATATCCTGAGGAAAAATCGATCCCTCGTTCAAAGATCACAATCGAAATTCCAACGAAGGCCATCCCGATGCCGAATGTCTTCCTTGGGTTCATCTTCTCTTTGCGCGTGAAACGAGAAAACACGAGAACGAAAACAGGAGTCGCCGCATACAGGAGTGCTCCGTTTGCCGCTGTCGAATACTTCATGCCGTAGAGGTAAAGGAACTGATTCAACGCAACTCCCAGAAATCCGAGAAGGGCCAGTTGCCTCCAGTCGCCACTGTCGATTTTCAGCGGGCCCGATCGGACACGTGCAATGGCCCATAACCCTGCCGCGGCTATCACCGTTCGTAGAAATGTCAGCGTCGCAGCGTCAATATCACCCACCACCGCCTTCGCAACGATGTGCGTCCCACCCGCGATGACTTGCTGGAACACCAGCAGGAAGTATATGTTCAATCGGTTCATGGTGCTGTGATCAATGTACGCTCCGACATCCTGAAAACCAAGGATGACCGTGCAGGACGCACGCTATAGTACAAGAAGTGGAAAGGCGAAGCCGACAAACCCTCGTAGTGATCGGACATGCCCCTTGCCTCCAGCGCAAATCAACCTTACATTTGTGTACAGGTTCGTCGCCTCCCTTTGTTCTACCCTTTGTCGCGGAGGAATGAAATATCCGGCGACACCGACGATCACTTCGATTCCTATTCATGATCATGGTTCTATGAGCACCTCCAAACGACTATTCCTCATCGACGGCAACGCAATCGCCTACCGCTCCTATTATGCTTTTATTCAGAGGCCCCTGATCAATTCCAAGGGCCAGAACACGAGCGCCGTCTATGGCTTCGTCACATTCCTCAACCGGATCCTGAGCCTTGAGTCGCCAGACTATATCGCTGTGGTGTTCGACACAGGCGCTCCGACGTTCCGCCATAAGGCGTACAAGGAGTACAAAGCAACGCGACAGAAAATGCCGGAAGACCTGTTCTCGCAGCTGGCGATCATCAAAGACATCGTGACCGCGTACAAGATACCGGTCCTCGAAATGGACGGCTTCGAAGCGGACGACATTATCGGCACGCTGGCGAAGCGAGCAGAAAGCGAAGGGGCTCTCTCGTTCCTTGTATCATCCGACAAGGACTTCATGCAACTCGTCACCAAGAGAACAAAGATGTACAAGCCGGGTCGACAAGGAACAGAGGTCGAAATTGTCGATGCCGAAACAGTGATGCAGAAGTTCGGCGTGCTACCAGATAAGGTCATTGAAGTTCTCGCCCTGACTGGCGACTCGTCTGATAACGTGCCTGGCGTTCCGGGAGTTGGCGAGAAGACGGCCATTCCACTCATTCAGCAGTATGGTTCCATTGAGAACTTATACAAAAACATCTCGAGCATAGAACAAAAGGGCCTGCGTCAAAAGCTCGAAACGAACAAGGACCTGGCCTTCCTTTCCAAAGAGCTGGTCACCATCGATACAGATGTTCCATTGAATGTCGATTTCCATTCGTTGAAAGCGGCCGATCCGGATTTCCAAACGCTGAAAGGGATCTTCGCGGAGCTGGAATTCCGATCTCTCTTGCAAGACATTCCGAAGTACTCCCCGCCCAAGGCAAGACCGCCGGACAATCTGGATTTCCCGCCCCCGGATGATATCGAGCTTTCTGACATCCGTAGCGACAAGCACACGTACACGCTTGTCACTGATCCAAAAGCGCTCAAGCAGCTCTGCACTCGATTGAAAAAGGCGCAACGATTCGTTTTCGATACAGAGACGACATCGACGGACTCTCTCAATGCGGAACTCGTGGGAATTTCGTTCTCGCTCGAGCCGCGCGAGGCCTTTTTCGTTCCCGTACGACCGGCCACCACCGCTCCACAGTCCGATCTCTTCGGCAAATCGAAATCCGCAGACCAGGAGAAAGGCCTCAGTCTCGAAGAGACGCTCGGATCCGTTAAGAGGCTCATGGAAGATCCACAAATCAGGAAAATCGGGCATAACATCAAATACGACATGCTTGTGTTGTCACAGTATGGCGTTTGGACGCAGGGAGTCGAATTCGATACGATGATTGCGAGTTACATCCTCCGCGCTGACGGACGCCACAATCTCGACGCACTTGCGAAAGAACATCTCCGCTACACCAAGGTGTCGTTCACGGACCTTACAGGATCAGGAAAAGATCAAAAACCAATCAGAGAGGTGCAACTCCAGGACTTGTGCGACTATTCCTGCGAAGACGCTGATATGACGTTCCGTCTCTATGAGCATCTCCGCACGAAACTCGCCGATCAGGGGATGATGAAGCTCTGCACCGATGTTGAGTTCCGCCTCATCCCGGTCCTTTCTGCCATGGAACGAACGGGGATCACTATCGACGTGCCATACCTGAAGAAGATGTCGAAAGAACTCGAGCTTCTCCTCGAATCTCTTATCAAAGAGATTCATGGCTTCGCGGGCGTCGCATTCAACATCAACTCCACCCAGCAGTTGGGCGAGATCCTGTTCAACAAGCTCAAGCTGCCGACTCAGAAAAAGACCAAGACCGGTTTTTCGACAGACGTTGGAGTGCTCGAGACGTTGAGAAGCGCACATCCCATCATCGAGAAGCTTCTCGACTACAGGCAATTTGCAAAGCTAAAATCGACGTATGTCGATGCGTTGCCAGCCTTGATCAATCCCCGATCAGGACGTGTCCACACCTCTTTCAACCAAACGGTCGCGGCTACCGGTCGGCTCTCGAGCAGCGATCCCAACTTACAGAACATTCCTATCCGGACAGAGATTGGGCGCTCCATCCGAAAGGCTTTTGTACCTGGAAGCAAGAACGACGTGATGCTCTCTGCTGATTACTCACAGATCGAGCTGCGAGTGATGGCCCATATCTCGGGCGATGAAGCGCTGAGTGAGGCGTTCCGGAATAATGAAGACGTCCACACGACAACCGCGGCAAAAGTCTTCGGCGTCGCGCAGAAAGACGTTTCAAAGGAAATGCGCAGGAAAGCAAAGGAAGTGAACTTCGGGATCATGTATGGTATCGGCCCTTTTGGGCTCGCGACCCGTTTGGAGATTTCCCAATCTGAGGCAAAGGAGATCATCGCCCGATACTTCGAGAGGTTCCCGAAGGTGAAGCAATATATCAACGATACAATCGCATCGGCCCGCTCGAATGGCTACGTCGAGACCCTCCTGGGCCGCCGACGCTTCCTGGCCGATATCAACAGCAGCAATCAGAATATTAGGCAGAACGCGGAGCGGCAGGCAATCAATATGCCCATCCAGGGTACAGCTGCCGACATGATCAAACTTGCGATGATCCACATCGATGAGGCGTTTATAAAAGAAGGCCTTGAATCAAAGATGCTGACGAGCTGGTCTTTGAAGTGAAGAAGAAGGAAGAGACCAAGGTTCGGAAGATCGTCATGAAGCACATGCAGCAATCGCTCAAACTCGATGTCCCGCTTGAAGTCGAAATTGGGGTCGGCAGAACCTGGCTCGAAGCACATTAGCCCCCCCGCACCTTTCGAAGGTTACAGGGCGCAACCAAGTTACCTTCGAAAGGTTAGCTCGCCCCCAGAAGGTCGCCTCGCACAACCAAGTCACCTTCGGAAGGTTAGCTGCGCCCCCGTGTCACCTATTTCACCTCAACCAGCCCCGCCGTCTTCAGAATCTCAACATAATTCATCACATCCTGTAGATCCGTTCTTCGTTCCGCTTGTGCGTCGAGCATGTTCTTGATGTCGAGAATGCTGTTCTTGCCGTTGATCAGGAGCTGAAGTTCGCTGCGGTCCAGTCTCCGAGACCCTCCCTGACCACGCGTCGTCTGGGTACGTGGCAGGTACTCCCTGTACCCCCCATAGCCGTTCGCCTTTACCTTCTCTGTGGGCTTCGGATACATCTTCGAGGCTTTCTTCTCCAGCGCTGAGAACTGGATCGTCACCGGCTCCGCCTTCAGACCCTCTGCAGTCGTTCTCATATGCCGTTCAAGAACATCGAGTTCGATCTTTGTGATCTGTTCCACTGATTTCTTCGTCGACGCCAAATACTCACCGACTCTCTTCTTGTCGACTGACAGCTGGAGGATGGTCTCCAGCGTATTCTTCTCATTCACCGCCGCCGCTTCAAGGTACACACGGGCAGCCTTGTAGGCCTCAGCCAGTGTTTCCTTCGTCGCCTTGTTCAATTCCTCAAGACCCCGAACCATTTGATGCCCCAACCGGGCCGTTGCGTTGCTCGTAATCTCCCCTGCGATCCTTGTCGCCATTGCGTCATCAGCTGTCGCGATGGTGTAGGCGCTCGCTGCGCCGATGACGGCGACCCGAGGTATGGTACCACTGATCGGGCCAGGCAATCATCATGATTCCCGGCACCTGGACGCCCCAGTCATTGAACACTTCGTGATCCGATGCCCCATAGTGCGTCTCAATGCTGTAATAGAATGGCTCGTCTGCCCCCGTCGGTGCAACGATTCTGTGCGTGACCGGGAAAAAATTTGAGCGGTTCTGCAGGTGTTCTTGATTGCCCTCTCCAACGAAACGGAAATAATTCTCTACTACGTCATTGACAAAGTGCGGATTGCCGTACGTGGTACGCATAAGACACATGTACGACTTGTTCCTGCTCAGCCACTCGCCGACCATGTCCATATTGATGTTGCAGAGGGTCTTTTTCATAAGCTCTTTGTTCGCTTTCACCCACGGTCCGGTACCGGAGAACTCCGGACCCCAGAGAAACCTGATTGTCCTCTTTGGTGGCGGAATCCGTCCTTCTTTGATCAGCGTGTGAAGAGTTCGGGCAACCTCCAAGATTGCTGCGCAACCCGAAATGTCGTCATTTCCTCCCTGCTTCACATAGCCCTCGTGAATATGGGCAGACAGAATGACTTCTCCGGCATTAGGATCGGTTCCGGGTATGTAGCATGTCAGATCCAGGATCTCATACTTTCGTGTCTCGGCCACGACTTTTGCCTGAACTGTGATCTTCTCCCCTGCAAGTAAACGCTTCTTGAGATACTCGCCCTCACGAGGAGGTATCTGGAATCCAAACTTCGCCGGTCGGTTTTGCTGCTGATCGCCCCTGACGCTTCCCCACGGCAACTGGACTGCGTCAAAGAGTGGTCGCTGCGAATAGATCGAAATCACCCCAATCGCTCCCGAGTCCATGCACGCGATCTGGTGAAGAGACGAGGTCGGTCCTTCCGCGACAACGATCTTGTTCCTCACGTCCTTTCCGGCAAAGTCCTCCCGTCGGCCCAATCCAACCCACACAAGCTCTGCTGTCGCATCTGTCGTGACGCTTCCCTGAGCGAGCATCGCGGCCATGTCGAGATAGGAAGCCAGCTTCTGTCGCTTGGGCGAGACTTCCCACAGTTCTCCTTTGACAGCGTCCCACGTTTCTCCACCCGGGAAGCGCACAAGTTCTGCACCAGGGAGATTATACTCCTTCATTTTCTCGAAGAAGAACTTCGTTTCGTAGAAGACCGACTCGTATTCAGATGCAGGCCGGTCTTTGTCATACCCTCCCGTTTCCATAATCACATGCCATGCGTTTTCCCCCGAGGTTTCTCCGATGATCTCGTTCATCGTTCGCTCGGGCAAGAATGTCCATTGCAGCCAGGGCGTCATTTGCGCAGAGAGTTTGCTGACTGTCAGGAGCAACGCGGCAAGCGCAATCAGGCATTTCTTCATAGACTTACTCCTTATTGATGGAAGAGGGTAATATCACATTGTTCAGATCAGGATTCTGGCGCAGGCATGTCACAAAAAGCGATGGGTGGAGAATAGGCAATTCTATACCCAAAAGCAAAAGTCCCGGTGTTGGGCCGGGACTTCCTTTATTCTGAAGATGTTTCGAACCGTCCGAGATCAGACTTCCATAATTTCTTTCTCTTTGAGCACGAGGAGGTTGTCGATGTCTTTAATGTGTTTGTCCGTCAGCTTCTGTGATTCCTGCTCGCCCCGCTTACGCTCGTCCTCGGAGAAATGTTCGGCCTTTTCCGATTTTTTCAGATGCTCGATCGCATCACGGCGGACATTGCGTACGGCGATCTTGCCATCTTCGCCGAACTTCTTGATGAGTTTCACCAGCTCTCGGCGGCGCTCCTCATTGAGGGGGGGGATGGGGACCCGGAGGATGGTGCCATCGTTCACCGGATTCAGCCCGAGATTTGCACTCAGGATGGCCTTATCGATAACCGCCAGCATGTTCTTTTCCCAGGCCTGGACTGAGACGGTGTGAACATCAGGCGTGCTGACGTTGGCAACCTGATTGAGCGGCACCATCGTGCCGTAGTAGTCTACCTTTATCCCGTCGAGAAGCGCCGTGGTTGCCTTGCCTGTCCGAACCTTCGCAAGTTCGTCCCGCACTACTTCCACCGCCTTCTTCATACGGTCATCTGCATTCTTCAGGATGTCCTTAACCATACGGATCCACCTTTTCGCTTGTGAGTAGGATTTGCTGGAGTGGAGTATGATAAACTATGAACTTGGAGAATACACCTTCGAGCCAACAGCTTCACCCAGGACAATCCGACGCAAGTTCCCTGGCGTATTCATGTTGAAGATAATAATCGGCAGCTTATTTTCCTTGCACAATGTAATCGCCGTCAGATCCATCACGCGGAGATCCTTTTTCAGGACGTCGAGGTAGCTGATTTCAGGAATCCGTATGGCATCTGCATTCTTCTCCGGATCGCTGTCATAGATCCCGTCCACCCTCGTTCCCTTCAGTATGACATCGGCTTCAATTTCGACGGCACGCAGCGCTGCCGCCGTATCTGTTGTAAAGTACGGATTTCCGGTTCCCGCTGCAAAGATCACAATTCTCCCCTTCTCCAGGTGCCGGATGGCACGGCGACGAATGAACGGCTCGGCGATTCTCTCCATGTTAATCGCGGTCTGGCACCTCGTGAACAGATTATGCTTTTCAAGGGCATTTTGCAGCGCGAGTGCATTGATCACCGTGGCCAGCATCCCCATATGGTCGCCAGTCACCTTGTCGATGCCGTCGGTCGACTGATCCACCCCGCGATAAATATTCCCCCCACCGATCACAATTCCGACTTCAACCCCAAGTTCCCTTATTGAACGGATCTCTTCGGCAAACACGCTCAGGACCTGGGAATCGATGCCGTAGTCGCGGCTGCCCATGAGTGCCTCGCCGCTCAGTTTCAATAAAATGCGTTTGTACAGTGGTTTTTCCATAGTCGCTCGAGGACGAAAAAAATCCCGAATCGCTTCGGGATTTGTTTGACAGGTTACCTTGGTGATTCGCCTAAGTGATAACGATGGAACCGGCGGACGCCGATCTTCTCACCGACTTTTCCAGTAGCATCCGACAAGAGGTCCCTGATCGTCTTTCCGGAATCCTTGATGAAGCTTTGCTCAAGGAGACACACCTCCTGGTAGAATTTCTCCAGGCGCCCCTCGGCAATTTTTTCGGCGATCTCCGGTCGCTTTCCTTCGTTGACAGCTTGCGCCTTGTAGATCTCCAGTTCCTTCTGCAGCGTCGCCTCATCGACATTTTCTTTGCTGACGAACAGTGGGCTCATCGCAGCGATCTGCATGGCGATATCGTGCGCTAGTTGCTTGAACTCAGGCGTCTTGGCTACAAAGTCCGTCTCGCAGTTTAGCTCAACCATTGCGCCGACACGACTTCCGGCGTGAATGTATGCTTCGATGACTCCTTGGTTTGCTTCCTTCTCAGCACGCTTCGCCGCGACAGCAGCCCCCTTCTTGCGGAGGTAATCGGTGGCCTGTTCCAGGTCGCCATTTGTTTGCTCAAGAGCGCGCTTGCAATCCATCATGCCCGCCCCTGTCTTATCACGTAATGTCTTTACGATTTCAGATGATATCACAGCCATACTTCGGAACTACCTCCTTTAGTGAGCTCTCCCTGGAGCATGCGGTTTCTCAGACGACTCCTTGTTTTCTGCACCCTGCGCCATCGCCTCATCAGCCTGCCGGGCAGCGACCTTCTGGCCGCCTTCAATGACGGCATCTGCGATTGCCTTGGCGATGCACTGGACGGATTTCAACGCGTCATCGTTCGCCGGGATCGAGAAATCGACGAGATCCGGGTCACAGTTCGTGTCGACGATAGCAACGACCGGTATTCCGAGGCGTCGGGCTTCTTTGACTGCAATCCCTTCCTTTTTCACGTCAACCACGAAGATCAAGCCGGGCAATCGTGACATCTCCACGACACCGGAGAGCACATTATGAAGTTTTTCCCGTTCACGATCGAGGAACAATCGCTCCTTTTTCGTGATCTTATCAAACGTCCCATCGCTTTCCATCTTTTCGATGTTCGTGAGGCGCTTGACGCTCTTTCGGATGGTAGTGAAGTTTGTGAGCATGCCGCCGAGCCATCGCTCGGTAACGTAGAACGCTCCGCAGCGTTTCGCTTCCTCCGACACAACCTCCTTCGCCTGCTGCTTTGTCGCGACGAACAATGGCTTCCGGTTTTGCGAAACAATATTGGAGACAGCGTTACACGCTATTTCCAGCAACTCTTGGGTTTTTTTCAAGTCGATGATATGAATCCCATTGCGCTCCATGAAAATGTAGGGCTTCATTTTGGGATTCCAACGGCGGGTGATGTGCCCGAAGTGGGCACCGGCTTGCAGCAGTGCTTCGAGTTCTACACGAGGCATGATTGATCCTTTTGAGTTGGTTCGGCTATTCTCGTCGTCTCTTCACGGAATCCCGACAATCCGTTCGGATCGCCGGGACACTCCCGTTCAGATCAGAGAATATGATTGATAAATAAAAACTCTGGTTAACGCTTCGAGAACTGGAATCGTTTACGAGCCTTCTTCTGACCATACTTCTTCCGCTCGACCATACGCGGGTCTCTTGTCAAAAGTCCGGCATTCCGAAGGTTCTGCCTGTGATCCTCGTCGATTGACACGAGTGATCGGGCAATCCCAAGCTTGATCGCCCCAGCCTGGCCTGTCTGTCCGCCCCCTTCAACCCTGACCTTTACGTCATAGCGACCCTGTGTCGCCGTCGCCTCAAAGGGCTTAAGGACTTCCTCACGCAATACTGCGATCGGAAAATATATCTCCAGTTCTTTCTTGTTGATGGTAACCTTGCCGGATCCGTCCGTGAGCTTCACGCGAGCCACGGCAGTTTTCCGACGACCAACGGTCATAATTGGTGGCATCGATATCCTTGTAAAGTGATGATGTTACAGTGAAAGGGGCTCAGGCATCTGAGCGCTGTGTGGATGTTCAGAGCCGACGTAAACCTTCAGTTTCTTGATCATTCTTCGTCCCAGTCGATTGTGCGGAAGCATGCCCTTGACAGCATGTTCGACCATCATATGCGGTTTGGTCTTTGCCACGTCTTTAATCGACTCAAACCTCGCTCCACCCGGGTACAACGTGTTGTGATAGTATTCCTTGAGTTCCTGACGCTTGCCGGTTACCACAACTTTTTCCGCATTGATCACGACTACAAAATCACCAAGGTCTGCATTTGGTGTGAATGTCGGTTTGTGCTTGCCCCGGATAATATGGGCAATCTTGGAAGCGATACGACCCAAGGTCTTCCCCGTGGCATCGACAACGAACCACTTCTGGTCCACGTTTTCCTGTGTGAAAAACCTTGTCTTTGATGACAATTCCACTCTTACCTCCGGATCAAAAGAAAAATTCTCAACTTCAAATTTGAGTTTTTAATATACCGCTCTTTGGCTGGAAAGTCAACGATTTTTTGGCTGGTCGGACGCTGGCCATGCATCGGACTAGCAACGTGCATAGAGGAATTCCACGGGACAGGAAACAACTTTGCTAGACCTGATTTTCAGCGTGGTAGGAGCTCCGTACCAACGGACCCGACTCTACGTGCCTGAAACCCATTTCCATTCCGAGCTCCTTAAGCATTCTGAACTCGTCAGGATGGGCATACCGATCAACGGGCAGATGCTTGTACGTGGGCTGCAAATACTGCCCAAGTGTGAGAATATCGCACTTCGTCTTCCGGACATCCTTCATCACCTCAATAACTTCTTCGGTCTTTTCCCCGATCCCGAGCATCAATCCGGTTTTCGCAACAATTCCACGGCGCTTTGATCGCTCCAGGACCTCCAGGGATTGAAGGTAGTTAGCCTGCGGCCTCACCGTCCGGTAAAGGCGTGGAACAGTTTCCAGATTATGGTTCAGAATGTCGGGTCGGGCATCCAGGACAATGTTCAATGCTGCTTCGCTTCCCTTGAAATCCGGGATCAACACCTCAACGGTCACGCCGGACACTTCGCTGCGAATCAGTCGAATGGTTTCAGCAAAAATGGGGGCACCACCGTCCTGGCGCTCGTCACGGTTTACCGATGTGATAACTGCGTGACGAATGCTCATCAACTTGACCGCGTCGACGACCCTCCGCGGCTCATCCCAATCAAGTCCGTATTCCGGCCGCCCGGTTTTCACCGCACAGAATCCGCATGAGCGGGTGCAAATATCCCCTAGGATCATGAATGTCGCCGTCCCGGAGTGCCAGCACTCCCCCATATTCGGGCAACGAGCTTCTTCACAAACAGTATGCAACCGATGAGTGTCGATGATGTCCTTAAGCTTCGCGTACCCTTCGCCACCCGGAATCTTTGCCTTCAACCACTCCGGTCGCCGTGGTCTCTGAGATTCTGCTTTTCCTATCGCGAGTTTTTCAGATGTCAACGCCACTTAGAATATCCTCGTGAAATCATATTGTTCAAGATTGGAAACAACTTTGGCCAGGAACTGCCCGCCAAGCGCACCATCGATGATGCGATGGTCGAACGCAAGCGTAAGGTAGACCATTGACCGGACGGCGATTGAATCGCTTCCCGCGGAATCCGTCAGGACCACGGGACGCTTCTTTATCGCACCAACCCCCAGAATCGCCACCTGCGGCTGATTGATGATCGGCGTGCCGATGATGTTTCCGAAGACGCCATAATTCGTCACCGTGAATGTTCCGCCCTGGATTTCCTCAGGCATCAGACGCTTTGTTCGCGTCCGGACAGCAAGATCATTGATGGCTCGTGCAATCCCGAAGAAATTCTTTTCATCTGCGTTCTTGATGACCGGGACGATGAGCCCACTGGGAGAAGCGACAGCAATCCCGAAATTGATCGACTTCTTGAGAATGATCTTGTCCCCCTCAACGGAGCTATTGAGCAGCGGAAACGCTATCAGCGCTCTTACAGACGCATCGACGATGAACGGCATGAAAGTGAACTTGAAGCCCTCCTGCTGTTCGAATCGATCAGCGTACTTCGACCGAAACTCAACGATTCTTGAGAGATCGCATTCAGAGATAGCCTCGACATGCGGAGACGTGCGAACACTCCGCACCATGTGTTCCGCCATCTTCACCTGAATGTTCTCCATCTGAACCACCTCGAAGTGGGGTGGCGGATACTTCAGCTGGAGTTTCTTGATGTCGATGCGCTCGACCGTGGCCTGCGCCGATGAGGCGGGTCCGGTCACCCGCTTCTTGAGGTATTCTTCTACGTCCTTCTTTGTGAGCCGACCCGCGATCCCGGAGCCATCGAGGTGGTCCAATTCCTCAAGAGCGACCCCTTCCTTCCCGGCGATTGCCCGAACCAAGGGTGAATAGAAGCGCCCTCCTTCAGGTTTTGTCTCTTTCTTGATAGGCGCTCCGAAGGCTTCCGCCCTTGGCTGAGCCGCGACTGAAGAACTCGCAGACGACTTCGGGTCAGCCGGCGGGGCCGTCGCTGGCAATTCTATCCTCACAGAAGCCGCATCCGTCTCGATGAGTGCTATCACCGTACCTACGTCGACGGTCTCACCTTCAGGGACTATGATCTTCGAAAGGAATCCCGCCGCCGGCGAAGGAATCTCCGAGTCAACCTTGTCTGTGCTAATCTCAAGAATCGACTCGTCCTGTGCGATCTTCTCACCGGGCTTTTTCATCCAGCGAAGGATCTTCCCTTCCTGAATACTCTCCCCCATCTTCGGCATCACAACGTCGACGATCATTGGAGGGCTCCTTCAGTATGCGGCAAGATCTTCGAGGGCTGCGATGAGTTTGGCTTCATTGGGGAGCATTTCGTTCTCAAGCGGAGGACTGTAAGGGACCGGAGTGTCAAGAGCCGCCACTCGCTTCACCGGGGCATCAAGGTACTCAAAACAATGTTGCGCAATCAACGCCGCAATCTCCGCCCCAAATCCGGCTGTGATCGTGTCTTCATGAGCTATCAAAACTTTGCCGGTCTTCTTCACAGAGGCGTAGATTGCATCCGTATCGAGGGGATTGATCGTGCGTAGGTCGATGACCTCAACACTCACCCCTCGATCTTCAATTTTTCGTGCCGCTTCAAGTGACTTCTGGACCAAGGCGCCGTATGTGATGATGCTGATGTCAGTCCCCTGCCTCTTGACGGAAGCAATGCCAAACGGAAGCACATAATTCTCATCCGGCTCGAGTGAGGCGGCGTATCCTTGCCGGTACAGTCCCTTGTGCTCCATGAAAATCACAGGATCGTCACCTCGTATGGCGGCCTTGAGCAGACCTTTCGCGTCAGCCGCATTGGAGGGGAAGGCCAGACGGATTCCCGGGACGTGAGCCAGGATGCTCTCAAGGCATTGGCTGTGATAATGCCCTCCGTGGATATACCCCCCTACCGGGACGCGTATGACGAATGGACACGGCCAACCGTTATTCGAGCGGTACCGGAACATCGCAATCTCGTCGCGGATTTGCATGAACGCGGGCCAGATATAGTCACCGAACTGAATCTCCGGAACCGGCGACCATCCTTTCAGCGCAAGGCCGGCTGCCACACCGACAATGCTCGCTTCGGCGAGTGGCGAATTGAATGCACGCGAGACGCCATAGTGTGTCGAGATACCTTTCGTTGCAGTGAAGACTCCGCCTTTACCATCTGCCACGTCCTGACCGAAGATAATCATCTTCGGGTTGCGCGCCATTTCCTCTTTCAACGCATGATTGATCGCGTCAACGAGTACGACCTTCGGTCCTGTATGCGTCGGCTCCACAAAGTCACGCGGAGGATTTGCGTGAGCGCTGCCGTACACGTAATGCTGTACCGTCGATGGATCCGGCAGCGGGCGGAACTCAGCCCACTTCGCAGCTGCATCGACTGCTTCTTTCGCCTCAGCCTGAATCTCCGTCGCTTCTTTGTCGGTAATGAAGCCTTCTTCGATCAGGTAGTGGGTCATGATCGGATTGGGATCTCTGGCCTTGTCCCGTTCGACATCCTCTTTGCTTCGATACTTGAGCTGATCGTCTGAGGAAGAGTGTGGAAGGAGCCGGACCACGTTCGCACGGATCAGGGACGGACCGCCACCCTTGCGAGCCCGGCCGACCGCTTTCTGCATCGCAGTATAGACTTCGGCGAAATTCGACCCATCAACTTCAAATCGTTCCAGTCCCTTGAAACCGCTGACGACTTCAAACACCGAGCCGCCGGCAGTCTGGTTTTCCACCGGAACCGATATTGCATAGCGGTTGTCCTGAATGAAAAAGATGACAGGATACGCATCGCGTGCGGCCCAGTTGACAGCCTCGAAAAACTCCCCTTCGCTCGTGGCCCCTTCACCGGAAGAAACATAGACAACCTCATCCGTCCGTTCCTTTTTGCACGCCATGGCAACACCCACCGCCTGAAGGTACTGCGTGCCGGTCGGGCTTGATTGAGTTGGGATCCGAATATCGGGCCTGCCGTAATGGCCCTGGGGCAGGCGACCGCCTGTGGTGGGATCTTCAGCGCGGTGCAGAGCAGAAAGGAAAATGTCCTCTATCGTCATGCCCATATGAAGCGCAAACGCCATGTCGCGGTAGTACGGGAATCCCCAATCATGATTCGGCCGGAGAGCGGCTGCCGCGGCGACCTGCGCCGCCTCGTGGCCGGAACCGCCGATATGAAAGAAGCACTTCCCCTGCTTCAGCATGATGAGGATCTTCTCGTCTGCGCGACGAGCAACCAGCATCGTGCGATATGCCCGGAGAAGCTCTTCTTTCGAAAGCTTCACCGCGCTCGACTCCCTGGCTGCAACACGTGACTGTGTTGTCGGCATGTATTCAACATCTCCTCTCGTCAGGACATCCCCTCGACGGATTACTCCTGCGATCACTGAATTTGAAGTGACTCAACACGTTTTCGGAGCGATTCAGCAGAAACCAGTACAGGCATACAACCAAAAACGCCGGCAAAAGATTCCGTCAGCTTGCGTTCGACCTCCTCGATAGGGATTTCCCTTCCAAGGTACCGCTGCATCGAGGTTATGCCTTTGTGGAAAATGCCGCACGGGATGATGCGTTCAAACTTTTGAAGATCCGTGTTTACGTTCAGGGCGAACCCGTGCATGGTTATCCACTTGCTCACCTTGACTCCGATCGCAGCGATCTTTTCTCCACGGACCCACACACCCGTCATGCCCTCTTCCCGCCCTCCTTTGATGCCAAAAGCATCCAGGAGATCGATGAGAACATCCTCAAGTGAGCGTAAATACTTGTGGATATCTGGAGAGTACTTGTTGAGGTCCAAAATGGGATAGCCGACAATCTGGCCCGGGCCATGGTAGGTAATATCGCCTCCCCGGTCAATCCGAAACACTTCTGTTCCGTCTTTGCTGAGTTCTGCGTCCGATGCGAGAAGATGATTAGCGTCCCCGCCCTTTCCCAGAGTATAGACGTGATCGTGTTCTGTGAGAAGCAGGACATCGTCGATCAGGCCAAGACGTCGCAGATCGAAGACCCTTTGCTGTAAGTCCCAAGCTTCAGCGTAGCGGGTCCGGCCAAGATTCGAGACTAAGATCTGCATTCTTCCTCAGATTGTTAGCATGCTTCTTATAGATGTATTGCGTGCCCGAATGCGTCTCCGGCAGCTTCCATGATCGCTTCAGACAGTGTGGGATGAGCATGCATGGTCCGGTGAATCTCTTCATTCGTCGTTTCGAGTGCCCTCGCCAGGACCAACTCGGCGATGAGCTCGGTCGCCTCAGTGCCGAGAATGTGGGCACCGAGGAGCTCACCGTATTTCTCATCGAATATCAACTTGACGGTTCCTTCGGTCGCTCCGATCGCCATCGCCTTGCCGAGCGGACGGTAGGGGAAACGACCAACTTTTATCTTGTGTCCGGACGCGACAGCGGCTTCTTCCGTCATTCCGACGCTGGCAACTTGCGGCTGGCAATACGTGCAGCTCGGGATGTTCGAACGATCGAAGCTGCGGATCGACTTCCCCGCGAGATGTTCGACGGCTACAACGCCTTGCTGAGAAGCGGCGTGAGCAAGCCATGGCGCACCCGAGACATCACCAATGGCATAGATTCCATCGACGGTCGTCTTTCCAAATTTATCTACGACGATGGCGCCTTTTTCGACCTTTACGCCCACAGCTTCCAAACCCAGATTCTCGACATTTCCCTGAACCCCGACCGCCATGAGGGCAATATCCCCCTTCACGTCTGTCGTTCCTTCCTTCGTACTGACTTTCAAGCGGACGTCGTTTCCGACAACGACTGATTCCACTTTCGCATTCGTGAGAATTTCAATTCCCTGTTTCTTAAGGCTCGATTCGAGGAGCTTCGTTATTTCTCTGTCCTCTTTCGGCAGGACCGACGCCAACATCTCGATGATAGTGACTTTCGTTCCGAACGTATTGTAGAAATAGGCAAACTCGATGCCGATGGCGCCGCCTCCGATGACCAGAAGTGATTTTGGTACTTCAGGGAGCGTCATAGCCTCCGTGCTCGTGATAATCTTCTTCCTGTCAATCGTTGCCCCTGGAATTGATCGTGGCCTCCCGCCTGTAGCGAGAATCGTGTACTTCGTTTTCACCGTATCGACGACCTTGCCATCGTTCGTAACCTCGATGGCGTTCTTTCCCGTGAGCCTTGCCGTCCCGCTGACAACCTCGATCTTGTTCTTCTTCATCAAGTACTCCACCCCTTTCGAGATCCGATCGGCGACGTCCCGACTACGCTTGATGATCTTTCCGAAGTCAAATGTCAGATCTTTGTACGAAAACCCAAATTCCTCCGCCTTTTTGAAAGAGTTGAACAGTTCGGCGCTCTTCAACAGGGCCTTCGAGGGGATGCAGCCCCAATTGAGGCAGATTCCACCGAGTTTGTCACGCTCGATGATGCCCACTTTCATTCCCAGTTGTGCGGCCCGGATGGCTGCGACGTATCCACCGGGACCACCCCCAATGACGGTGACATCAAACAGTTTTTCAGCCATGGAAATCCTTTCGAGGTTAAGCAGGAAACTTTCGCGGAGGCGTTCTCTCCGGGGAAGCAGGACGGGATCGAGAACAGGAACTAAGGTTGAAAGAGACGACTGCAATATAGCCATAACTGAAAAAAAAGGCAACCAGCCTCCGGCTGCCCAGACATGGCCTACCGGGCCGACGGCGACGCTGGCGGCGCCCTCGGGTAGGAAGAAGCGGCATGCAGGAACATGCATTCGGACGCAGATTGCGATTGATTCTCTTTCACTTTTCACGTACTATGATGCAAAATTTCGTGCGGGATGACTGAGAAAGAACAGCGAGTTGTCATTTCAAATCGGAAGGCGCGGCACGACTATTTCATCCTTGACACGGTAGAGGCAGGCCTTGTGCTGAAAGGGACAGAAGTAAAGTCCCTCCGTGCGGGGAATGCGAACCTGCTGGACAGCCATGCTCTCGTGAAGAATGGAGAGATGTGGCTCCTCGGGATGCATATCAGTCCATACAAGCAGGCCAGCTTTGAAAAGCACGACCCTCGGCGCACACGCAAATTGCTGCTCAGCAAGCGCGAGATCAGACGGTTGCTCGGTAAAGTACAGGAAAAAGGGTTGACGATCATTCCCCTCTCGGTTTATTTCAAAGGCGCATACGCGAAGGTGGAGCTGGCCATAGCGCAGGGGAAGAAGAGTTACGACAAGCGTGAAGCGCTTAAACAACGCGATGCTAAGCGTGAAATCGCACAGCGGTTAAGAAGAACTACGGACTAACTGGAGATTCACGAAGGAATTGTTCCCTCCTCTCAACGAGCAGATGGACCTCATCAGGCGAGGCGCTTCGGAAATCATCCCCGAAGACGATCTTGTCAAGAAGCTTGAGAGATCCATCAAAACTGACATCCCCCTCCGTGTGAAACTCGGCTGTGATCCCAGCCGACCTGATCTCCACCTCGGTCATTCGGTAGTCCTCCGTAAGTTGCGCCAATTCCAGAATCTTGGTCACCAGGCAATCCTCATCATCGGGGACTTCACCGGCATGATCGGTGATCCCTCTGGCCGCAACAAGACTCGCCCTTCCCTGACGATTGAAGAAACTCGCCTCAACGGTAAGTCCTATTTCGAACAAGCGACGAAAATCCTCGCGACGCAAGGCGTTCGAATGGAATACAATTCGCAATGGCTTGCCAAGATGAATTTCTCGGATGTAGTCGTCCTGGCGGGCAAGTACACTGTCGCACGGATGCTCGAACGCGACGACTTCACACAGCGATACAAAGCCGGTGAGCCAATAAGCGTTCACGAGTTTCTCTACCCGCTGGCACAGGCCATGGATTCCGTCGCAATCAAATCCGACGTCGAACTCGGCGGGACCGATCAGAAGTTCAACCTGCTGGTTGGACGCGACATTCAACGAGAGTACGGACTGGAACCCCAAGTCATTTTGACAACTCCCCTGCTTATCGGCACGGACGGCGTCGAAAAGATGAGCAAATCCTACGACAACTACATTGGTATCAGCGAACCGGCGCGAGAGATGTATGGAAAGACGCTGCGAATTCCCGATAGCCTCATGTACACGTATTTCGAACTCGCGAGCGATGTTTCCAACAAGGACCTGGCGGAAATCAAACAGCAGCTGCAGGATTCTTCCCTCAATCCGCGGGATCTGAAACGGAAGCTTGCACGAACACTCGTAACGATGTATCACAGCAGCGAGGAAGCGCAATCTGCTGAGGCGGAGTTTGACAGGATTTTCATTGACAAAGAAGTGCCGGATGTGATCGAAGAATTCGTTCTCGGCGGGAGTGTCGTCGAATCCACAGTCGTGGGTCTTCTCGCCCTCTCCAGGCTTGCATCGTCGAAAAGCGAGGCGAGGCGCTTGATTGAACAGGGGGGCGTCTCCATCGACGGGGAGCGTGTCACAGATTTGAACACAGCCATACCTCAGGCCAAAGCGTTTATTGTCAAAGTCGGGAAAAGAAAATTCCTGAGATTCGTCCAAACGTGATCATTCGCACTCACATACAATTCACAAGAGGGAGATGAGGAATTGTTCACACCTACCAAGATGTTTTTCACCAAAGGGGTCGGCCGTCATAAAGACTATTTACAGTCCTTCGAACTCGCACTGAGGGACGCCGGCATCGAGAAATGCAACCTCGTCACCGTCTCGAGTATCTACCCTCCCAACTGCAAACGCATACCAAAGGAACAGGGTCTCGAATTCCTCCAGCCAGGCGCTATTACGTTCTGCGTCATGGCACGAAATGCCACAAATGAGCCGAACCGGCTTATCGCAGCCTCCGTCGGCGTCGCTACGCCTGCTGACCCCAGTCTGTACGGCTACCTGTCGGAACACCATCCGTTCGGTGAAAGCGACGAGCGAGCCGGTGATTACGCAGAGGACCTCGCCGCGACCATGCTTGCGACGACCCTTGGCCTCGAGTTTGACCCGAACACGGCGTGGGATGAACGCGAGAAGATGTTTAAGATGTCCGGCAAGATCATTCGCACATTCAACGTCACGCAGTCTGCAGAGGGCGACAAGAAAGGAATCTGGACGACTGTCGTTGCGTGCGCCGTCCTGCTTCCATAAGAATAGCCAGCACTTATCACAAACAGGGGCCGTCTCAGACTCGAGGCGGCCCCTGTTTGCTGCAACTTACTTCTTCATTCGTCAATCGATTGTTCGGTGTTCGATATTCACACGAGAGTGAATTCGGGTGAATATCTGCGCCGGAGGCGCATCCGCTTTAGCGGACAATGGCGAATATCGAATAATGAATCACGAAGTGTGTTTTCCTGCCAGCCCATCGATCATCAGCACAAACTCCCCTTTCGTTTCCTCCTTCGCGAATAGTTTGTAGAGTTCGGGCGCGGTCCCGTGAAAAATCTGCTCAGTCGGCATTGTGAGATCGAACGCAACACAGAGACGTCGGGAATCACCGATGACATCCGCAATGTCCCGAACGAGCTGAACCAACCGATACGGCGCATCCATCAACACCACAGTCCGGGCTTCACGCTTGAGCTGCTGCAGTTCGGCGATGCGACGATCCCGTTTTGGAGAGAGAAATCCCTGGAAGAGAAAATTGCGGATAGGGAAGCCGGAAACGATGAGTGCAGGCATCAGGGATGATGCCCCGGGAATCGGAACGATCCGTATTCCGGACTGGATAGCCTTCTGAACCAAGACCTGTCCTGGATCCGAAAAGACGGGCGTCCCTGCGTCCGAAATCAAGGCAACCGACATTCCGCCTTGAATCCGCTCCAGGATGACCTTCGTTGCGGCCGCCTCGTTGTGCTCATTGAGACTTTCGACGGGCTTCTCAATTCCGTAGTGCCGGAGGAGTCGCGATCCCTCCTTCCGCTCTTCATACACCACAAGATCAACTTCCTTCAAAACCTGAAGCGCCCGAAGAGTGATGTCTTCCCAATTGCCGATCGGCGTCGCGACTAAAAACAGTGTCCCCGCCATAGAGCATCAGCCCGCAGCGGATTTGGAGTAACGTTCTGGCGGCATTCCCCTCCGACCCGATTCCCATTCCTTGATGAACGTGATGATTAACGCAGTTGCCGGAACGGCAATCACCAAGCCGAGGAATCCGAGGAAGTAGAAGAACACGAGGATGGAAAAGATGATCAACAAGGGGTGGAGACCGACCTTACTGCCCACGATTCGCGGGGATAAGTACATTGTCTCGAAGATACGCAGTGATTCGATCGACCCGATTGCGAATAAGACTTTCAAGTGAACCGGAGGGTCGCTAAACATGGCCACAATCGCGGCGAGGAACATCGTGATAATGAGACCGAAATAAGGGATGAGGTCCAGAATGGCTGCGATGACGCCGAGCATCAGGGCATATTTGATGCCGACGATCGAGAACATCGTAGCAATGATAACACCCTGCAAGAGAGCAACAGTGAGAGCACCGCGCAGATACAGTCCAATCACCTGGTCTGCTGAGTTTAGGTACGATTCAACGCGGTCGCGAAAACGATGGGAGAAGAGCAACAAGAATCGATGACGTATTTTCGGCAGATCAGTAAGGATGTAGAATGTCAGAAACGGCACCAGCACGACGTAGAATATCTGCGTCACCAGACTACTGATGCTGGTTGCCAACATCAGAAGTCCACGCACGAGGTTCTTCAGGATATCTTCGAGCTTTGGAGTGAATTGGCTCGTAACCGTGTTTCGCACTTCGTCGCCGGAAACGCCGTACCTCTCTAGAGCCTTGAGCATGCTGCTGTTCCAGATCGAAGCGTTGATATCGACGATGAGCTTCGAGAGCGCATCGAGAATGCCTTCAACCTGCGTCAGGACGACGGGAAGGACAAGGAAGAAGAAGAGCGTGATCAGTCCAAGAAGTATGAGAATGAGCACCATGGATGTAACCCACCGGGGCACACCCCAGCGTTCGAACCGCTCCACGATCGGATTCATCATGTAGGCTAGCACCAGCGAGACCACAAATGGCGCCAGCAGCGACGAAATCGACGATACGAACCAGATTCCAAAAAGAATAACACTCAGCCACATGATTTTCTTGGCGAGACTATATCCCCTCAAAGGATAGAGAAGGAACAAAATCGCACCAAGTAACATGAATGGCGACAAGACTGACTGTATCGAGTAAATAAGAACAAGGAGGAGCAGGATCGCTCCGATGAGAAGAACAATCTCGATACGACCAAGCGATTGGAACAACGAATCCCAGTGCGTGTCGAGAGCACCGAGCTGTGGATCATCTCCCCTTCGTACTCTCTGTGGGCGTTTCCTGGTACTCATTACATTTTCCCCTTCAACGATGATACGCCTGTATGCCCAAATCCTCCCCCACCACGATCGGTTTCGTCGAGAGACTCCACTTCCTCCCACTCAACCCTCGCATACCGGTGAATCACCATTTGGGCAATACGGTCACCCCGACGGACAACGAAAGGCTGTTTGCCAAAATTCGTCAGAATAATCTTGACCTCTCCGCGATAGTCGGAATCGATCGTCCCAGGCGAGTTCAGTATCCCAATCTGGTGTTTGATGGCCAGTCCACTCCGCGGACGTACCTGTGCTTCGAATCCCTCGGGAAGCTGAACGCTGATGCCCGTTGGGACGAGCACGGTCTCGGCAGGATTGATACTCACGTCGGACTCGACAGCAGCAAGGAGGTCCATGCCAGCTGAACCTTCAGTTGCATATGTCGGAAGCGGCAGGTCTTCGCCCCCCTGACCAACACGGCTGATGCGGACTTTGATGTGCTCTGACAAGTAGGTCTGTCAATCGCTGGAAGATTTCTATGAGTTGAATATAGGCAAGAGTGCAAAGAGAAGCAAACCTGCGACAATGACGAGCCCCGGTGCGGATCTGCGCACCGGGGCTCTGCAATGCCAAAAACAGCGTGGAGGACCTTCTACCTCCGAGGCACTGGGGAATCTTCTTTTTTCTGGTTTCGCTCTTGTTGCCGTTCGCGCTTTTCCATCTCTTTCATGAGGGAGTCGAGCTTGGAGATCTTTCGCTTTTGACCACGCGACGCGCTATCAAGAAATGGCTGCATCTCACGTCCATCGAGCTGGAACACACGGTTCCGGGAGCGCCGATCGCCTTTGAAGATTTCTATCCCTCCAGCGTCCCCCTCTTTTCTCATCCGGATCATCAGGCTGTCCAGATCAAGATTAAAGAATACGGAACTGTCATCGCCGTTGAACTGGAAATTGAACGATGGCCCGGGATGGCGCCCACGTGTTCCTACCTGCACCGGCATGCGAGGCTTGACCCACATTTCAGAGGGCCTCGGCAAGCCTTCCCAGTCGTTACCGATCTGAATGCTGAAGAATTCCGAACCGCCAACAACCCGAACCTGCGGAATCGGCACGCCAGATCGGTGCCTCACGGCAACTTCCCGTTCCCCCATCCGTCGGATCAGACTATTCATATGAACTGCGACCGAGGTCTGCACCTCCTGAACCTCACTGATGTGCCGGCGCAAACTATCCAGATCGATGTCGAGACGTGAGACGACGACGGTTTCAGGTGAAACCACAAGGAATGCCTCGGAGCGCTCTCGCAACCGCATCGTGTGCAGAATACGCTCAGATGACTCCGATCCCCGGCGACCACCGGAGAGCATATAGGGAGCCTGACGAACCTGCAAGAATCGCTCAAACCTCACCCGCTGCTCCGGTTCAAGTGCCGCCGCGATGCCGGAAAGCATGACACGATTCAATCGTGAAAGTTCAGGGTTGACAGCCATCGCACGATCTTCTGCGACGAACACTGAGCCCTCGAGCTTCACCCGGCCAAGGTCCAGCAACGAATCAATGATCTGAAGTTGTGCGTGGCTCGGTCGAACCTCATCGACAAACTCTTTCACGGTCACGGTCGGTGTTTTCCGATCCCCCTTCTTATCCATGTCGATCGTGTACCCCCGTGCAGAGTCTTCGTTCACCCGCAGCTCAGTCTCTGCTCTAGCGTCCAGCGGCAGAGTCCCGAACATCGCGAACTGCAACGCCTGGTTTTTGTCAATGTGCGCGAAGAGAGGCATAAGGGATCCCTTGAGGATGTTGTCCTCAACCGACTTCTGCACCCGCTCCGATTGCCTGCTCACGTAATCAACAAGGGTTGCTCGTTGTTGAAACAACACGAAACCGACAACGAGTACCACCACGGCAGTTCCCAGAGAAACCAGTGGAAGGTACTTCCGCGGAAACGGAAGCAGGTTTTCCTCCTCCCTTTTCCTACGCTCAAGCTCAGTTGAGAGACGTGTCCAGAATCCTATGGACGGGGTGAGGCGCATCCTGGCAGCGATCAGGCTCTCAAGAGCTCTCAGGTTTTCCAGTTCCCTGCGGGCTTCTGGATCCTGTAACACGTTCGTCTCTACAAACCGTGTCTGGTCTTCGTCAAGCTCTCCGTCGAGATACGATGAGAGCAGCTGTGAACGATCGGTCTTTGATTGAGGCTTCATATTACACAGCCTCCTTCAACAAAGGCCCAAGAATCTTTCGCAGCATCGCGCGGGCCCGCGAGAGTCTTGACTTCACTGTACCAATTTCGCATTCCATGATCTCCGCAATTTCTTCATATGAGAACCCTTCAACATCCTTCAGGGTTACAGCGATACGGTATTTATCCGGCAACGACTTCAACCCGGCGGCGAGCAGCTCCTGCAGTTCGTGATCCGGAGGTTCGGCAACGATCTTCGCTCCCAACTCCTTGTCGGAGGACTCCATCATGGATTGGAGGGAGAACCATCGGCGGACCTTTCTCTTGCGTAGCTCATCCCTGCTCTTGTTGACAGCAATCCGATAGAGCCAGGTGTAGAACGATGACTGGAACCGGAACTGATGCAGCGCCTCATAGGCTTTGATGAAAACCTCTTGAGACAAATCTTCGACAATCCCTGGCTCGTGAAAGATGGAATAGATCAGGTTCCTGATCCGCTCCTGATAGCGTTCCACCAGGACACGAAAAGCGGCATGCTCCCCTTGATGGATCAAGGTGATCAAGACTTCATCGCTTTTCGCTTGAAGAGGTACTTCCGCCGGCTGAGCTAGCGTTTGATAAGCCATCGGCTGTTTTTTGTGACCGGATTCACTCATATGGACGTATCGCGATACACTCGTGTTCCTTGTCTGCCCACCTCTTTGATGTTATTACTATACACCGGTTCCGGGCCATTTGTTTCAAGGGGCGCACACAGTCTTTTTAGGAATATCGGCAGAAAAGAAAGAAGCCCGCGTGATCCACCCCCTTCAGGGGGCAGCCACGACGGGCCTCGTCCAACCATTTGGCTAAGCCAGACTACGCTGCGGCTTCCTGCTCCATACGGGGGGGTACGGTCTTGACCCGCTTCTCGAATTCATCGCGAAAACGCCGAATCATCGATTGGACCGGCCAGGCCGCTGCATCGCCAAGAGCGCATATCGTGTTTCCTTCGATGTTATTGGCAATGTCCATCAATAGATCGACATCCCCCGCCCTACCCTCCCCCTTCTCAAACCGTTTCAGGATTTTCCATAGCCATCCGGTCCCTTCGCGGCACGGGGTGCATTGACCGCATGATTCATGGTAGTAAAACATCGAGATACGAGCGATGACCTTCATCAGGTCCGTGTCCTCATCCATCACGATCAATCCGGCGGTGCCGACGGAGGAACCAGCCGCCTTCAGCGATTCCGCGTCCATGCAAGCCCCCTCCAACTGGTCACCACGCATAATCATCGTTGATGACCCTCCTGGAATGACTGCCTTGATCTTCTTGTCACCCGGGACACCCCCTGCGTGCTTGTAGATGATCTCCAAAAGTGGAACGCCTGTAGGCAATTCATAGACGCCCGGTTTATTCACATGCCCGCTGATACCAACGAGGATAGGCCCGGGGTGTTTCGGGGCGCCGATCTTCGAATACCACTCCCATCCATGATCGATGATCAATGGGACGTTGCACATCGTTTCAACATTGTTGATTGTAGTCGGGCAGCCCCACAGCCCGAACTGTGCCGGGAATGGCGGCCTGACACGCGGATATCCGCGCATCCCTTCGATCGAGTTCATCAGTGAGGATTCCTCACCGCAGATGTAGGCACCCGCCCCCTTGTGAACAACGATGTTGGTCGAGAATGTTGAGCCCAGTATGCTCGTCCCGATGTAACCCTTCGCGTAAGCGTCAGCGATCGCTTTCTCAAGC
The DNA here is from genome assembly GCA_015661185.1 of Bacteroidota bacterium. Taxonomy (GTDB): domain Bacteria; phylum Bacteroidota; class Ignavibacteria; order UBA10030; family UBA10030; genus UBA9647. Next base: position 31,634 of record JACVXU010000009.1, read on the forward strand.
AACCTGATCCACTTACCGTACTCGCCCCGCACGTAGATGAATGAAGTGGTTACACCCATCGCATAAGCACCGATGAGAGTGCCCTCGATCAAGAGGTGGGGATTGAATTCGAAGATCTGCCGATCCTTGAATGTGCCCGGCTCAGACTCATCTCCGTTGACACAGATGTACTTCGGCTTCGTCGTCTGCTTCGGCATGAAGGTCCACTTGAGGCCGGTGGGAAAACAGGCTCCGCCCCTGCCGCGAAGGCCGGACTTCTTCACTTCATCCGTCACTTCTTCGGGCTTCATCCCGAGCGCTTTTCGAAACGCCTTGTAGCCACCCTGCGATTCGTAAACGTCTATCGTATGCAAGCCAGGTATGTTTGGTAGAATGAGCTTTTGCATGTCAGCCTATTTCAACTCAAGATCTGAGAGGATCTTTTCGAGTTTCTCCGGCGTGAGGTTCTCGTGGTACTCCTCACCCACGGCAAGCATCGGTGCAGTTCCACAGGAACCCATACACTCGACCTCCGACAACGTCCATTTCTTGTCTTTTGACGTCTCTCCCAATCCGATGCCGAGGCGCTTCTCAAGCAGCTCTACGATCTTTTCCGACCCACGCAGCATACAGGAGACGTTCGTGCACACTTCGATGTGATTCTTCCCAATGGGTTTCGAGTGAAACATCGTGTAGAACGTTACCACTCCAAGCACGTGCCCGAACGGCACGTCGAGCAGCTGCGCCGAATACTTCATCGATTCTTCAGAAATGTAGCCGTGCTCTTCCTGAATCATCCACAGCACCGGCAATACCAGGGCCTGTGATGTTGGATACGACTTCTTCAGCTCTTCGATCTTATGGAGATTCTTTTCAGATAACATACAGGAGATTGTCGATTTTTACTTGTCTGCTTCTCCCATCACCGGGTCAAGGCTGCCGATAATGGCGACGACATCAGAGATCATACAGCCAATGATCATTGTCGGGAGCGATTGCAAATTGACGAACGACGGTGAGCGGATCTTCATCCGCCATGGATATCCTTCACCGCTGCTGTAAATATAGAAGCCCAACTCACCTTTAGGGGCTTCCACAGCGCTGTAGATTTCCCCTACAGGTGGAGCAACGCCAAAATTCACCAGCATGAAATCGTGGATGAGCTCTTCCATCTTCGTGTACACGCGCTCTTTCCGGGGAAGAACTTTCTTCGGTTTGAATGCGCTCACCTCTCCGGCCGGCATTTTCTCAAGAACCTGGTGAATGATCTTCACGCTCTCTCTCATTTCCGCCATCCGCACATAATACCGTGCGAGGGCGTCTCCACCTTCATAGACCGGAACGTCAAAATCGAGATTGGAGTAGACCAGATATGGATTCGCCTGACGCAAATCATGGCCGACGCCGCATGCGCGCAATCCCGGACCTGTCAGCCCGAGATCGATGGCTTGTTCGCGCGTGACGATCCCGATGCCGTCTGTGCGTTCGAGGAAAATGCGGTTCGTGTTGAGCAGCTTTTCACATTCCACGATGTGTCCCGGCAACTCATCGATGAATTTTTTCACCATTGCTAAAGTCTCAGAGCTGACATCCTGCGCGAGCCCGCCAATACGGGTGTAGCTCGTAGTGAATCTCGCTCCCGCGATATTCTCAAAGAGGTCGTACTGTTTCTCCCGCTCCCGGAACGCCCACATCCAGACGGTCAATGCACCGACATCCATCGCAAGCGAACCGAGGAACATTAAGTGCGAGGAGATTCGCGCCAACTCCGAGATCAGCACCCGGATGTATTGTGCCCGGATCGGTGCTTCAATGTCCAGCAATTTTTCAACGGCGATGGCGTACGCCGTGTTATTGTTCATCGGGGAAAGGTAATCCAGGCGATCGGTGTGGGGAATGAACTCGTGGTACGTGCAATTCTCGGCGAGCTTTTCGTAGCCTCGGTGGAGATACCCGATCTCGGGGACGCAGCCAATGACCGTCTCGCCATCCAGGCGGAGTAGAAGCCGAAGCACTCCGTGCGTAGCGGGGTGCTGAGGACCCATGTTAAGAATCATGTCATTCTCAAGCGGGTCTTCAAACGAAACGCTCGTGTTCTGATCCTCGAGTGCCTGGAGGATCTTCGTCTTCCTTGGGACTTCTTCTGCTCGGGGTTCCATCACTTGTTCTTCGGGAGAGGAATGGACCCGGGGATTCCCATCAATGGAAAGTCTTTTCTCAGCGGATAGTGCTCAAAGTCTTCAGGCATGTACACCCTTCGCAAATCGGGGTGCCCCTCAAACACGATACCGAACATGTCGAACGATTCACGTTCGTGCCAGTTCGCCGTACCCCAAACACCGGTGACCGTCGGTACTTTCGGCTCTTGTTCCTCGGTGAAAGTCTTCAGACGAAGACGGTATTTGCTCGTGAGCGAATACAGGTTATAGATCACCCCAAATCTCTTGACAGGAGTATTCATGTCAATCCCGCACAAGTCAATCAAGAAATCAAATTCCAAATCCGGATCGTCCTTGAGAAAGCGACATATCTCCACAATGCGATCCTTGGGAACGACTATCGTGAGCTCACCCCGAAACTCACTCGCTTCGATATTCTGCTCGCCAAAACGAGCTTTCAGCTTGTCGATGATGACAGCGTTCATGCCTCAACCTGAAATTATCGGAAGAGCTTGTGATTCATCGAGCTTCAATCCACCGACATAGGCAGGAAAACTCCCTTTGCTTTCTCCCCGCTGGACCTTCTCCTGGAGTTTGATCAGAGCGTTGAGAAGATTGTCCGGACGCGGCGGGCATCCTGCCACATACACATCAACCGGCACGAACTGGTCAATCCCCTGTACGACCGAATAGGTGCGGTACATTCCACCGGACGAAGTGCACGCTCCCATGGCGATGACCCACTTTGGATCCGGCATCTGGTCATAAATCTTCCGGACGACTTTTGCCATCTTGAAGGTTGTTGTTCCTGCGACAATCATCACATCCGATTGGCGCGGCGAGAATCTGAACACTTCTGATCCAAATCGAGCTACATCGAATCTCGGGCCTGCGAATGCCATCATCTCGATCGCACAGCAAGAAATCCCCATTGGCATGGGCCAAAGGGAGTTCTTTCGGCACCAGTTAATTGCGAGATCGATTTTCGTCGTGAGAAAACTGTCACCCAGCGCATGCTCTAGTCCCATTCAAGAGCTCCTTTCCTCCACACATAAAAATACCCTATCAGCAAAATCCCGATAAAGATGACCATTTCGACAAACCCTGCGACTCCGAGCTGCTTGAACGACACAGCCCAGGGATAGAGAAACACGACCTCGATGTCGAAGAGAATGAACAAGACCGCGACCATATAGTATTTGATGGAGAAACGTTCGCGTGCACTCCGAACGGGATCCATCCCACTTTCATATGTCGAGAGTTTCTCAGCCGATGGTCTGCGAGGTCCGAACCACTCGTTCAATTTTACCATAACAACGCCGAATGCAACTCCGCCGGCAAGCATCACGAAAATCGGGATATAGCTTTCAAGCATAGAATCACTCAAACTGAGAAAAACGTTGCAGTATGCAGCTGTGCGAAGATTTTACCTGCAATATTCCTTTGCAAAATACCAATGAGATTAAACAATATTGGTCAAAAAGTCAAACAAATCAACGGGTTGGAGTGATCACTGAAGCTTCATCACAACACCTTCGAGCGGCCAACGAGCGCGCACTTTCAGCGTATCGGAATATGCAACAAATCTCTCTGAGCGATGAAATGGGAAAACCAGTCCGGGATCGTAGTTCCCGTTGCCGCTTCGATCACGGTATGCCCGAATGACGTACTTGCCTTCGAGAATATCGCCTAACACGAATGCCCCCGGTTGATGGATTCGAACGGTGTACTCCTTCGGTTCCTTCCGTGAGACGTTGCGGGCGGTCAGGAAGACGTCTCCTTTCGCATCCGTGTTGCTCGTGTCGCTCACCGATCCCTCGATGCTGCTAAACGACTCTTCATCCACGGTCTGAAATCGGAATACCCTCAATGAATCTTTGCCTCGCTTTCCGTCAAGATTCATGACGCTCCGCATCCCGATGCGAAACACAAACCACGCTCTGCTGATAAGTCGCCCGGCCGGAAAAATCTCCAGTGACGCATCAGAGAGCCACCTGAGAGAGACTGGAACAAGATTCCGGCTGCTGTCCAGCAACGTGATGGCTTTTTCCGCTTCTGCCCTGTGCACTGCATCGGAAAAGTGGAGGAGGAATCTCGGCTGGACATCGATCTCTCTGGCACTGTCCGAGAGAGAGAATGACACAATCTTTGGTCCGAGAGTGTCTCTCGCTTCTGAGCTGGAGAACGTCAACTGGCTGGCTACGGGGCTCACAACCAGCCCGTTGATACCCCGAAGAACCGCTACCTCGACACGATAGGTCGCGCCCGCAGTTTGAGTGTCAGTCACAACAAGAACTGAATTCAGCGTGGGAAACACGGGGCAAACGGACTTTACCGCCAGTAGCTTTTGATCGAGCGTATCCAATATTCGGAACCAGGTTGCACTGATGCCGGTTGTGTCGATCGGCAAGGAGAATTCCACGACCAGATGTCGCTGATTTGTCGGCGAGACTTTGAGGAGCCGTACCGCAGAAGTATCTTCTCTCTCAAGTTTCATCCAAACACCAGATTTGAGGGTGTCTGCCGGAGTCAGGGCAATCTCCTCCGGCTGCACTCCAAACTCATCAACTTCCGGATCGTAGAGAAGGTTTTTGTACTCATCTCTGACGGCGATAACGCGATACGATCCGAACGCAAGATGCCTCAGGAGAAAATCACCATTTGTTCCCGTCTGAGTGACGAAGTCGGGTTTGGTCGTCCTCGGATCGAGCGTGTCCGGGTTGAGACCGTCGAGTTTGTATGCAAAGACCATCACGCCAACCGGCGGATCTATGTCTCTGCGCGGGAAGATCCTACCTTCAACGGCGCCGTGGTCAATATCCTCCCCGGTCGAGAACGCGAGGGTGAATGATTGAGCCATCTTGTTCCTGTTGTGGGTATCGGCGACATCTGTCCCCACTGTGACAACGTATGTCGTGTATCGCCGGAGCTGCCCTGGAAAACGAATCTCGACTTCACGTCCGGACCAATCGAACTCGAGCTGTCCAAGCGAAGGGGATATGAAGATGGCTCCTTCGACGCTGCGATGGTCCACGTATTCGCTGAACTCAAGAGTGATGCTGTTACCAGCGAAGCGGGTAGTGTAGTTCGGGGGAAGCGTCGAGGCGACAAACGGTGGCTCCGTGTCGATCGGGCCCCCTTCGGGCGCACGTTGGCCGGCGCAGGAAAAGAGAACGAGTGTGGTAATGAAAATCGGTATGAAGCTGCGCATCAGATGGAACGTTTCTTGGAGAGCGGAATCTGAAGGACTTGGAGACCCTCGATTTTCATCAAAGTCTTGTCAAAGGTCACAAGTGGAGCGCCTTGGACGATGGAAGTCGCAACGATGATAGCATCGGGAAGGCGGAGTCGGTAGCGTCGGCGAAGACCAACAGCCATTGACTTGATTTCCGGGCTCAGCTCGATGATAGCAACATCCTCGAGGAACCGGAGTATGATTTGTTCTTCAGCTCCTTTGAGCTTCGGATACGAAAGCAACTCCATCTCACTGATGCAAGAGATATGAAAAACACCAGCTGGAAGACTCTTAAAATCGATTCTTCCCCCAAGAAGATACAGAACCGCGTTCGTGTCGAGCAGAACATTACTTCCACTCATCGCGGATCCGGTTCTGATATTCCATTGGATTTCGCCGAATGCGAATCGTTCCGAGATATTTTCTCAGCCCGGTTCGCGAGAGTCTCCTGCGTGCTCGATGCCCCATCAGGGAATTCCACACCTTCAGGGGGACAATCACTTCCTTTGGAATTCCCTTCTTGTCGACGATATATCGAATCGGTTGTGTCATGTTTTGCTCAGGCTGCTTCAACAATATAGCTCGCAAAGTCTTGGATTTCAAGTGACTATTTCACACGCCGGCATCGGGATCCTCCTGGGACTTCCCGGGATCGGGGAAAGCAACGAGTTCGCGGCAATCCGAGGTCTGGCCGAGCCTTTGGTAGTTCATTAGGTACGAAGTAATGTTTCAGACTACGGCCTGTAAAGCGAACTTCAGTTCGCTCGAGTTTCGTCGGACCTTTGCGGCGAAATGAATGTCGCCTTACAGCTTGTAACGCGAGCTTCAGCTCGCTCGGGCTTTGTCACACCTTGCAGACGAAATGAATTCCGTCCTACAACTCGTTGCGCGAACTTCTCAGCCAGAGGCTGATGAGCCCTCGGCACAAGTTCGCCCGGGGCGGAGCGGCCAAGCTCTCGGGACGAAGTCTTACAGGCCAATGAGCCCTTCCTTCACGTATGACCATTTCCAATCGCGCCAGTTCTTGCACAAACCAGCTTTCACAGGATTGTCGAGAATGTACCAGACAGTTCTTTCCAACTCAGCCTCATCGCGAACCACATGGTCGTAGCTTTCATGGTGCCAGAATGCACCTGAACGACCAATTAGTTCTCGCTGAAAAAGTAGGTTTGCAGTAGCTCCTGGTGATGGTTGTTGCCTACTGTGTCAAATTTGTTCTTTGATATTTGCTTTGCTTCGTCG
>JACVXU010000389.1 GCA_015661185.1 Bacteroidota bacterium
CCTTGATGCCGTCGGCAAGATCGAATTGTGCAATCGGTTGACGGAATGTCGGCCGCCCGTATGCGTCTGTAATAATTTTATTCTCCAAGAAATTTGCCTCGGTACTTCGATAGATTCGGTAGCCTTCAAAATTATATTTTTGATAGAACGCGTCGAACGTCAGTTCGGATCGGCTGTCCCAGTAGAGCGTCACTTTTCTGTTCCCCGCGATGGCCTTGATCGTTGGCTTATCCGGCGGTTTCGCAAAGTGGTAGTTCGCATTATAAATTTGCTGGACGGTCCGTTTTCTCCGGAATAGATCCTCGGCATTCATACCGAAGATGAGCGCCATAGAGAAGCGTTCTGTCTCCCCCGTCTCTTGGATTGTACCTGTCCTGACGCTGTAGGTCCTTCGACCGAAGAGATGGAAGAGATAGCTGGAGAAATGATTGGCGAGATTGACACCGATGAGCGACTGGCCGTGCGGCTGCGGCAAGGAGGAAAGCGCTTTCCAATTCCGCTCGTCGTTGTTTAGATCGTATGTGTGAACGGCCGAGATGACGAAGCCGGTCAATCCAAGCTGGTCGGACTCATCTTTATCGAGGATGCCGAAATTTGGTTCGCCCTGGTCCGGCTTGCCGTTTCCTTCCGTTCCATCCGCATCGGGACCGGGATATCCTTCATCGAGTGGTCCCAGCCCGTCGAGCCCGCCGACGTCATCGTTCAACGACTCACCCGGGTCCCACTTCCCATTGTCGTTCGGGTCAGTGAAAGATCGCCAGTTCCCATTTTCATCCGCGTCCCAGTGCGGCCGCCAGGGGTAGCCGTAGAACTGTCGGAACCGAATTGTGTCTTGCTGGACATCAACAAGAAAGGGGTCGTTCAAGGGATTGTCGATGAAAACCTTCGCTTCGTTGTCTCGCCGCTCGTCGGTGAGGCCGTCCCGATCGTTGTCGACGCGGTCGTCTGCGATGCCGGGGCTCTCAAGAAACGCGTATCCGGAGTAGCCGACGGGGCTCCAGTTTCCCGGACTCCCGGTGGGCACGGCGGACCACGCGTAGGAGAGATTCAGAAACTCATTGTAATCGCCTGCGTTGTTCGACGAATTGTCGTGGCCACCAATTCCCCAATCTATATACTGCGCGAAAAGAGTCTTCTCGTAATCGGTCGTCCCCATGTTCGTGATTTCATAGAGCCAGAAGATAACATCTTCGGCCAGCACTTGCGACCACTGAAATCCTCTCGCGCGAACCTGCATCCCCAAGCCGCCGCGAGTGGTGTCTTCGGCGTCCGGAAAGAACCTATTCTTGAGAATATATTCACGGTCTTCGTTGTCATCGAATACAAAGTACGTTTCGAGGTCGGCATTCAGCACGCCTTTCCCAAAAAAACCATTCCACTTGCCATCCCAGTCGCCCGTCCGGTCTGGCCAGCGCGACGGCCACGTGGTAGGATCGGTGCTCTGCGCCGGACTCGATTGAAAACGGTTCGCATAGCCGGGCAGCGGCCACCACCCGTAGGTAACGCCGGTCGCCACGTCGTTGCGGGTATACTCGTAGTAGTTTGTTTCAAGGGGATGAATGATGTTCCCGCTTGGATCTTTCGTTTCCGACTGCACGATGACCGCAACACCGTCTACGTAGGTGTGATTTGTCCCCTTTGGCCATACGCCGCTCCGGCTCGGTTCGTTCAACCAATCAGCCACCTCGCCGAAATTGTAGTAGACGGTCGAGACGAGGTTCCCGTCCATGATCCCTTTCTTCGTCTCATTGTGGTTTCCCTTGTTCTTGTCAACAAGCCGCTGAGCGGCTGCTTGGGAGCTCAGCGCGCCGAACAAGAGCACCACGAAGATCAGTTTCATCAAAGGGATTCTTTCTCGGCCCATCTTGTGATGACAGGAATATATACCGTTAGAATAATACCGACGTGCCGAATACGACTTGTCGCGGTGCGGAAAAGAAATCGGAACGCGTGAAGTACTCCTCCAGCGTGTTGACACCGCGCGGTGCCTGCTGCGCTCGCGTCAACTCTAACGTGTAGCCCGCCCTTCCCGTGTCGCTGAAGACGTTAAGCTCGTTCACGGTGTCGAATACGTTGTAGACTTTCACAAAGAGAGAAAGTGGAAGATTGAACAGGTTGAGATACTGCGTGACGTACAGATCCGCATTGAAGAACGCCGGCCGGTTGTCACTGTTCTCCAAACCCGTCCGCTGGTTCTGTAACGCCGGAGTGTACGGAAGTCCCGAACCGAGTCGCGCGATGAAGCTGCCGAGCAGGTTATCCGGATCGCCAGCCGTGACCGTGAGATTGAGGGAATGGCGGCGATCCCAATTCAATGCCACGAGCTGTTTATTGATCTCAACGGGCGGGTTTGCCTGAACCCGGTTGAAATCGTCGTTCGGGTCCGAGGCATTTCCTTTGGCAATCTGGTACGTATAGTCTACGTTCGCACCGAAGCCGTTCGTCAAACGCCTCTCGAGCGAAATGGTGAAACCCTGCACTGCACCGTAGTCGCGGTTCACGTATTCTCCGAACTTCTTGAAGTCGTTTTTGATGTGGATTTGGATTCCCAGCAAGTTTCGAATGTCTTTGTAGTATCCCGTAACCGTGATGCCGAGGTTGGGAGCGAGCTCTTGCTGCAGACCGATCTCGTACTGAATGCTTCTCTGCGGCTTCACATCGGCATTTCCGAAGATCGGCTGTGATCCTGCAACCCTAAAATTGGAATTTGTATAGAGCGATGATAAATTCCCTAATTGATAAAAATGGCCGTAGGAGAACCTGATCACTCCCTGATCGGTGATGGGATATGCAATGCTGATACGTGGGCTGAGGGTATGTTTTATGCTCGAATTTTTCAGGGAATCGGTCAGAAATGACGACGTCCGGGAAGAAAGTTCATCGCTCAACCTGGGATTGTACTTCGAGGAGGGATCGAAATATTCATACCGCAGACCGACATTAAGGATCAATGACTTTTCAAGT
>JACVXU010000390.1 GCA_015661185.1 Bacteroidota bacterium
CCTACAGCCTCGACGAGGCGATGCGCATGGGCTGCCAAACCGCCGCCATTCTTCGCGCCTTCAACCTTCGCTGCTGCACGGTCTGCCAGCGTCGGCTTCCCTTCATCGATCCATTGCTGGTACCCATCACGATTGATGATCTCCGGGTACTTCTGCTCTTCCAAGTGCCATCGGAGCGTATGAGGATGCGTAAGGAAATCAATCCCGGCTCCCCCTTCCAGGAACAAGTCGAGCGCCATCGTCTCATCGCGCTGGCTAATTCCCCCGATCATACGATACGCCATTCCACAGATGTCATTGTCGATAACCAGCTTCTCGAGACTCTGCGTCGATTCAAAATCCATCATGCCTCCTCCCGAGATGACATTGATGCCGGAGAGTGCTGCGAGAACGGCCCCCATGCCGGTTTCAAGACCGGCCTGCGCATCGACGCATTTTGAATCGCTGAGACCGATATAGGCGTGCGTTGGAAGTCCCAACGATTTCCCAATCTGACTGTATGCGGAATCGATCATCATCGTTTCAATCGCACCCATCGGCGGGTTCGCAGTGTGCATATCGAAGCACGAGGGCGAACCGCCGAAGATCACCGGCGCTCCCGGCATCGCAAGCTGAGTGATGACGACTCCCGCGAGGTTTTCCGCAGTGAGTTGGACAAGAGATCCCGTCAGCGTTATGGGCGCCGTCGCACCCGTGAGGGGCATTGAAACAAGTTCCGAAGGAATGCCGGCACGGGCGCACTCGATCAGGCTCTGAGAGGTCAGATTGCTCCACTTCAATGGCGGCGATGGGCACGCATCGAAAATCGCCAGCGGTTGTTCTTTGAGCTTAGCAGCGCTCCCCCTCACGGCAACAAGCATATCAAGCATCGGCTTGAACCCCTCGACAACGAACAACCCCGTCACAATGGGCTTTGAACAATATTGAAGTGCGATGAAGAGGCGATGACAATCGGATATGGCCTCCGGCACGTCGCTGCTGATGAGACCTGTGCTCTGGAAGTGAAAATTCTCAAGCCGCTGAATCAAGCTCGAGAACCGGACGAGATCCGCCGTCACAGCATTCCGTTCGCATTGGGTCCGGTGGTCGAACAACCTGAGCGCAGTCGATCCCGGGTCGAAGTGAATCTCGTCTCCACCGATAAGGAACGATTTCTCTCCCCGGGCATCGAACAGTGTAATCGTCCGAGGCGCATACTTCAGCGCGTCGTCGACCAGCTTCCTTGGGATGTAGACCCTTCTCGAGCTTGGATCTGCCTTCGCTCCCGCCTCAAGGAAGAGCTCCATTGCCTCCTGATTCTCGACGAACACTCCTATGTGTTCCAGAAGCTGACAGCTTTCGTCAACGATCTTGTCGATCAGAGAATCGCTCAAGAATCTGACTGAAGGGCGCAGAGGTTCAGTTAGCATGTCTCACTTTTCACCTTTCACGTCTTACCACAATGTTGCTCACAATCCCCGAAATGAATTTCGGGTTACATACCTGACATCACACAATCGTCTCACGACTTCCTTGCTCTTACGGTCCAGTAGAAATAGAACGGTAACGAGAGCAATAGCAGGACAATCCCGATAATCGCACCGCGGGGATCTTCCACCAGTGTATTGACGAGGATCCATCCGGCGGCGGCAACGAACAACAGAGTCGCATACGGATAACCCCAGGCCTTATACGGCCGTGGTGTATCTGGCATCTTCTTTCTTAACACAATCACAGACAGAGCAGTCAGTCCGTAGAACATCCAGGATCCGAAAATGACATACGAAGCAATCTGGTCGTACGAGCCGCTCAGCGTCAGGAGAGCGCTCCAGACGCCGAGAGCGATCAAGGTGACGTACGGAGTCCGGAAGCGAGCGTGTATCTTGCCGAAACTCGGAGCAAACGAACTGTCGGCCCCCGCAGCGTACATCGAGCGGGCATCGCTCAGAAACGAATTATTGATCGTTCCGAAAGTGGAGCAGAGAATTCCCACGATGATGAGCGAAGTGCCGAAGGGCCCGAGCACCACCGAGGCTGCATCGGCAGCGATGCGCGCAGATCCTTCCATCTGACCAATCGGGATGACATAGGCATAGGCGAGATTGACTCCGAGGTAAAGCACAATGACCGTTAGTGTTCCAAACAGCAGCGCGCGCGGGATGTTTTTCTCGGGATGAACGATTTCGCTCGCCGACTGGGTGACAGTCGTCCATCCTTCGTACGACCAGAGGACAGAAATCATGGCGAGGCCGAACGCTGATGTCAGTTCCTTAGACCAATGTTCCGGCCACCACGGTGTGAAGTTGGCTACGTTTCCCTTCCCTGAAGAAAACACCGCGACAATCAAAGCCAGGAGCGCCAGTACTTTTGCCATCGTGAAGATGTTCGTAACCCAACCCCCTAGTCGAACCCCGCGGACATTTACGACGGTGGCAATTCCGATGACGATCATAGCAACCACCTGGGTCACTCTCACCGTGATCTCCACCGAGAACCCGAGCAGATTGACGGTATGGTTGTAAAGAGGATTCTGTGGAGCAAGAGAAGGGAAAAAGTATCCAAGATACGTTGCAAACGCGATGGCGATTGCAGCGAGAGAGCCAGCGGTGTTGATAAAGAAGTGATTCCAGCTGAACATATAGCCCCAGACAGGGCCGAAGCTTTCCCGGAGGTAGACATACGGTCCTCCGGCCTTCGGAAGCAACGAGCTCAGCTCGGCGACAGTCAATGCGCCAAAGAGCGTCAGCATTCCACCAAGCACCCACACGAGCAGAATGAGCCCCATCGAGTGAAGATGCCCGGCAATCACAGCGGGTACAATGAAGATCCCTGAACCGATTATTGCGCTGATATGGATTGCGAGACCTTCGCGCAGCCCAAGGGCACGAAGAAGCTGAGGTTCTCGTGATTGATCTTCCAAGGAGGCTCTTATTCTAGAAATACCAGACTGGCGTGATGATGAGAAGGTAAACGACTAT
>JACVXU010000391.1 GCA_015661185.1 Bacteroidota bacterium
GTAGCTGAAATGATCGAAATGGATGTGCGAGATCAGGATCGCATCCAGACGCGTAAGGGAAGAGGGATCAAGACCGGGGGCAACGGAGCGCTTGGCCAGGATTCCGACTGTCCGGGTGAAAACAGGATCGGTGATGATGACCTTGTCGTGAATCTGAATCAAAACAGTTGCATGTCCGGCCCAGAGAATGGATAGACCAACCGACGCTCGAATCGGAGAAGCGACAATCTGCTCAACGGGACGGATTGGCTCTCCCGCTTGCTCTATCGCCCGCGCCATAAAACGCGAGGCGAGGGAGTTACAACCGGAAATCATGATGATAGAGAAGGAGAAGAATACAACAATAAGGCGAGAACGTGAGAGCAGCAACAGCCGATTCAACCTCTGTATGGTTGCGGGCTTGCGCTCGCAGAGGAGTGAAACAGAGACGAAGAGAAAGGAGACGATCAAACGTAATCTATCCGCGAGGATCCGTACCATCCGCATCATCCGCGTTCTCATCAAAAGAACCGAAGTTCGATAGTGCCCAGCCATATGGAAGGATCGGAGCTCTGCTTCACATTGAATTCAACAAAGCCGAACAAAGTGGAAACACCGATCACCTTGAACCACGGTGACGATCCCGCGAAAGCGTATTTTGCTACGCCAACATTGAGGCCAAGATATTCACCGCGCTCGATCAAGGGAATGTGGCCGATGAGTTGAGCGGAACTCCCGAAATAGGAAGCGCCCGTCTTTCGAGAAGCGCCCGTCTTTCGAGTCGATAGCTGTCCTGTCAGCTTCAGCTCGATCGAGCCTGTGAATCGGGCGGGTGGAGGGACGTAGAGAGAATGCCAGGGTGAAACGAGGCGTGTCATGCCGAAGGAGTAGAGCAACGGAGTCGCTTCCCACTCAAACGCAAAAGGGATATCTCCCGGATCGGAAATCACCATGAAACTGGGGATTGCCTGGTAGGGAAGCCAGGAGGAAAACCGGCTCGGCGGCTCGGGTTGCGGCGTCTGAGCCTGCAAGCTGAATCCGGCTACCAGAATGAGTGCCAGGAGAATCGTTGTGCGCATTGTCTTCATCGCGGAAGAAATGATCTGTTGTTTTGGGAACAAGATCAGAACCTATCTCAAAAACACCTACTGAAGCCACAAGAATCGCACGCCAAGTCCCGCTCCTGGATTCCGCTCGTAGGCGGGATTCAGAAAGCGGAAGCGCAAAGTCGCTAAGAATTTGTATCTTTTTCTCTGCTTTGCACCTTAGCGTCTTTGCGTGAGGATTTTTGAGATGGCTCCTAGTGAAAAAGTAAGGATTTCTGACCGAAAAAGAAAATGCCCCGCACACATCGTACGGGGCATTGCGAAGATGAAATGTGAACTCGCTATTGGACAATCTTGGCCGCGCGGAGCTCGCCGGCGAGGCGGTCCGCTTTGTAAATATTCTCCAGCGCTTCAAGAATGCCGGCGGAGTGAACGCTTACACAGCGCATCGCCTCCTCCGTCGAGATAAGGTTGTTTGGAAGGCTTTCGATATTTCCGTCGAAGGCGATCCCGACGACTTCTAGGTTTTTGTTCACAACCGGGCTTCCAGAATTACCGCCAACAATATCATTTGTCGATGAGAAATTCATTGGCGTGCTCATCTTGAAACTGGGGAACGGGTTCTTCCATCGGTCGGGTAATGCATAGGGATCTTTCTGGCTGAAGGAGTAGAACCGGTCGTACAATCCGTAGAACGTTGTGAACGGCGGCGCAATTGTTCCGTTGTATTCGTACCCTTTGACTACCCCGTCAGCGATGCGCAACGAAAATGTTGCGTCAGGCGGGATCGAAGTCCCGTACACGCCAAAGAGCGCTCGGCCGAGGAGCTGCACTCTGCTTTGTTCCTTCGACGATAGATCCATCCACCGGTTGCGAACTTCCTTCCCCCGATCTACTATGGTCACCATGAAGGAAACGAACAGATCGGTCGATTGGAGAATATTATCCGGATTGCCGTCTAGAAGCTTCATCACCTGCTCTTTGTTCGAGAGAACCGAAGACTTGATCAAGTCAGCAGCAGCAACAGCAGGCGCGCGGCCTGCAAGTACTTTGTTCAGAGCAGCATGACCCGAACCGAGCCATTTCTGCATGATGGTAAGCTGAAGGGCGAGAACCTCTTGCTCGAGTTCCTTGTTGATCGACGGATAGAGGCGGAGCTTGGTTGAATCCAGGGTGGCTCCCTTGTACATGCCGTTGCGTTGAGCTTCGGGCAATTTCACTTGGTTCGCGAATTCGACGAGCCGGGAAGCCAAACCAAAATATGCGGAGCGTCCGGGTCCAGCAAATGCGTAGCTCTGGAACTCACCGAACACCTTACCTTTTTCGGTCTGCAGCCCAGCGAGTTCATCCCACAAATGTCCGTATTGTGCCTTGAGTTGGGGATTGTTCGTTACAGCCAGCTTGAATGTTCTCTCGAAGTCTCGCTTCTTCGCCATAAGGATCGGGTCGTTCAAACCTTTGACTCTGCCGCTGTAGAGCTTTTGAGAATTTGAAAATCCAAAGAGTTGAGTAAGATACGTCAACCGTTGGTCAGGATATTTGTCGATATAGGCAGAGTAGATCTTGACGAGGTTATCAAGGATCATTGACGTCAAGGGTACTGAGTAATCCCGCATAAACTCAATCTGCGAGTATGAAAATAACCTGTTGGTGGTCCCTGGGTTACCGATGACGAAGACAGCTTCATTCTCTGCCGCACCGGCACGACTCCACTTGAAGAAATTCTCAGTTTTCAGGGGCTGACCGCTGTCGTCGTACACTCGGAAGAAAGAGATGTCAAGGTCATAGCGCGGGTACGTGAAATTATCGTAGTCGCCGCCGAAAAATCCGAGTGCCAGCTCCGGAGCAAAGACCAACCGGACATCCCTGTATCGTTTGAAGCCATAAAGAGAATACTTACCACCGTTGTAAAAACTCAGCACGTTACATGTTAATTTCGTCTCATCGCGGGAACGCTTCTCGATGTCGGCGATCGCTTTGTCTCGGTTAGCGACTCGCTCTTCATCGGTTTTGCCGGTCTCAATCCCCTTCTGTACCTCGTCCGTCACATCCTTAATAAGTACGAGTTGGTCAATATAGAGATTGGGGACCTTCCGTTCTTCAGCCAATGTCGCCGCGTAGAAGCCGTTGTCTGCAAGGTTTTCGCCCGGCTTGCTGACCCGATCGAGGGACGAACGAGCACAATGGTGGTTAGTGAATACAAGTCCATCTTCAGAAACGAAGGAGGCAGTGCAGCCGGGCAGCCTCAGCGCAGAGAGTCGGGCTTTTTCAAACCATGCTTTGTCCGGAGTGAAGCCATACGTCTTCTTGAAATAATCCACAGGTGGATAGTCAAATGTCCACATTCTGCCTGTATCAAATTGGCCGGCTTTGACGTTGTCAAGAACCTGCTGACTTGTGACCTCCGGTCGTGTCCCCTGGGAACTCGAACAGCCGGCGAAGAACACCAGCGAGGCCAGAAGGACAACAATGGAAGATCTGATTATTGTTCGCAACATAGAGGCACCTCGTGAGATGTTGGATATTGATTTGGATAGTGCGAAAAGGTGTTATGAAGGTAACAAGAACTCTCTCTTCACACAA
>JACVXU010000010.1 GCA_015661185.1 Bacteroidota bacterium
GGTCGCAATCGAATACAATTTTCTGGAAATCCTTGATCCTGATTTCCTTTCGGTGTGGCAGGACCCCCAGTTCAAGTCAGCGATTGTCAGATAGACCCGGCGGCGGACCCGGCACAATAATACCGGATGAGATTCTCTTCTCAGAAAGCAATGCAGTAGTCGAATAAGAGAACGAACCGAGGCGAGAGCTGCTTAGGGATTGATCCAGTAGGTAATTTTGATGGAGTAAACGTTGTCCGGAGTCATGCGCATCAGCCTGCTAACGTCCCGCTCAAGAGAGAAATCTCCCCTGCTTTCATAGTCCATCTTTTCATTTGTCCACACGAAGTACATCGTCGAGCCCGGCAGGTATTCCCAACGAAACACCGCGTTTGCGCGCAGGGACTTGAAATTGAAATCCGGGTTCCAGGATTTCCATTCCCCATACCTGTTGAACATGAACGTCCCGGGCTGAGCCAGTTCCATGATGCTCGGGTATGATCCTGTTGAAAGAAGCGGCTGAAGATACAGTTGAAAACTCAGCTTCGGTGTGAAGGTCCAGTTCAGTCGCAGCGTGGTGGAAAGTTGCTTCTGATCCAGAACTCCGAACACGTACCGTGTACCATACGTTGCTGTGGCCTGCACATCCGCGACAGCGGTAATAAACTGCGAGGCGTTATGTACACGGGAGAAATCGATATAGATGCTGGTGTTGAGAGTCCTCGATGCTTTCCAGTTGAAATACAAGCCTGTCGTGTAAAGCCAGCCGCCCGATTCCCCCCTCCCGGCGCTCACATTCAGTGAACCATAGAGAGACTTCCTCGAATCGCTTGAGAGATTGAGCGCCATACTTCTGCTCCTGAGTGACTTCATCAAGGGCCCGCCGCGTGTTCTCTGATCATCATACGTCTCGCCATAGTAGGCCAGCGAGAGGCTTGCCCCCCAGTAGTTGAGAAACTGACCCGACAGGAAAAGTTGGTAGCTTTCCCCCGTCTTTTTCCCGCCGAAATTGAACTCCCGAACAATGGCTCCGCTGATAGCCTTCGTTCGAAACATCCCTTCCGGTTCATACCATTCGTAGCCAAGATAGATGTGACTATTGATGACATCCGCTCGTGAGAGGAATCCCACATCGTTCGTTTCAAAATTCGGGTGAATTGCACCAATTGCGGAATTGAAGATCCAGTTTCCAGAAACTTTATCCAGCCAGATGCGGGACGCCCACCCCGTCAACGATGTTGCGCTCGAATCAACTCCAAGATAGCTCGCATCCGGACGCTGAAAGTAGTGCTGTGCGGAGCGCTGAAGGTTGACCATCCGGTCTTTGGTCCCCGATACGGATGACGCCCCTGCCCATCCGGTAAGCACCCAGATTTTTTTCTCATCGAGAAACGACCAGCCATCGAGGCCGATTGACAGTGCCCGGTTGTTCATCACGCCCTTTAGTCGATCGTCGCGCATATCCCGCCCGACAACCGTGCCGAGTATGCCGATCGCCTGTCGGGCGTCGTTGAATTCCTTGAGCGTGCGGACAATTCCGTAGAATGAAAGCGGTTCAATCTCATTCTTGAACCGCACTTCGGCTGAATCCGCCTGACCATGTTCGCGATCTGTCAATGCGCTCACAGCGGCAAATGACCACGAGTTTGTGATCTTTCCGCTCACTTTCGCCGCACCCAGAATTGTCGTTCGATCAGGGACATCGAGAAATCCCCGATGGTTCACAGAGCCTTGTGGTGCCCGACCGATTCGCCGGCTATAGAAGAAGTTTGGATCAGACCAGTTGAAGTCCTGAAGCCCCGACGCCCCGCCGCGTCCAAAGCTGAGGATGTTTGACCCCTCCATGAAGAAGGGGCGCTTTTCCTGGTAGTACACTTCGTAGGCAGTCAGATTGACAACGGCAGGATCGACTTCGACTTGCGCAAAGTCGGGGTTCAATGAAAGATCAAGCGTCACATCACCGGCGAGGCCAACCTTCGCATCGGCACCGATATTGAAGGGATATCTACGCTGAAATTCAAACGGATCCGTTCTTCCCACATTGAAAGCATCAACTCCGGGTTCCTGGACAAACTTGCCCGTCGCTGCAGCATATGGCAGAAGCTCGATCCGCGCAGGCGGCTTGATGCCTTCGATTCCCTTCAGCTCCACCCATCGGGAGACTCGAACACGATCGGTTCGAGGATAGAGAACAAGATACGACTCCTCGTTCCTCCGTTTGATCCCCCTGTAGATCTCTATACCCCACGTATAGTGATCAGCTTTTGGAAAGCGCAGCTGCGAATACGGGATACGGTATTCTGCGGTCCACCCCCACTCTTCAACATGCACTGCAACATCCCATACGCCATCCCAACTTTCATCCATTTGCGTGTCGTTGGAGAACGTGCCGTCCTGGATTGCCCCCGCAGGATTGACGAGGAAGTACATTGCCGTCCTTTTGTCATGGGCGGCATCTATCCCAACACCGATTTCATCGGATTCCGAGTCCTGGTCGCGTCGGGCCAGCCTGCCCATGATTGAATCAGGATGAGAATCATAGAGCTTCACCGCGACGTACAGTGCATCTTCGTCATAGGCAACCCAAGCCTCGGTTTTCTGAGATGCGGGTGCTCCCTCATCGGGTTGTCGCTGGGTGAAACTGGTTTCGCCTGCACGCTGCCACACCCCTTCGGTTATGCGACCGTCGATCTTGATGGGTTGTGTTGCGCGCACAGCGAGAATTGACCGCCCCGTATCTGGTTTTACCTGGCTATTGGCGGCATCCGGGTGCAGAATGGCACAGAATTGCAGAGCAAAGATGGAACGTGCAAGATGCATGAGTAAACCAGGCGTGTCCGGATATGCTAATGGGAGAATATTCGCAGAAATATCACGAATCCGTTTCCGAAAAGCAAGGGGATTGTGGGTCCAGCCAAGCGGCTGGCATCTGCGGCGCAGAATCAGAAGAAAGCAGGCATGGAATACCTGCGGAAGTACATCGAAGAGCCACGCGCCACTTGAAACATCGATTTTGAAGCTGCGATTTTCAGCGAATCGCCTCAAGGATTTGGGGGATCACGTCGTATTTCTTGAAAGGAGGCATCAGGTAGACACCCGCGACGAGATGGCGGGCTTCGCGGAGGAAGTCTTTGGCGAGCTGTACACCGGCGACAGATGCTTTGTCACCCGCGTTGCGCAATGTTTCCCGGATGCTTTCAGGAATTGTCATGCCGGGGATTTCGTTGTGCAAAAACTCTGCGTGCCGGTAGCTCCTCAGAGGAAGAACACCGAGCATGACAGGTTTCTTCCATTGCTCGGTTCGTTTCACGAACTGCTCGAGTGTGCGCATTTCATACATCGGTTGCGTGAAGACGATGTCAGCACCCGCTTCGATCTTCATCGACAACCGCTTGAGTTCGCGATCCATGTCATCCGCTTTCGGATTCGTCGCACAAGCGATCATAAACGATGTCCTCTGTCCGAGAGAATTCCCCATAAGATCCCTCCCGCCGTTCATTGCGTTGATCGCACGGATGAGACCGATGGAGTCGATGTCGAAGACCGACGTTGCGTGTGGATAGTCGCCGATGCTCGTGGGATCGCCGGTGATGCAGAGGATATTACGCAAACCAAGGGCATGAGCCCCAAGCAGTTCGGCTTGCAGACCAATCATGTTTCGATCGCGGGTCGTCATGTGCGTCATCGCCTCAATGCCAACGTCTCGCTGCATCACGTGAGAGAGTGCAACCGAGCTGAGGCGTAACCGGGCACGGGCCCCATCGGTGAGGTTGATTGCGTCAACACCAAATCGATGAAGGTACCTGGCCCCTTCGATGACTGATGACATGTCGAGTCCTCGCGGAACATCGAGTTCGGCCGTCACGAGAAATTTCTTTCCGATATTCCGCGCAAAGTGCGAACGGGTGTCGGGCAACCCTTCCACCTCTGCAAGTTCCGTCCGAGCCATCGATTTCCCGCCCGAAGGGGCTCGAGCTGTTTCCCGAACGGAGATACTGGGAGCAGGCTGGCCCGCCAGTTCGTCCAGGGTCCTGCGAATAGCCCTGATGTGAGCAGGTGTCGATCCGCAGCAAGCACCGATGAGCGTGACCCCGGCCTGCACGAGCTCACGGGCGTAGGCAGCCAGATATTCGGGCGTGGTGTGGTACACTGACCGGCCATCCTGCAGTGTTGGAATTCCAGCTGCTGGTTGAGCAGAGAGAATAACTCCGTCCTTGTACATCGTTCGGATAAGGCTGAACATCCGCTGCGGACCGACTGTGCAGTTGGCGCCAATGACATCCACGCCGCGGCTTAGGAGATGTTCAACAACTTCAAGGGGAAACGATCCGGAGAGTATGGAGCCATCCTCAGGGAAAGCCTTCTGAGCAACGATGGGAATCGTTGTCAGTTCTTTGGCGGCGGAAATCGCTTCATCGAGTTCGTGAAGGCTGACAAATGTCTCAAGGATGAGTAAATCAACGCCCCCTTTGAGCAGGATTTCGATCTGCTCTTTGAACGCGTCGCGGGCCTGGGACATCTTGATTTTTCCGATCGGCTCGAGCAGCTTGCCGGTAGGTCCAACAGAGCCGGCAACGTAAATATCATCTCCAGCTGCCCGACGCGCGATTTCGACGGCGGATCCGTTGATCTCCCTGAGGCGATCCTCAATGTGAAACTGAGCGAGACGAAAGCGGTTGGCGGAGAAGGTGTTGGTCTCAATGATCTCGGCCCCGGCGTCGATATACTCCCGATGAATGCGCTCGACAATGCCAGGATTTTTGATATTCTGAATCTCATGGGGACGTTCATCGCATCCATAGAGATCCAACAGCGTACCCATCGCACCGTCGCACAGCACAGGACCACGCTTTAGTCTTTCCCGAAAATCAAGCTTCACGGATAACTCCAGGAGAAGAGAGACTGCTTTTCTTTATCAACTTTTTTTGTGGACGTCATTTTCTCACGACTGCCAGGCTATCGAGCCAAAGATCGGGTCGACGCACCGCGAGAACACCTCGCACGGAATCGCCCACCTCAATCCCTTGCAGCAGGCTGGTATCTTTGACCGTGAAAGACATTGTCATCGCCTTCATAAAATGAGGTATTTCCTCGTGTGCAATGATAACACGATTCCGCGAAGGCTCAAGTGCCATCACGAGACCTTTAAGTTCGTAATACTGAACAGCACCACCTGACTTTCCTTCTTGACTGCCACAGCCTGATGCACACGAGAGTACGAGGAGTGTAAGGAGAGCCTGCGTTCGGTTGTTTCGGGCGAGCCTGTTCATCAGTATCTATGACCCGGCGATAAGCACTTCAGCGATCTGAACGGCGTTCGTTGCAGCCCCTTTGCGGATATTGTCCGAGACGATCCAGAGATTGATTCCATAGGGAATGGTATCGTCTTTTCGTATTCGACCGACAAAGACCTCATCCTTGTCGAACGCTGTGACGGGCATCGGATAGAGATTCTGTGCGGGATCGTCCTGGAGAACAACGCCCGGTGCCGTCCGGAGGATTTCACGCACCTCACTCACGCTGCACTCTTTCTCGAACTCAATGTTCACCGATTCGCTGTGTCCTCCCATGACGGGTACTCGCACGGTTGTAGCGGTCACACTGATGTTTGCTTCCATGATCTTCCTCGTCTCCAGCTTCATCTTCATTTCTTCCTTTGTGTAGCCATCGTCGAAGAAGACATCGATATGCGGCAGGCAGTTGAAAGCTATCGGGTGAGGAAATTTCTTCTCGCGCACCGGCCGCTTCGCCAGCTCATCTTCCAGTTGTGCGACAGCCCGCTGGCCGGCGCCGGTGACAGACTGGTAGGTCGACACGACGACACGCTTGATCTTGAATCGATCGTGGAGAGGCTTCAGGACAACGACCATCTGAATGGTCGAGCAGTTAGGATTCGCGATAATTCCTTTGTGATGAAAGGCCTGATGCCGATTGACCTCGGGGACAACCAGCGGCACGCCTTCGTCCATTCGAAAGGCGCTGCTGTTGTCGATGACGATTGCCCCTGCTTTGACAGCATGGGGAGCGAATTCCTTGCTCACGCCCGCTCCGGCTGAGAACAGTGCGAAGTGAATGTCCCTGAACTGTTCGGGTTCAAGCTTCCGGACATCAATCGTCTTCCCCTGGAAGATGATTTGTTTCCCGACTGAACGCTCCGATGCAAGCGGGAGGAGGCGGTTGACCGGGAACCTCCGTTCCTCCAGCACTTTCAGCATCATCCTCCCAACCATGCCCGTTGCCCCGACCACAGCTAGATCAAATGATTTCATCGTCGTCTTCTTTCCTCGTCGCTATTGCAGTTGATCCATTGTTTGCCGGTCACGGATGACGCGAACTTTGTCTCCATTCACAAGAATCTCTGCCGGGCGCAGCCGGGCGTTGTAGTTCGAAGAGAGCGAAAAACCATAGGCCCCAGCCGTCATCACTGCAAGTGCGTCATTTCGCTTCGATTTGTTGAGGGAACGGTCGCGCGCAAGATAATCCCCGGTTTCACAAATAGGTCCTACAACATCTACCTTCTCGCACTCATACGTCTGCAGTTTGAGGGGCACAATCTGGTGATACGCATTGTAGAGGCTCGGTCGCAACAGATCGTTCATCCCTGCATCAACAACAACGAATTTCTTCGCGCCGTTCTCTTTCGTATAGAGGACCCTTGTGAGCAGAATCCCGGCATTGGCAACGATCGAGCGCCCCGGCTCGAACCAAAGCGAGCACCCTGTTTCCTTGAGAACAGGCAGGGCTCCCTCGACAAACAGATGTAACGGCGGCACCGCAACTCCTTCAGGCTCTTTCGGCAAGCCCTCACATGCAAGAGCGTTGATGTATTGGACTCCGAATCCTCCTCCAAAATCAATATGGTTGATCGGCAGTCCCGCTTCGCGCAGGGATTTCACGAGATTTGCAAGAAACGCGGCCGCTTCTACAAAAGGCTCCACCTTTGTGATCTGTGAACCGATGTGGGCGTGCACTCCGATGACCTCCAGATGCGAGAGCGATCCCGCATACTGGAAGAGCTTCAAGGCTTCCTCCGCCGGAATCCCAAACTTGTTTTGCTTCAATCCGGTTGTGATGTACGGATGACTTTGTGCATCAATATCCGGATTGACCCGGAGGGAGATGCGAGCCTTCTTGCCGAGGCGGAGAGCCACGAGCGAAATCACCTGGAGCTCTTGCGATGACTCGGCATTGATCGAGAAGATGTCGTTCTTGAGCGCGTACTCGATTTCATCGTCACGCTTGCCGACACCGGCGAAGGTAATTGTGTCGGGAGAAAATCCGGCTTTGAGCGCCAGATACAATTCCCCTGCCGAGACAACATCAGCACCGGCTCCTTCCTGGGCGAGGATCTTGAGCAACGCCGTATTCGCGTTTGCCTTCAGAGCATAGCAGACCAGGTGCTCTGTCCCGGCCAGCGGTGCTTGCTTCTGCTGTAGACATACAAAGGGGTTCCGAACTCCTCGGCGAGCTCCGACAACGAAACATCCTCGCAGTACAGCTCATTCTCTTGATAGCGAAATGCGTCCACAGTACTCCTTCCTAAGACCGATTGTGTCTTGAAGAAAAATACCCCACGACAGCGTCCGTTAACTTCTCCGGGCCGAACCGAAATGCATCCACTGCCGGGAGGCCGGTCATTTGACTGATCTGTTCTGCCGCTTCACGCGCTTCATCATCTGTTAGACCTACCGTGTTGAGTCCGATCGCGACAACTTTCGTTTCACGGAAGAACTTTACTACGGTTTCATGGAATGCGATGATGTTTTTCAGACCCGGAAGGAGCAGGCCGTAGTCGTCCTTCAAACGCGCGGGCTGATGGCAGAGAATCATCGCATCCGGCATTGTTCCGTGGATGAGACCGAGCGTCACACCCGAATAGCCCATATGTGTGAGAGAACCCTGTCCTTCCACGAGGATGTACTCATACCCTTCCTCAACGGAACGGTCCACTTCCAGTTCGATCGCTCCTGCGATGTAGTCGCCAATGAGCGAGTCGACCGCAACGCCTCTTCCCCGGATCATCATTCCCGTCTGACCAGTTGCGACGAAGTCTGCTTTCAATCCGCGTTGTACCAAGCCCTTGTGAACCTCCAGCTGCGTGGTCATTTTTCCGATATTGCAGTCCGTCCCGACGGTCAGGATGACCTTTGCTGTACGGCTCCGCCACGAACCCTTGGCGACCACTTCCGATTCGGGCCCGATCTTTCGATAATCGGTCAATGTGATGTCATGTTCGTGCGCGAGAGCTGCGAACTCTGGATCGTCGGAAAGAATCGTATGAAGCCCACTCAAGATATGCAGGCGCGCCATGATGGCTTTTCGGATGACATCCCGCCACGCATCCGGCAGGCGGCCCCCTGTGGGAGCAATTCCAACGAGCATGTGTGTTGGACTGAAGCGGAAGCCCTCTTCGAGGCTTCGCACCACCGGTATTGGACCTCCGTATCCGAGTACCTGTTGAGCGATCATCCCGGACTTCGTGCTGTCGATGACCCCGACTACTTCACCCGGCAGATAGGCAATGGCGCCATTGGCCGTTTTGGATTTCAGCGGACTGAAACGTCCTTCTGCGAGTGCGAGAATTTTTCGCTGCATAGTCTAAGAACTCAGGAATCGAAACAGGCGCAGCCGCTCCGGAGTATCATCACTGAAAGCAACCAAATCGATTCGGCTGTCCGATGAAGCGCAGTGAGCGCGGAGATGTTGATCCTACGGTAATCTGACCGGGATATTTACCAAAAAATGAGTAGAAATTCAAGCTATCTTGTTTGGCACGACCTTTGTGGAACGGTTTGGCCTCTGGTTGAGCAACAAGACTCTCAGAGTCTTTGATTTTGACCGACAGCCAGACTATCTTTGCAGGGCACCAGCCATCATGGAGCCTATTCTTCTCTAAAGGAAACGGAGACGATCACGATGACTTGTCCAAAGTGCGGCAATGAACAACCGGACGTCTTCTCTCAGTGTCAGAAGTGCCGGTACATTTTTCCACGTCAATCCTCGAATAGTTCAACAGATGCCAACTCTCCGGTTTCTTTCCCGGTGCCGGCAAGCAAGCCTTCGCTTTCTGCCTTCTTTGGCGCCCTGGCCGTTCTGATCGCTCTCTCTGCTGGCCTGTGGTGGCTTCATACACCGGAGGGGCTTCCTCTCCCTGAAGATCCATACACGAATGAAAAGCATCACTTCTGTATTTCGTCATAGTGTCGCTGATCGCGTTCATCAAGGGATAATGCAGTAGCACGGATCGGCCGGGGGGCACCCGGCGTCGGATTAGCAATCCGGCGGACAAGAGGTTTGAAATGTCCGACGGGACGCCAGTCCCGTCGCCTCCGAACGACAGCTTCTGTTCCTCAGTCAGGCCGCCAGCACCGTTCGCATTGACAAATCCCTACCATAACAAACCCGGCTTGCAGTACGTCCATTTCCAATCGGTCCACGACTTCACTAGTCGGGCCTTGACCGGATTCAAGATCACATACCATAAGATCCTTTCCAGCTCTTCTCCATCGCGCACGACGTGGTCATAGTTTTCACCCTTCCAGAAAGCACCATGACGACCCAGCTTTCTATTTGCTTCGAGAGCAGTGTGTTTCTTCAGTGAACCTATGATATCTGTTACTGGGTGAGAGGACGAACAACTATTCTCGACAAGTTCTCCTCCCCCGGCATTTCCCCTGCATCGCTCATTCTTTTCCGGTAGCTTAAACACCAGATGAACATGATTTGGCATAATGCAACAGGCATAGAGGTCGAACATAGTGCCATCGCGAAACTCTATCGCCTCCACCACAATCTGCGCGATTTCAGGCTGACTGAGCCAGAGAGGACCCGGCCTTAATCGATTTAGCATAGCATCCAGACGGCCGAAGTGTTTGAGGCGATACAGCTTCATTGCCTCCGCCCGTTCCTCGTCGGTTCTGGACCCCAAGATGATTTTCTCAAGCTCTGTCGCCTCATCTAGCCATCTCCTAGTCAAGCTTATGGCCAATGATCCCGCAAGTCGAAATGTCACAAAGTACGTGGCCCCATCCGGCTGATAGTGTGGCAAATGCCTGTAGTAGTAATTGTCCAAAGCTATCATATTGCTAGCAGAATTGGACTTCGAGTTGTGGTTCGGGCCTTGCAGCAAGAGGTACCCGGCGTCGGATCAGCGATCCGACGGACAAGAGCTTTGACTCGTCCGACGGGACGCCAGTCCCGTCGCCACTGATTGATCAGCATCTACACTCCAAGTCAAGTCTCGGATCGGACTGCCAAGTGTTTCGTTTGGTTGGACGGTCAGGCGCGGGGATGGAACGTGCGATGGACTTCTTTGAGGTATTCGCGGTCAATGTGTGTGTAGATTTGCGTTGTGGAGATATCAACGTGGCCCAGCATTTCCTGCACAGCGCGGAGATCGGCTCCGCCTTCCAGTAGATGGGTGGCGAAGGAGTGACGGAATGTGTGCGGGTGTACTTCCTTCTTGATACCAGCAGCCCGGGCGTATTTCGCCACCATGTCGCGTATCGCCGCCCTCGATAGCCTCCCACCACGGAAATTGAGAAAGAGCACGTCCTGCGACTTCCCCCCCTTCGCAAGATGAATTCGCACTTCCCGCTGATACCTGGTCACCCAGTCCACGGCTGATGCTCCAATTGGTACAAGACGCTCCTTGGAGCCCTTTCCGAAGACAAGGATCAAATCCGAATCGAACATCAGATCGGACTGCTTGAGATTGGTCAGCTCCGAGACCCTCACCCCGGTTGCATAGAGAACTTCCAGAATGGCCCGATCCCGCAACCCCAGTTGCTGCCGTGTGTCAGGTTGCTTGAGGACGAGATCAACTTCCGCAACAGACAGGACTCCGGGAAGGAATTTCGATCGTTTCGGTGATTCGATGTTTTCCGTCGGGTCATCGTCATGTATTCCCTCGCCGACCAGAAAACGATGGAAGCCCCGAACAGTGGAGAGAATTCTTGAGATACTTCTTGGTGAAAGGTTCTTCTTTGTCAATTCTTTGAGGAAATCACCGATGTGTTCTTCGGTGACCTTTTGGGCAGACTGGATTTCCTGCGCGGTGAGGAACGTGCGATACTTCGCGAGATCAAACTGATAGGAATGAAACGTGTGCAGGGTGACCCCTTTTTCCAGTCGGAGGAAATCGAAATATTGCCGTAGTACTCTGTCGAGCCCTGACATACCGGCCTGACCGGACTGGATCGAGAATCGGCTGATCTTCCCCATGGGGTCCCCGAGGATTACGATGCCGACGGTGCTACGCGGGCGCGGATCCAGCTACTCAGATTGCCGACGAGGATCGTCACCGAGGAACCAATGAAGGTATGCCACGTAAAGTCGATTCTCGTCGACGACAGAACGATCGTCATCGCCGCAATGCCGGCCACGAACCCGATGTACGCATCTTTCTGATTAGTTCGTTTGAAAAGAAGGCCGAGGAAAAAAGTCCCGAGAAGACCGCCGTAGGTGAACGAGGCTATCTTCAATCCGATTTCGATTACAGGGTTCTTCGAATCCGTGAACAACATTGCTCCACCGATCAGCACGATACCCCACAAGAGCGTGAATGCTTTGGACCACCACACTTCTGCTTTTCCCGTGGTCGCTTTTCCTTTCGACGTCATTTTGAAAAGGTCGAGATATGTTGACGAGGCAAGGGAGCTGATCGACGACGAAAGTGTCCCCATGGCGGAGGCAAGGACCCCTGCGACGACGAGACCCGCCACTCCTGTCGGAAGATTTTCGATGATGAATTTCGGGAACACTTCGTCCGATGCACTCAATCCCAGTTGTTGAATCGAAACACCTCCGTAGAACGCATAGAGGCAGAGACCCAGCAGCAGGAAGAAGGCAAACTGCAGGACGATGAAAACCGCGTCGAGCATCAACGCGCGTTGACTATCCCAGCGGGACTTGCATCCGAGAAGGCGCTGCACGAGCAGCTGGTCGGTTCCATGAGACGCCATCGTCAGGAAGGTCCCGCCGAGCAGGCCCCCGACGAGTGTATACGGTGTGGCAAGGAAACTCCAGAAATCAGTACCCCAATTGAGATTCAGGATCGCAAATTTATCGCCGCCGTTTGCTCTCGCGAAGCTAGCAACATCAGCCCATCCGTTCGGCAATTGATGGATGATGATACCCATCGCCGCCGCAGCTCCGCTCAGGTAAATGAACAGCTGCACTACGTCCATGGCGACGACAGCTTTCAGTCCGCCCAAGTACGTGTAGATCAGCGTGAAAACACCGATCAACAAAATGCTCGTGGAGTAATCCAACCCGGTAATGAGGTGAACGGGAATCGCAGTGGCGAATAGTCTGACCCCAGAGGCGAGGACGCGGGTGACAAGAAAAACCGACGAGGTGAATTTCCTGAGCGACAGGCCGAATCGTTTCCCGAGGAAATCGTACGCGGTTTCGAGATCGCCCTTGTAGTAGGCAGGAATGAAGACAACGCTGACCAGCAGACGGCCAATGAAGTAGCCCAGAGCCAGTTGGAGAAAATGCATGGTGCCGGTATAGGCGAGACCAGGGACGCTGATGAACGTCAGGGTGCTTGTTTCGCTTGCTACAATCGAAAAGCCCACAGACCACCATGACATTTCCTTGCCCCCAAGGAAATAGTCCCGCGAAGTCCGCTGTTTGCCGGCGATCAGAGTCCCAATAACAGTGACACCAATCAGGTAGACACCGACGATGCCGTAGTCCAGCACCGAAAAACCCATACAATTCTCCTAGGTGAGTTTGAGGAAAGGTCCGGCTTCATGCAGAGAGAAAGGCTGAGGCCCGGAAAACGTGAGACTGCTACGACCGAAGCGCTTTAGCAACCGTGTCATGGATATGGAAGGCGCGGTCAAGGCGGGAAATACGAATGAGTGAGAGCACTTTCTTCTGGAGACCGGCAAGCTTCACAAGTCCCCCGTTCTCCCTCATCTTACGTTCGGCAATCAGAAGTGCGCTGAGGCCGCTACTGTCACAGAATTCCACCTGGCTCAGGTCAATGACAAGAATCTTCGTCTGGCGATTGCAGAGGACCAGGAATTCCCCCTTCAACTCAGGAGAGACGCTCGCATCAAGCTTGCGTTCCTTGATCTTGAGAATCGTCGCATCACCATTCTTCTTCACTTCAAATTGCATGACAGTCTCCTCTTGCCACTGGGGGCTCCCGACCGATTCTCTCTGCGCTGAATCGATCCGGTCAAAACATTTCTATGCACTTCAACAGTTTTGAATATACTTGAGTAAGATTGCTTGACGGCCCGGTCTGCACTTGAAAGTTATAGAAACTATCAGCGTACTGCTTCACGAATCCGATGCGCAACGGCGCTTGCGAGGCGCGACACAGAAATGAACTCGGCAGTGCGAAGCGGACATTCAGGTCTAACGCCACATCGAATGTACTCTTTTTCATCTTTCGAAGCAACCCGGGGCGCGGAAGATACCACGTGTTGAGTTCCTCCCCGGTGTACGTGACGACATTGAAGCCGCGGTGATCGGGCAGAGAGGATACGATATCTTGCCGGGCGACCAACACCACCTTGCTCGTGTGGAATCGTTGTGTGAGAAATTTCAGGACTTCTTCGATGACGGAAGCCTCGGCGGAGATTTCGGGCAGGATAACAAGGGGCCTGCGCGCCTGGGTGATCGCCTCGGTGAAATGGACAATCGGATCCCCTGCAGCCCTGAAATGGTACCGCGCATAGGACGTTCCAATGTGGTATCGCATTTTTTCCAGCATAGATCTGTGCCGTGCACCTCTTCCCGCTTCACTGGTTTTCAACTTCTTCCGTTTCGGACAACAATCGGGAACCGAGAGTACAAAACGGTGCCACGATCACCGTTCTCTATTTGCTCTGGACGAGCCTAATAAACTCTTCCTCCCGGAGCGTCTGAACCCCAAGTTTCTGTGCCGTGTTCAGCTTGGAGCCGGGATCAATACCGACAACCACATAGTCTGTCTTGCTGCTGACGCTGGAAGCGACGTGCCCGCCCGAATTCTCAATCATCTGCCTTGCCTGGTCGCGCGTGAGCGACGACAGCGTACCCGTTAGCACGACAGTCTTCCCGGTCAGCGCAGATCGCCTGACACTGCGCCGCTGCTTCTCTTCAAACTGAAGGCCTGCCTTTTTCAATCGTTCAATAACCTTCAGGTTGTGCTTGTCCTCGACGAATCTCCGGACACTTTCGGCAATGCGAGGACCAACGCCCTGAATGCCCTGAAGCTCCTCGAAAGAAGCTCCGACTAAACCTTCCATCGATCGAACCTGATTGACGATCAACTGTGCCACGCTCGTTCCGACGTGGCGAATTCCAAGTGCAAAAAGAACCCGCGTAAACGGTCGCTGTTTGCTCCCTTCGATCGCCAGGAGGAGATTCTCAACGCTCTTCTCGCCCCAACGCTCAAGGGTCACCAACTCTTCGCGCTTTCTTTGGAGCCCGTAGACGTCGGCATAGTTGTGGACAAACCCGAGGCTGACGAGCTGATCGACGATTGCTTCACCGAGCCCCTCGATGTCCATGGCTCCGCGATGAGCAAAATGTTCAATTCGGGCCCGGATCTGAGCCGGGCATTCGCTGTTCTCACAATAATGGTTTGCTTCCCCTTCCGGCCGCGAGATGCGCGAGCCGCATTCCGGACACTTGCCAGGCATCGAAAACGGCTTTGTCCCGGAGCGACGTTGTTCCTTGACAACAGCGCTAACCTTCGGGATGACGTCTCCCCCTTTTTCAACAACAACAGTGTCCCCGGGGCGAATATCGAGCGCTTTGATATAGTCCTCGTTGTGCAGGGTCGCCCTCGACACCGTCGTGCCCCCTACAAATACGGGCTCCAACTCCGCCACCGGCGTAATGGTTCCGACCCTGCCAACCTGCAGGGTGATGTTATGCAAAGTCGTCATCGCCTGGCGAGCTGCGAACTTGAACGCGATGGCCCACCGTGGACTCTTTGCAATCATTCCCAGCCGCTCCTGCTGACTCAACGAATCGACCTTCACCACGACACCATCAATGTCGTACGGGAGACTATCCCGGCGTTCGTCCCACTCCTTCCAATACCCAGCAACTCCTTCCACGTCCTTGCTCACCCGTGTATGTTCACTCACAGGAAATCCAAGATCCCGCAGTATTCTCAAGTTCTCGGAATGACTTGAGAGCCCGACGCTTTCAGTTCGAAGGTAGTATGCCACGAAATTCAGGGGACGTCCTGCCACGATTTTCGGATCCTGGAGTTTCAGCGTTCCGGCCGCAGAATTGCGTGGATTGATGAACGTTTTCTCTCCTGCAAGCTCCCTGGTTTCGTTCATTCTGCGAAAATCGTCACGTCTCATGTAGACTTCACCGCGGACCTCAAACTCATCCATTCCCTTTTTCTTCTTTCTTGTTCTCAAGGGTATGGACCGGATTGTTTTCAGATTCTGTGTGATTTCGTCTCCCCGTGTACCGTCGCCACGCGTCGCCCCGCGGACGAACATCCCGTTGCTGTACCGGAGACTCACAGCCACACCGTCGAACTTCAACTCGCACACATACTTGAACGGTTCCTGGCCGAGGGCCGAACGAACTCGGCGGTCGAAATCTCTTACTTCATCCTCATTGTAGGTATTCGAGAGACTCAGCATGGGAACGTTATGCGTGACGGTCGGGAATTCTTTCGTGGGCTGACCTCCGACACGCTGACTGGGAGAATCCGGCGTGGCCAATTCCGGATGGGCTGCCTCCAGATCCAGAAGCTCTTTCATGAGCCGATCATATTCCGCATCTGCAATCGTCGGCTGGGCGAGAACGTAGTAGCGGTGATCATGCTCCCACAGCCGGGCGCGGAGTCCTTCGAAACGCTTGACTATGCTCGCACTGACGGCCATGTGTTCCGGACAGCGTTATTGAACCTGCTGAATACCAGACTGGGTGATAAGTACATTCCGCGCGACGGCGCCACGTTTCCCAAGTGCGCCGAGACTTTCACCGTTGAGACGAAACGTAGCGGCGCCCGCATTCCCCATCGACACGATGAACTGTTCCTTTGCCGTCCACGCGCGGATCCGCCCCGCGGGAAAGAGATACTGACCCCTTCGGACATTGTCTATCACCACGGAGACCCAGACAGAATCTGTGGTTGTGATCTCCAGGCGCAGGCTATCGGCTGCAGGTTGAAGGGTCGTCTGCGGAGATGGTTGGCGAGGTGTCTGCTGGGGAGTTTGTTCGGGTTGAATGACAGCAGCTTCCGACTCGCGCACAGCCTTATCAAATGGTACCTTTGAGAGGGGCTCTTGTGATGGTATCGCGGATTCCTTGTTCGCAAGAAAGATGATCCCTGAGGCTGCAACAAGGATTACGACAGCGACGATAATGGAGGGGAGCGAAATTCGGGATGAAGACGGTGTTGACTCGGCTGAGGTGCGTTCGGCACGGACGACATGATGCTTGCCCCGGTTGACCCACTCCTCCGCCACGGTCCTGATCTCCTGGTTCACTTCGTCATAGTGGCGAAGAACTTCGTCCGGATTGAGGTCAATTGTACGAGCATAGGCCCGGAGGAAGGCACGTATATAGGCTTGAGGAAGGACAGAGAATTTGCCGGTCTCGATTGCCTCCAGCATTTTTTCACTGATGCGTGTTGCTTCAGAGATCGCAGGTAGAGAGATCTGTTTCTGCTCGCGCTGCCTCCGCAATTCTTCTCCGAACTTCTCGAGATTCATACTCCGTCGATATCTGATTGTTGAATACGGCTGTGAAGGGGAGGGTTGTTATTCTGCCCGAAAATGGTAGCAATTATTTGACCGATTTGCAACGATCACATCGCAGGAACATGAACACAGGAACATGAACGCTGACGTTCTGCTCCTCTCAATGCACCACCCTACGAACCATCCGGTTTTCCGTCAAACACTTCACGCAACACTTTCGACAGCTCCTCCATTTGGTATGGCTTCTGAAGGAACCCGTCAACAAGATTGTTCAGCGGCGTGGGCTCCAGGCTCTCGTTGCTGTAGCCAGTCGATACAACGACGCGCACATCAGGTCTGATTTCTTTGAGCCTCTCGAACGTCTCTTTCCCGCTCATCGTTGGCATGTTCATGTCCAGGATGACCGCATCGATGCGCGTCTTCTTCCCGATCAGGACGAGAGCTTCCTGACCGCTGTGAACGACCAGGACCTTGTACCCGAGATGCTGGAGCATGCGGCTAATCATCTCGCTTACGTGCTCCTCGTCATCGACGACGAGGATTCGTTCGTGACCCTGCTGGAGCCTCTGCTGTTTGAGCGCACGCTGAAACTTCTCTCTGTCTGCCAGGAGGGGAAAGAACATCGAAAACTGTGATCCGCGTTCAGGATCGCTCTGCATGGTGATGAAGCCACCGTGCGAATTGACCACCCCGTATACGACGGAAAGCCCCAAGCCCGTCCCCTTTTCCTTCGTCGTGAAAAAAGGCTCGAATATCCGTTGCTGAACCTCCTGGCTCATCCCGATTCCGTTGTCACGGACGATAATCGAAGCAAACTCGCCCGCCCGCGGCTCCCCGAACACGCTGGAGTGCTGCACGTCGGAGTCCACGATCTGACTGCTGATCTTTATGGTCCCTCCGTTTGGCATTGCATCGCGCGCGTTGATGAGCAGGTTGAGAAGCGCTTGCTGGATCTGACCGTCGTCCCCTTTGATGATGGCCATGTCGCCGGAAAGCTCCTTGCCGATTGCGATACTCTTGTCGATGCTGCGCTCGAACAGCCGGAGTGTTTCTTCGATGATGTCGTTAACGATTACGGGGCGGAATTGAGGGGTACTCTTCCTGGCAAACGTAAGAAGTTGTCGTGTGAGCCCGGCCCCCCGTTTGGCTGCAGTCTCGATGATGTCGGCGAAATGGTACCAGGTGTTGCTTTTCCTCATCTTCCGTTTCATGATGGCGGTGGAGCCGAGAATCGACGTGAGGATGTTATTGAAATCGTGGGCAATACCGCCGGCAAGGTTCCCGATGCTGTCAATGCGTTGGGCGTGCAGGATTTTGGATTCGAGTTTCTTTTTCTCGGTAATGTCCCGGGCGACGACGCGCATGAAAGCCGGTTTACGCGATTCATCGTAGACGATCGAGGTGATCACACTGACATCGACCACCTCTCCCGACTTCGTGAGGAATTGCTCCTCCAGGCCCGACACCTCACGTCTGCTTTCGAACACATCATGAACGAGGGCCTTCGCAGCGAGATGGTACTGAAGAGGATAGAGTGCCAGCACCGAAAACCCGACCAAATCTTCCTTCTGATATCCGAGCCGATCTGTCTCGGTTTGGTTGCAACTGACAATGATTCCCTCGCGCGTCACGATGTGGGACATATCGGGGGAATGCTCGAAGAGATCCATGTACCGTTCTTCGGATTTCCTCAGCTGCTCAAAGAGGGTTGCGTTCTCGAGCGCTACGCCGATCTGGTTGGAAAACGCTCCCATCAATCCCAGTTGCTTTTCCATGATCTCGCCCCTGGTCTTGCTCGCAACGATGATCACTCCGGCAAACCGATCCTTCACAGTGATGGGAACGGATCCCCAGGCCGCGATCGCACCGAACTGCCACTTCGATGCATTCGACCTTCCACGCGGCTTCTGGCTGATGCGAGGCGAGCGTGCCCACACGATGTCATTCGCGTCCGCTTCGATGTTCGAATCAATGATGAGCAACGGTGACGACGCGACTCCATCGGAGGCCCTGAGAACGAGCCTCCCCCCCTCCACGTGATAGATCCAGCCGAAGTCCACATCCAACAGACGCCGGACCTCGCGGATCGCTTCCTGAAGAAGGAGGCTGATCTCCACGGAACGGTTGACAGCCTCAGCAATCGTATTGAGCGCGAGGAGCTCGCGCTTCTGTTCTTCGAGTTGTTGCCCGTACCTCAGCGTAAAGAAAACATTGATGAATCCGAACACACCGACCGTGATAATGCTGCCGAACAGAAGCCAATCGAGAGTCTTGCCGACCGTGAAAAGACGGATGCTCACGATGGTCGCCATCGTAACGACCACAGCCGTCGAGGCCACAACCTGGGCTTGCTCAACAGGCCCGAGTGATGTACGGAATTTCAGTAGTTTGGTGAATTTCATGATCGAAGAGCGTGGAATGACACAGAAAAAGTAGCAACACGGTGCTTCAATAGCAAGTCAGACACCGGCCGATCAAGCGCGTTCGGGTGCTACTGCGGAAGGTATTGTTTGAGAATAGTATACAAATCGTTCTCATCGTACGGCTTGAGAAGGCAGGCTGTTGCACCAAGTTCGCGGGCAACTTCTTTCGCATGGAAATCGTCAATGGCAGAAAAGAAGACCACTGGGGTGGAAGAAATCTTCGGCAGGTGCCTGATCTTATCGAGGAGATCGAAGCCGTTCATGTCCGGCATCCGGAGATCGCTGACAATCAGATCCGGGCGGTATTTCACGAGGAGAGCAAGCGCCTCGGCCGCAGTCTGCACGCCTTTCACCTGATACCCCTGTTTCTTCAGCACGTGAGTTACGCTCTTCAGCCACGCTGGCTCATCGTCAACGACCAGAATCTGCTTCTTCTTACCCATCATGACCCTCCAAAGTCGAACGAACCTGAATGAATGTACACACTGCACTGACCGAAAGCAAATCCATCGCTGCGCAGAGTGCAGAATGGTCGTTCTGCTGTATCAAAACCCCAGTGCTTTGGAAATAATTCCCGTTTTCCCTACCTTGTGACGCCGCGCAACCACTTCCAAGACGAGGAGTCGCTATGAACCAAGACCGAAGAGATTTTCTGAAAACCACATCCGTTCTGGCTGGCGCATCTCTTCTGAGTTCATTCTCAGATCTTCATGCGGGACAGGTGTACACGCCGCAACGGAACGACGCACGTATGAAGCTGCGATTTCGCCCCTACACGCTCGAGCTGAAACATGTCTTCACCATCGCAACCAGTTCACGTACCACCACTCCGGCGATGCTCACTGAGATCGAGTACGACGGAGTTGTCGGCTACGGCGAAGCATCCATGCCTCCTTATCTTGGGGAATCGCAGGAAGGCGCGGCTGCTTTTCTGTCGAAGATCAACCTCGTCAAATACGAGAACCCGTTCGAGATGGAAACCATCTTGAACGACATCGATGTCATCGCGACAGGAAATCCCGCCGCAAAGGCTTCCGTCGACATCGCATTGCACGATCTGGTTGGAAAGCTCATGAACCAGCCGTGGTACAACATCTGGGGATTCAAGAAGACGACAACTCCCTACACATCATTCACAATCGGCATCGACAAGGAGGATGTGGTCCGCCAGAAGACGAAAGAAGCGGCAGAGTACAAGATCTTGAAAGTCAAACTCGGCCGCGAGACCGATAAGATGATGATCGAGACCATCCGCTCCGTGACCGACAAGCCGATCACCGTCGATGTGAACCAGGGATGGAAGGATAGGTCATTCGCCCTGGACATGATTCACTGGCTGAAAGAACGAGGAGTCCTCTTTGTCGAACAGCCGATGCCCAAGGAACAGGTGGAAGACATGGCGTGGCTGACGGAGCGAAGCCCGCTCCCAACCTTCGGCGACGAAGCCGTGCAACGGCTGGCGGACGTCAAGAAGGCCCACGGCGTGTACAATGGCATCAACATCAAGCTGATGAAGTGCACCGGGATGCGCGAGGCACACAAAATGCTGACACTGGCCCGATCACTCGACATGAAGGTGATGATGGGGTGCATGACCGAGACATCGTGCGCCATTTCCGCTGCTTCACACCTCGCGCCAATGGTTGAGTATGCGGACCTGGACGGAGCGGTTCTGATCAGCAACGATGTGTTTGACGGCACGAAGATCGTAGACGGGAGAGTGACCCTGACCGATAGGCCTGGGATCGGCGTGAAAAAGATCTAGCCCGGGCAAGAGCCATTGCAGAGCCGGGCCAGTGAAGGGATTTCTGAATCAGTTTTTCAGGACTTCGGGGACCTGTGCCGGGCCGATGTACCTCCGGGCGCGGACAAAGCTTTTACGAAGAGACTCGCTGTAGTTGGAAGCTGATGGATCGAAGCTGTTGAATTTCACCCACGACCCTCCTGGGGTGTGAATGAATTCCTGCTTTTCGAGATAAATACCGACGTGGCTGATGCGTTCCGGTTTGTCCGCGGACCCTTTCCTCCCGAAGAACAACAAATCCCCCTTCTTCAGGTTCTCGAAGTTTTCTCCCGGCTTCCGTTCCTCACCCCCCAGTGCCTGCTGGTCCGCGTCGCGACTCAACTCAAGTCCATTGAGTCGATACACCATCTTCGTGAACCCCGAGCAGTCCATCCCCTTCGGCGATGTGCCGCCCCAGAGGTAGGGAATCCCGAGAAACATTGATGCAGTCTTTTCGATACTCTCGTCTGTCAGCTTCCGTGAGTTCTTCCAGCGACCGAACTCTTCCACATTCGACTTCTCGATGTATCCTTTACGTCCATCCGGCGATTCCACCGCTACCCATCCGCCCGTTGCACCAACTTGCTTCATCAGCACGCCCGCGACGGCATCGCTCACGGGACGTGAGCCGGCGTTTGGCTGCTCTCGCACCATCGTGAAATAGGTCGTGGCTATGACTTTCGGAGTAGCTTTCCACTCTTCAACACCTGCGGCGTTTGTGATCTTCATGGCGTTCTCTTCCAACCAGCCCAGGTAGTTGTCGGGCATCTGAATGTAGTAGTATCCCCCCTGCTTCTTCAGAAGCTTCACGACCATACCCATCAACGCTTGCGTCGCGAGCTCAGCAGAGTTCCGGGGAGTAGACCGGACGTTTCCTACACTCACAGCGACGATGCCGTAGCGCTTCTCGCCTAGCAGCGGATCGGGCAGGACCTTGATACTATCGATCACCTGACCTCCCAGAATTGCGTGGAGAGTTGACAGTGCGTCCTCTTTCGCTTTCGGATTGTCAACTTCCCCCCGTGCGATAACGATACTCCCTTGCAGGCCAACGGTAATATCAAACACCGCAACGCGTCGATCCGGCGCGTAACGGGCTTTGAGGGAATCGAGCACACCGCTCATCGGCGTGTCAGTCTTCTCTGCCTGCGAACAGGCAGCGAGTGTGCAAACGATGCCAAGAAAGGCAAAGCGGATGATGCTGTTCGTTTTCATAGAATGTTCGAAGAAATGAATGCACTCGATGGGTGGAAATGATCGGGGCTACAATGCCAGGCAAAATATACACCAAATCAAGGAAGCTTTCAATCTTCCCTTTTGATTCTTCGCTTTTTTCCCTCGAGTGACAACTCCCGAATTCTCTTTTCCGCCAATCGCACATAGCGACGACTCTTCTCATAGGCGACAAACAGCCGATTGGCTTGGAGCGCGGCGATGCAGGTTGAACCGCTTCCTGCAAACGGATCAAGCACGACATCTCCCTCGAAACTGTACAGTTGGATGAGCCTTCGGGGAAGTTCGACGGGAAATGGAGCCGGATGACCGATGCGGCGTGCTGACTCCGAGGGAAACGACCAGATGCTTTTTGTGTATTCCAGAAATTCATCCCGTTCGATCGTGCTCTTCTTTCCTACTCCGCTTCGGGCATAGCTGTTTTTTGAAAAGATGAGGATGTACTCGTGAACGTCGCGAAGCGTCGGATTTGTTGCTGATTTCCAGCTTCCCCATGCTGTGGATGGTCCCGCACTCCCCCCCTTGTTCCAGATAACCTCTCCCCTCATCGCAAATCCGAGGTCTATCATATCCTCGGTAAGAAAAGCGTGAATCGGTATGTACGGTTTCCGTCCGATGTTCGCCACGTTGACGCACGCTCTTCCTCCAACGACGAGAATCCGATAGGTCTCCCGGAGTACCCGCCTGAGAAGCTCGCGATATTCGTCCAGAGTGAGATCCTCATCATATTCCTTGGACACATTGTAGGGGGGAGATGTGATCATCAAATGGACGGAGTTGTCCGCCAGTTCATTCATGGACTCGCTGCTCTTGCAGAACACACGATTCAAAACATCCTGAGGGAGCGCTTTTTCCGCCGATGGCCCGGCGGTCTTGTCAGATGGAGGGCCGTAAAGTCGACTGTTGTAGAATCGGGAGGAATCGTGGCTGATGCGGCCAGAGGTACCAAATGCTGATGACGCGGTCTTCTTTCGGGTTTGTTTCTTCACGAACGCGCTCGAGAGAGTGAATACAACGGTTGCTGTGCGTCGTGAATCTACTTCATATCCTCTGGAACAGCAAGCTTTATCTGGAGCCAGTCCGAGAGGTCGGACAAACTCTGCTCACTGATGGAGTGGGAAATAGGATACTCTTTGTAGGTAAGGTCTGCTTGCGTTTTGGAGAGCAACTCATGCGCACGTCGACCGAAGTGGATGGGGACGACAGAATCGTCCAGGCCATGGGCAACAAAGAGTGAGAGATGCTGAAGTTGATCCCAGGCAAATTGAAGGGATGTGTTTTCCGGAACATACCCACTGTGAGCAACGATGCCGCGAACCATCTGCGGCTTCATGAGCGAAACTGCGAAGGACATAACGCTCCCCATACTGAAGCCGAGCAAAAACACCCGCCGGCCGTCGACAGGATATCGCTGCTTCACATCGTCGACGAACTGAACCAGACGGTTGTAGCTCTCTTCAAATTGCTTCGGATGCGGAGTATCGATGTCCTGAACCTCGTACCACGTATAGCTTCCAGAACCCTGATCGAACCGGAATGGAGCACGGGCACTGACAATGAACAGGCGCGGATCCAGGTAGTCCACAAATTCCAGCAGGTCGTCTTCATTCGTGCCGCGACCATGCAGCAATATCAGCGCCGGATGCTCCCCGCTGATCGTTGCTGCCGGCTGCCGGATTTTGTGAACAAGTGTGGATGAAATCAGCGTCGGCGTCATTGCACGTCACTCAAGTCTTTGAAATCGGGAAGAGGACTGAAGTGGATTAGGAGGTTGCTGAAAAAGCACGCCATCGACTGAAGTCCCAGCCCGACTTCGCCGATCCAAGTCGGTCTGGCGGGCCAGCCCGCCTCGATGCATCCGATGAGGCTGGCGGGGACGTCTTTGAAAATGCGAAACCCTTTCCCGAAGGGACCCTGTCTTAGAAGCCTCTCGCTTCGGGACGGGCGGGTTTCGTGAAAAACGAGGCGTCCGATTTACCCCGTGCAACGGGGCGAGTCGGATGGCGTAGAGAAGCGGTTTTTCCGCTTCCTCCTAGTTCTTCTTAGCGCCCTGCTCAATCCATTGGCGCAATATTTCGATCTGCCCTGCGGTGGGTATCAGTTTCTTGCTCGGGGGCATCTTTTTGCCGAACGGAGGAGCCGGACTCATCTTCTGAAGAAGCAGACTCTCCTTCGAGTTACCCGGTTCTACCGCTTTGCCATGTTTCCCTCCAGTCATCAGGGTTTCATAGGAATCCATGAAGAGTTGGCTTGGATGATCTTCATCCGCGTTGTGGCATGTTGCGCAGAACTTCTCGACAATCGGGGATACATCTTTCGTATACGAGATTTCCTTTGCAGGCGTTGCGGCGCTGCTGTCTTGCGCAGCGGCATTGCAGGTGACAACGACAACTCCTGCGAGCCACAAGAATGAGAGATTGCCTCGTCGTTTCTCTTGTCCTCTGTTGGCTGTTTGAGTATTCAATTGTTCTTCGCCCCTTGATTGATCCACAGTTTGATGGTTTGAATAGTACTGTCCGGAAGGTACGGCCCTCCTTGCGGCATGCGATCCCCGAATGGAGTGCCTGGAGCGAGCTTCCTGACCAGCGTGCTCGAATCCGCTTTCCCGGGTATCACTGACGGTCCATTGTCACCTCCTCGTAACAGTTGCGCAACGGACGAGACAATCAGGCCCCCGCTGCCGCCGTGACAACTGTTGCAGCCATAGCGCTGGAAAATTGGTAAGACGTGGCTTTGAAACGAAACATCCTGACCTTGTTGCGGAGGCGGAGATGAATTCGATGTATCGCCCCCGGCAACAACACTCCCCATGTCAGAACAGCCCGTGAGGACCAATGCCGTCATCATTAGTACGATTAGTCCGGCCATCAAGCCTACATATAACCGAGAATTGATTACTCCGTTTGACATCACAAGTCGCTTTCGCAATATATGATAACGAAATTCCATACTCTTTCCACCGACATGCTCGCCCTAGCCCCTCTGCCGCGAGGAAGCGCCCATGCCGACCGACAGGGCGCCCGCCTCATCACTTTATGGCTTATTTCAAAAGTGTCATTTTCTTTGTCTGAATCCCCGCGCCATCTGCCATCAGACTGTAGAAGTAAACACCAGACGGCAAGCTACTGGCATTGAAACTCATTTTGTACGCTCCAGGTTCCCTCACTCCGTCAAAAAGAGTGGCGACCAGTTGTCCGATCATGTTGTAGACCCTGAGGGAGACACGCCCGGCTTTTGCGACATCGAAGCTGATGACGGTCGAGGGATTAAACGGATTTGGATAGTTCTGATCCAGTCTGTATGCGCTGGGAATTTCCCCCTGCTCAATGCGTTCGACGCTTGTAGCCAGCCCGGTCGATCCAACCACCTGACCCCGAATTTCGCCGCCCGGATTGGTTGAGGTGTGAGCATTCAGATAGAGTCTTCCCTTCACCAACTCCCTGAGCAAGGCGTCAGTCAGAGGTTGAGTCGCATCCGCGCTTGTCCAGGTCCCCGTTGCAGTGTTGTTAACGAGAGAGATGCTTTTCACAACTCCTGCTGCAACACCCGCCGCCCCGTTGTGAAAATGCGCGGCACTTGGCGTAATGCCTGTGACGGTTTCGTCAAAGGTGACCGTTGCGTTGGGGTTGAGAATGACAGAAGCCGTACCCGAAGCGTTGGTAGTTACCGGCGGGACTTCCTGACCTCCATCGAGCTTCACGGCAAATCCAGCCCCAGAAGCCATGAGAACCTGACCGCGGATCTCACCGCCAGGATTGGCAGAGGTGTGAGCGTTTACGTATAGTCTCCCGCGCAGCAATTCGACGAGCATTGAGTCTGTGAAGGGCTGTGTTGCGTCGGTGCTGCTCCAGACACCGGAGGCAGTGCCGTTGACGATTGTCAGGCTTTTTACGACACCGGCAGCGATCCCCGCAGCGCCGTTGTGGATATGCGCGGCGGTCGGAGTGAGGCCGTTGAACGTGACTATGTAATTGAGTTGCGTACCACTTGCGTTGAGGACAAATCCTCCGGTCCCGCTGGCGGCGGTGGTCACAGGCGGCACCTCCTGGCTTCCATCAATCGTGGCCATGAATGCCAGCCCGGGAGCCGGTAATACCTGCCCGCGAATTTCCCCGCCGGGATTCGTACTTGTATGAGCGTTCACGTAGAGTCTGCCGCGCACCAGATCTCGCAGGAGCGCGTTTGTTAAGGGCTGTGTTGCATCACCGGATGTCCAGGTTCCTGAGGCCGAGTTGTTGACGAGCGTGATGGTCTTGACGACTCCCGCCGCAACACCTGCAGGGCCGTTGTGGAAGTGTGCAGCGCTAGGCGTCAGCCCAGCAACTGTAACACGGAAACTTGCCGAGCCGCCCGGAGAGAGAAGAACGACAGCACTCCCCGTTGCCGTTGTAGTCGTAGGAGGCACCTCCTGCGATCCATCGATCTTTGCAGAGAACCCCGCTGGAACTGCCTGCAGAACCTGTCCCCGGATTTCACCGCCCGGGTTGGCGGTAGTATGGACGTTCACATAGAGCCTTCCGCGAAGCAATTCTGTCAGAAGCGAATCAGTGAGTGGCTGTGTTGCATCCGCGCTACTCCAAACACCCGAAGCAGTATTGTTGACGAACGTCAAGGTTTTTACCACTCCCGCAGCGACGCCCGCCGCACCGTTGTGAAAATGTCCGGCGTTGATGGTCAAGCCATTGACTGTGATTGTGTACGAAAGGGCTGTGCCCGCAGCGTTCAAAACAAACGCTCCGGTCCCCGTCGCAGTCGTCGTTACTGGAGGCACTTCCTGACTTCCATCCATCTTCGCCGTAAACTGGATCTGCCCGAAACCCATCGAAGTGAGTAACAATGCGATGGTCAAAAAGAGTAGTATTCGTCCCATTTGTCCGCCCTTACCATGATAGTGAGTGTTGTTTTGTTAGCTCAGTGAAGGGTGGAGTGCAAACCTGGTGCCAGGGGACCGATCTGGGAATGCCTTCAATTCAGGGCACAATTGGGCGTACATCTATGGAGAGACCGTGAAATACTGTGGAGGGAAGGCAACATGGGTGGAGAAAGCGGGGAATCAAATCCTCACGGTGAGGTATCCTCCCCACGGAATCCAGCTAGATCGATCCCGTAATCTTCAATCTTCTTATAGATAGTTTTCCGATCAAGGTCCATCAACTCCGCGACGACTTTGACGTTTCCCTGGTGCTGCTCGAGCATCGCCACCAGATATTTCGACTCAGCATCCCCCACAATTTTTTTCACATACTCCTTGAAGGGAGTCCCCGGCAACGGCCCCGGAGGCGAAACGTGAGGCGTACTTACGGGGGGGGCAATTCCCGGGATTTCAACAGCGGTAATCGTCTCCCCTTCGGTCTTTATCAATGCCCGCTTCATGACGTTCTCCAGCTCACGGATATTTCCGGGCCAACTGTAGCTGGCGAGGGAGGATACAATCACCGGCGCCAGATCTTTCACCCTGCCGGCAGACAGGTTGTTGTACTTCTGGACGAAATGTCGCGCCAGGAGCGGGATATCATCCAGTCTTTGTTTGAGCGTCGGCAGATGGATTGGAAATACATTCAGGCGATAGAACAAGTCTTCGCGAAACTGCCCATTCTTTGTCATGCTCTGCAGATCCTTGTTCGTCGCAGCGATGATCCTGAGATCGACGGGAATCGGTTTGTTGCTCCCCACGCGTTCGATTTCCTTTTCCTGCAAGACCCTCAACAGTTTCGTCTGAAGATGGAG
Source organism: Bacteroidota bacterium (assembly GCA_015661185.1). GTDB lineage: Bacteria > Bacteroidota > Ignavibacteria > UBA10030 > UBA10030 > UBA9647. The sequence goes on from JACVXU010000010.1 coordinate 27,825, forward strand.
GGGAATATCGCCGATCTCGTCAAGGAACACCGTCCCCCTGTTCGCATCCTCGAATTTTCCGACGCGCGCTCGCTGGGCGCCAGTGAACGCACCTTTCTCGTGACCGAACAGCTCGCTCTCCAGCAGCGCCTCATTGAGCGCGGAACATGTTATGACAATGAATGGCTTCACCTTTCTCGAGCTGTTGTAATGAATCGCCTTCGCAAGCATTTCTTTCCCCGTCCCTGTCTCGCCGAGGATCAAGACGGTCGCATCTGTGTCAGCCACCTGACGGACGAGTTTGAACACCTGTTTCATCGAGTCGCTCTGGCTAACGATGTTCGAGAAGCTGTAAGTCCCGCGCAACTCTTCCCGCAGCTGGCGGAGTTCACGATCCTTCCTCCGGCCCTCGAGCACCCGTCGTATTTTGATCAGAAGCTCGTCGTTGTCGCAAGGCTTGGTGATGTAGTCGTATGCACCATGTCGAATTGCCTCAACCGCCGTCCGCACAGATCCGTACCCCGTGATCATCATGACCGGAGTCTCAGGCGCGCGGGCTTTGATCCACTCGAGTAATTCGATGCCATTCATCCCTTCCATCACGAGATCGGAAAGAACGAGATCAAACTTGTCGGGTTCAAATACCTGCTGTGCCTCCCGCGCGTTTGACGCAATCTGAACGGAGAAACCGTTGTCCTGCAACAGGGCAACCGTGGCGATTCTGAAGGCATTATCGTCGTCGACAACCAAGATATGGTCATTCATATTTGGTCTTTTCTTGGCGCGCTCTTCGTATCTTGCCTGCCCCGATCTTTTTCGGGGGTGGTTTTCTTTTTCAGCATCCTGTTAGACGGGAAGCGAAATGACAAATGTTGACCCTTCTCCTGTCGCACTGGTGACGCTGATGGTGCCGCGGTGCTGGCTGACAATGCCGTACGTGACCGAGAGACCAAGACCGACACCGCTCACCGTGCTTTTTGTCGTGAAGAATGCGTCGAAAATCTTGTCAAGGTTCTCCTTCGGAATCCCTACACCGGAATCGCTGATCGAAATCCTGATGAGCCCGTTCTCCTCCGCTGTCACAATACGTATAAGGCCTCCATCAGCCATTGCGTCCCGTGCATTGAGAATGAGATTGAGGAACACCTGCTTGAGCTTGTCGGCCGATCCTCTCACAACAGGCAGATGCTCCCGGAGGTCCAGCTTCATATCGATACGACTCTTGCTCAATTGATCGCCGAACGATTGGACAACCTCTTGCAGGAGGCCGTTGAGCTCGACAGGCTTCATCTCGTCCGGCACAAATGAATTTCGGTAGAAATCCAACAGTTGCCGGGTGAGCTTCGACATGCGCGTCACTTCTTCATAGGCAACTTCGATCAGCTCCCGCCCCTGCAGGTCACTGGGAAACCTGCCGAGGCTGGTTTTGAGACAGCTCTGGATGTTATGGATCGGGTTGTTGATCTCGTGCGCAAGCTGCGCGGTGAGCTTTCCCGTCGCTGCCAATCGTTCGCTCTTAACCAGTTCTTCTTGTGCTTGCTGCAGCTTTTGGAGCGTCTCGTCGAGATCGCGGTTACGAGCGACCAGATCCTGATTCAACCGGCCCAGCTCGGTGATTTTCTCTTTCAGCGACCTGCTCATATCGCCGAACCGCTGTGCCAGGAAGCTCACCTCATCCCGGCCATTTACTGCGATGACATAGTCATAATTTCCCTTGCTGACTTCCGTTGTTCCCTGGACGAGTGCATTGATGGGCCTTGTCATGCCGACCGCGATTGCTTGCCCGATGAGAGTCGTGAGCACAAGAAAAATCAGGGAAATAATTCCGAAGGTGCCGAGAATGGGATTGAGCGACCTGGAAACCTCCCGGTCCGTGGACTTCATAATGAGATAGTTGATCGGTTCACCGTCAGGGCCCGGCTTGTTCAGCTGAAAAGCCGTGCCCAGATAGACATCGTTTACCACGTTCAGTTTGAACACACCTGCCGAGCCCCGGGCCGACGGTTGGTCCAGGATACCTGACGCCTCGAGGGATGTTTTGAGATCATTCTGACCATGGGGATCGAGCGTCGAGAGAACGATCTTCCGCTGATGGACCAGGAATATCTCGCTGTTGTTCGTCCATTGCTTCAGTCTCCCCAGCTCTTCATCTGTGATCGCGAAACCGAGAGTCAGCGTACCGATCACATCGCGGTCGACAAGAAGCGGGACCGATGAGACACGGAAGACTCTCGTACCCAGCGACCACACATCTGTGGTCGAACCGGCTTGAAGAGCTTGTTGGATGGAAGCGCGGCCGGCAACGTCCCCCTCCAGTTTCTGGCCGAAAACGAGCTGCACCAAAGGCTTGCCTCGTCGGTCCGTGAGAACCAGCAGGTCGCTCACGGTGGTCTGGATGAGCTCTTGCGAAAGCTGATAGGCGGTTTTTGGATCCAGAAGCTCGACGACGGCGCGCAGACGGGGGGATTCTGCAATCACCTGACAGCCCCTTGAAAGGATTTCAGCCTCCAGACCGATGATCCCGTTGAGGGTGGAGCGATTGCTCAGCAATGCTTCTGAAAATGCATCCTCGATTCTGCTGCGGGTCCAGTAGTTGATGATGAAGAATGTTATCACCAACAAGCTTAGGACCACACCCCAGATTGAGAGAAGAATTTTATAGCGGAATTTCATCCTATCTCGCTGTCAAAAATCCAATCTCAAGAACAAAGAAGAACCGCAAAGGTCGCCCCCGACAAGAAACGTCGGGGTAAACAAGAGCGCCAAGTGTTTGGAAAGTTTGAGAAAGAGAATAACTCAAAATCCATCTCGGCAGTTCTTGGCGTTCTTGGCGGTTCGATTTTTTTTCGACATCGTTCTAGAACGCGACTGCCAGCTGAAGAACGGTAAGATTGTCCCGCATGCCGGTCACCTCCGGCGTTCGCGTCTCACGGCGGACGATCTTGATGATCGTGCTCCTGTCGATATGATAGCCGATCCCCGCCTCGACTTCAAGAACGTTGTTGTCCCACCGCAGAGAGGAATCGCCAATGTTGAGTTTTGAGAAGATCAGGCCGCTTACACGCGCAGCCGTATAGAAGCGCGGAAACCAGGTGTATTTTGCTTCGGCATAGTAGCCGAGGACGGAGAGTTTTGTGTCTTCGTTCTCAAACGGGACCGTCCACTGGCTATAGACCGCTTCGCCGTTCAGCAGGAACCGATCCCGGCTGAACTCAAAGTCAACTTCACCGATCAATTGCTGGTAGTGGTTGCTCCCCTCATCCCGGGGCAGGGGTTTGCCACCGTCAGCAAGGTATGCACCCATCGCTGCGGCAGCGCCAACAGTGAGTCCCATCATCGGCGTGTAGGCAAGGCGCACGATCTTGTTGAAATCCTGATTTTGATTCAACTGGCGAGATGAAGTAGAACTAATGGTTCCATTCGAGCCCGCGATGGCGTAGTGCAAGCTGCCGATGTCGCCGTAGAGCATTGCGCCGATATCATAGATCCCAAAGTCGAGCAGGCGCATGCCCACTCCCTTGGCGCGATTATTGAGCACGTCCATGCGCACGACCACCTGATTGGGAAGTGATGTGCGATACTCATAGATCAGCGGCAGCCCATAGAGGAAATTCTTCGTCGGGAATCGCCGCTCTGCGAGATTCCCAAAGGGCATGTCGAATTTCCCCATTTGAACGTTGAAGCCAAGTCCGGCGAAATCTGTTATTCGAATCGCAGCATAGTCGAAATTGATGGGATCATCTTCGAACGACCGGGTATTAACCAGGACGTACACGTTTTCTGTGACTTTGCCGTCGACAAAGAGGTCAAACCGCCACCCGAATGTTGCATTGCCTTTGTTCACGACACGCGGATTCTGGGAGCGGGAGCTCTTCAAGGAATAGGCAGACGCTTCACCACTCAACTGCACCTGGGCGAAGGTAGGGAGGGTCAGACTCGCCGCAAGTACAAGGAACACCAGGATGTTCTTCATAATCACATCTCAATAGGTGAAGTTAACATTGACGGCGTCGCCCCCCTTGACCGTCACACTCTGGCTGCCGGCAAGCTCCCGACCGCACCAGAACTTGACGATATACGTTCCGCTGGGGACATTTTTGATCGAATACGAACCATGATCGTCAGGGACCACAAAATATGGATTCTCGAGGATCAGGATGGTAGCGTTCATGTGGGAATGAATGTCACAGTAGACCCGAACAACCCCCGGCCGATCGAACCGAACGGACTTGGACGTTCCGGTCGGATATCGACCGAGATCGAACTCTCTGGGTTGCGAATAGGAAAAGACGTTATGAAAAAGGAGATCGCGATTCGGGAAGTCGACCGTCGTTCCGACGAGTATTGGCAGAACCTGGGGATGAAACGTGAGGTCCTTCTGATCCAGAATCGGATGAGTGGTTGGAGTTGCGAAATCTTGTCCCTTCAACGTTTCGCTTTCAAGATAGACAACAGCCTTCTCAGATAATTTGAACACTGTCGGGGGAGGAGTATTACTCTCGGAACCCGTAAGCGCCGGTCGATGCGTGCTGTAACGGTCAATGATCGGAGTCTTCGGTGATTCAGGGTCAACCCTGGAAACGGTGATCTTCCCCCGGATCTCTCCCGGCTTCTTCGAATCCTGTGCCAGGAGGTGATGACCGAACGTCAGCGCTCCCGCGATGAGCAGGAACCCAAGAACCATCGCTCTTCTCATTTTTTGTGGCTCAACCATAGTGGGGTCTCCAACGGTGTACGACTGCCTTACAATTAACGAAATTTGGAGTCATAATCAATCAGGCGAACGATCGGACTGTTGCGTGTGACATGAAACAAGAAAGCCCGCATCAACGTTGTGTCGATGCGGGCTTTCGCCAAACCGAACTCCTGACGTTAGACTACTTGTTTCGCCTCAGCAACACAGGTCTTGTCGAACGCATGGATGATCGTCGCCGCCACTTGATCCGATGTGTGACCTTCGATCTGGTACCGATGGATCATGTGGATGAACTTGCCATCACGCATGATTGCGAACGATGGGGATGACGGGGGTTGGTCCGTAAAGTACTCCCGCGCCCGGGCGGTCGCCTCTTTGTCCTGCCCGGCGAAAACCGTCACGAGTTTGTCCGGCACGACGGAGTGCTGCAGAGCCTTTGCCAGGGCCGGTCGTGCAGCCCCCGCAGCACAGCCGCAAGTCGAGTTGATGACCACGAGCGTCGTTCCTTTTGAGTTCGGGAGGACGGCATCGACATCTGCGGGGGTTCGTAATTCCTGCGCCCCAAGACGCGCAACCTCATCCCTCATTTGCTGTATCAATATATCGTACATATCCGCTCTCCTTTTCGAAATTTCAGTCAGAAATCAGTGCCTGTCGTAGGAAGTAAGAACAATTCTGGCGTGAAATCGTTCCCCAGCAATGGGGCTGCGGCATCATCAAAGGAAACCAACAGGCCGGTCCTGCCAGCGACGTTGCATGCAACGTCGCTCCGTAGAAACACAGGGAGCGGAGGAGGGCCTGGCGGGTGCCACGCACCTTCACGGTAGGCTCATTTGGATCCGGAGAGGTGCGGTGGCTTAAAACCACGATACGTGTCGTAGCGGGAATCGTAGAAGACAAGCTGGAACGTACAGTCTCTCAGTGTGCCGCCGGAGGGATAGAGGTAGAATTTCTCGATTGTATCGGTGGGTTTCGTTGATGGCTTGTGCCGGTCCGCAAAGAATTCCAGAACGTAGTATCCGTTCCGATACTCGGCCGTTTCGATTTGCGCGAGTATATTCTCGTGGCTAAAAAGCCGAAGGTCCCGCTCTGCCATGCGTTTCTACGGTTGTTCCGATCCCTGGACGTATTCGCTTCTGCGGATGAGCATCAGGATCGCTGAGTGTGACACGATAAGATACTTGTGTTCATCGTATTCGATCTCGATGGCGGAATCGCGCAGGAACAGCGCATAATCCCCCTCTTCGGCCTGCAGGGGCATGTACTTGATCGGATCTTTTGGGGAGGTCGACCATTGCTCCTGGTCGAGGAAGTGCGGGTTTGGAACAGCATACCCGGGACCAACCTGGACAACCATGCCGCTGTTGACTTTTTCCTTCTCCTTGACGCCAGGAGGAAGGTAAAGGCCGTGGTTAGTTCGTTCTGCCTCGGCTTCAGGTGAGAGGAGCACCTTGTCGCCGACGAGGATGATCTTTTTTCGTGTCTTAATTTCCACTCGGTCCCTCACACAGCAACGACCCCTCTTGAATGCAGATCCCGACATAGAGCGTCCCGAAAAAGTATTCGGGACAAGTCGGGGTAAACGGCCCCGACAAAAAACGTCGGGATGCAAAAAAACGCAGATTTGTTCGAAATTGTACGGCGAACGCTTCCTGTGAGCCGGTGACAATTTCAGAATCTCCCGCTCCTGGATTCCGCTCACGAGCGGGATTCAAAGAGCGGAACCGCACGCTTTGGGTGCGGGAAACCCTTTCATAGTCTCTTCGATTCGTCGGAACGGCGGGATTTGAACCCGCGACCCCTTGCACCCCAAGCAAGTGCGCTACCGGGCTGCGCTACGTTCCGGGTATATCTCCTCCTCACAATTTC
>JACVXU010000138.1 GCA_015661185.1 Bacteroidota bacterium
AAGGCAGAGGTGTCCCGTCCTTCTGGCTTTTCTCGACTTTCGCCGGGTCGATTGCCCCCAACCAGTAGATGCAAAGGGGTATTTTGCCCTCCAGGCTGTACGCACCAAAATCCTCACCTCCCATCACAGGATCAGCCTTCAATACGTTGTCTTTTCCGAGGGCTGACTGAAAAGAACGTGCGACTCGCCGAGTGAAATCCGGATCGTTGTAGGTTGAAGCAGTGAACTCGTTTTCATCCACCTTGATGACGGGCATACGATCGGCAGGGATTCCGGCCGCCATGGCAATTCCCCGTGCGATTCTTTCGATGGATGCTAGTATCTTCTTTCGCACTTCTTCTTTGTATACGCGGACTGTGAGCTGGAGGCGGACTTCGTCGGGAATGATATTGTGCTTTGTCCCGCCGTGAATTGATCCAACCGTGACGACCGCTGGGTCAAACGGCGAATTCTCGCGGCTCACAATTGTCTGAAGGGCGAGGACAATCTCCGATGCGAGGACTACAGGATCCTTTGTCATGTGCGGATACGCACCGTGGCCGCCGACGCCTCGAACAACGATGTTCACTGAGGTAACACTTGCCAGCGTGTACCCTTCGCAGAGTCCAACCGTGCCTGCCGCCATTGAGGCATTGTCATGGAGCGCGAGAATGTAGTTGGGTTGTGGGAACTGTGTGTACAAGCCGCCGTTGAGCATAGCCTTCGCCCCGGCGCCTCGTTCTTCCGATGGCTGACCGATCATGAGAACAGTCCCTCTCCATCGATCCTTCAACTGGCTGAGCAACGAAGCTGTGCCAAGGAATGACGTCATGTGAATGTCGTGACCGCATGCGTGCATCACAGAGACTTCCTGACCCGCATCGTCTTTTGTCTTCTGGGAGCTGGAGTAGGGGAGGCCGGTTTTCTCCTCGAGAGGCAGAGCGTCAAGATCCGTCCGTATGAGCACGGTGGGACCAATGCCATTCTTCAACACGGCCACGACGCCGTAGCTGACGCGTTTGGGATCATCATACTTCCCGAATCGTTCCGTCACCTCGAAACCGAGCTTCCGCAGCTCCGCCGCCACGAAGGCTGAAGTCTTTTCCTCCTGATACGAAATCTCGGGGTTGCGGTGGAGGTACTGATACGTCTCCAGCAGCTTCGGCAACTCGCGGGCTACGAGGCCATCGATGGACTGCTGCGCGTACAGCGGTACGAAGACGGTAAAGTGGAACATCAATGCGTGAAGAAGGCTCAAAGATCTCAATTTCATAGAGCTCCTGCTAAATAGTGAACGATGTCGAAACAGGGAGGGCGTCAGTGCCTGCGTAGCTTGATCCGGAAGGTTGTGCCCGCACCCGGTCTGCTGTCCCGAAGGATGAGCTTACCGCTGTGGTATGACTCGATGATACGTTGAGAGAGACTCAGTCCAAGTCCCCAGCCGCGTTTCTTCGTCGAAAAACCCGGTCTGAATACTTCCTTCCTGTAGGGCATGTCGATCCCCTTGCCGGTGTCTGTCACGTCGATGTATACGTGCGCTGGGCGCTCTGAAAGTATGATGGTGATTTTTCCGGTGCCTGTCTCAATTGCATCAAGAGCATTCTTGATGAGATTTTCAATGACCCACTCGAAGAGTTCGCCATTGATCTGCGCGGTGACGGGGGCCTTGTACTCGAGGGAAATCTGGACTCTCTTGCCGGTTTGCGGAATTCGACGCTGGAAGTACTGGATGACTTTTTCGATCGTCTCGACCAGGTTCTCTTCTTTCAGGTCAGGTTTCGATCCGATGCGGGAGAACCGGCTCGCGATTTTCTGCAAACGCTGAAGATCGTTGTCCATATCGTGCAGCGTCTCAACGACTGTTGCATCAGCGGTGCCGGTCTGGTGTCTCAAGAGTTCGACCCAACCCATCATGCTCGAAATGGGAGTCCCCAACTGATGAGCGGTCTCGCGGGCCATCCCGACCCAGATGCTGCTCTGCTCGCTGCGTTTGATGTAGCTGAAGCTGATGTAGCCAATCAAAATGAACAACGCAACAACAGCGAGCTCAACGTACGGCAGAAGACGAAGTCGTGTGATGAGCTTCGACTCGCCGTAATGGACATAGCTCAGTACTACGCCTTCCCCCGCTTCGACTTTGATTCTCGGGTTGTTTCCATCCATCTCCGCGATCAACTCTTTCAGGTACGCTCGCTGGACTTCTGTGGAGAGAGAGGAGTCGAGCGCTACGTTTCGGATGTTTGTCGCGTACGGGGCAAGCGGTTCGTTCGCGGCGTCCGAAAGGATCATCGGGAAATCGATGTTATGGATGATCTCTTCAAGCACAAAGCTGTAATCGCCGCTCTGTGTCTTGTCGCTGCCGATGTATTCGAACGATTTTGCGAACAGACTTGCGATACGCTTTTGATTGGCTTCGAGATCCCGTACGATGGAGTGCGTGTACCAGAGCGTGCCCGCAACGATGATGAAAGCGAGAACGAGGAGAATAACTTTCAGCTCGCTTGATTGTGGAAGCAGATTTCGGTTGGTCGTTGTCATTGCCGGATCGCAGGCCGGGGTGAATGGTTGTTTTAGCGAACGATAAGTGTCTGATCGCGCCGTGCACCGACGGATACCATCCAAACCCTGGTTCCGAGCAACGAGGCGAATGACTCGATATAGGCACGGGCTCGTGCTGGGAGCTTCGAGTACGAACGGACTCCCGACGTCGGTGTCTTCCACCCTTTGAACACGCGGTACTCCGGCTCAATGAGTTCGAGCGTTCGGAGGTCGGTGGGGAAGTTGTCGATTTTCTTCTTGTTGACTCGGTAGCCCGTGCAAACGCTTATCTCGTCGAAATCGTCAAGGACATCGAGCTTGGTGATGGCAATCTTCTCGATACCATTGATTCTCAGTGAATACCGGAGGCTCACGAGATCGAGCCATCCGCACCGCCTCGGACGCCCTGTCGTTGCGCCGTATTCACCACCTGTTTTCCGGAGGCGCTCACCGATCTCGTTGTTCAACTCTGTTGGGAAGGGACCGTTCCCGACACGGGTGGAGTATGCCTTGACTACCCCGATCACGGATGAAATTGCCGTCGGGGGAATGCCGAGCCCTGTGCACGCGCCACCGCTGGTCGGGCTCGATGAAGTGACAAAAGGATACGTGCCGTGATCGACGTCCAGCAGGGCTCCCTGAGCTCCTTCGGCCAGGATTTCCTTCTTCTTCCTGAGAGCGTCGTAAAGATAGAGCGATGTGTCAGTGACGTACTCGTCGATCTTCTTGTCGAACTCCTGATACTCGTGGATGATTTCGTCGACGTCGAGCTCTTTGGAATGATAGAGCTTGCTCAGGATTTCGTTCTTTTCCCCGATGTTACGCTTCAGCTTCGTACTGAGAATATCGCGGTCAAGTAAATCGACAACTCGTATTCCCGTCCGCATGTACTTGTCGATGTACGCAGGACCGATGCCCCGTCCCGTCGTCCCGATCTTCTGGTCGCCCTGCTCCCGGATTGTATCGAGCAGTTTGTGATACGGCATAATGAGATGTGCGTTGTGGCTGATCAACAGCCGGCCTTTCATCGGGATGCCGAGCTGATGAAGCTGTCCGATCTCTGTCATAAGAGCGGCCGGATCGAGGACAACGCCGTTACCGATTACGCATTTGACGTGTCTGTGGAAGATGCCGGAGGGAATAAGATGCAAAACATATTCCTTGGTCGTCATTCCGCCAGGCCCTTTGGTGGGGACTACGACGGTGTGTCCGGCATTGGCGCCCCCCTGGTAGCGTGCGACAATATCGACCTTCTCACTCAAGTGGTCGACGATTTTACCTTTTCCTTCGTCCCCCCATTGAGCTCCGACAATGATCTGAACAGGCATACGGTTCCTTGCAGTCGCGAATGAAAAAGTGAAGGTTCTCTTCTTCAGGAAGGATGGCAGATGGATTCAGGAGCTATCAGCATTCGGCTCTCAGTTAATGCTGCTTTCCCGAAAAGTGTAGGGAAAAATAGAACGAAATACAAGGCGACATCATCATAGGCCTCTCTTTGCCTTTCACTCCTTTATGGGTTATATTTTTGCTGCAAACCGGAATGTCTGCTCAGCTCCCCACAACCCTGAAGGACCAGCGTGGATAAATTCGTTATTCGTGGTGGAAAGAAACTGCGGGGCGCCGTTGAAGTAAGTGGCGCCAAGAACGCTTCGCTGGCTTTGATGCCGGCAACACTCCTTGCTCCGGGTCAATACGCTTTCCAGCGTACACCGATGCTCCGGGATGTGACGACCATGTCTCGCTTGCTTGAAACGATGGGGTTGAAGATCACACGGACCGATCACACTCTACGCATCGACTCATCGGAGGTGACGAGCTTCGAAGCCCCGTACGAGCACGTGAAGAAAATGCGCGCTTCGATCTACGTGCTGGGACCATTGCTGGGGCGATTCGGACAGGCAGATGTTTCGCTGCCCGGCGGGTGCGCATGGGGTCCGCGACCTGTGAACCTCCATCTTGAAGGACTGCGAAAGCTCGGGGCGCACATCGAGCTCGAGGGGGGGATCATCAGGGCCCGGGCCAAGAGGCTGCGAGGGGCGCGGATCGTCTTTGATGTATCGAGTGTGGGGGCGACAGGAAATGTGATGATGGCTGCTGTCCTGGCCCAGGGGACAACCGTTATCGACAACGCAGCCATGGAACCGGAGATCGCTGCGCTCGGCGAATTCCTTGTTCGGATGGGCGCAAAGATCGAAGGCGTCGGCACGAATCACCTTGAGATCGAGGGTGTTGACGCACTTCATCCCGCAGATTGTGTCACCATCCCGGATAGAATTGAGGCGGGAACACTGCTTGTGGCGGCAGCTCTCTCAGGAGATAGAGAAGGCTCTGTCCGAGTGGAAAAATGCAATCCCGGCCATTTGAGCGCATTGACGACGAAGCTTGAAGATGTCGGTGCTCAGCTCACGATAGGGAAGGACTTCATTGAGATCGTGCCACCGGAAACCATCCGGCCGGTCAACGTGACAACCTCGATCTATTCCGGTTTCCCGACCGATATGCAGGCGCAGTGGATTGCGCTGATGAGTCTCTCGAAGGGAACAAGCGTCATAACCGAGACAATTTATTCCGATCGATTCATGCACGTCCCCGAGCTGGTACGACTCGGTGCCGATATCACGGTCAATGATAATATCGCAACAGTCGTCGGTGTGGAAAAACTGACGGGCGCCAAAGTGATGTCCACGGACCTGCGGGCGAGCGCGTCGCTCATACTGGCCGGACTCGTAGCCGAAGGAACCACGGAAGTGCTACGCGTCTACCACCTGGATCGCGGCTACGAACAAATAGAAAAGAAACTCTCTCAGCTTGGGGCCGACATCGAGCGCGCAAGCGGGGAAGAGTTCTAGGCCTCCATCGGCTGCGTCACGAGGTGAGGCCGGCAAGGCTCTCCACAAAGAACAGGTCTTCATCAGCGCTATTCCCTTCACACAACTTGGCAATGCTTAGAGAGTTGTTCTCCTACCGGTCACACAAAGCAGCAGTGTTCCTGCTGTTCGCCGTCTCGCTGGCTTCGACGCAAGTTCCGCTCTTTAACTACCTCGGATATGAATTCTCGGCATTGATCGCTCTCTTCTGGAGCCTGGCAGCGGGTTTGCTGACGATTTCGCTCTGGAACAAGAGCCCGGAACAGGAACATCAGGAGCTGTCCTCCTTCCTCGTTCGTTCGATCACTCTTTGTCTCGCCCCCTTGCTCATACCGTTTGTCGTCATCACGATGAATGCGTTGTTTGTCAAGAACTGCTCCTTCACGCAGGGTGCGGTCCTCTTCTTTCTCATTGTCATCCCGGCTGCGCTCTTCGCCCACGCCCTCTCATGGTTCATTGTCGTGACGCTCGCGCAGTGGAAGAAAACATGCTTTGTTCTGGCTTGGCTGATCATACTCCTGCATATCGCCTACGTCACATTCACACGACCTCAGATTTTCGCGTTCAACCCGATCCTCGGGTACTTTTCCGGCGTAACGTATGATGAGACTCTCGACGTTCTCGATCGCCTCTTCGTGTACAGGATCGGAACACTTGCTTTCAGCGCTCTTCTAGTCCTGGCTGCCATTGTCATTCGGGGACGTCGGAAGAGTAAGACAGCTGAAGTGTCTGCCGGCGCGCCGAAGGGGAAACAGATTTCGGCTATTGCGCTTTTCGTTGTCGTGGGAGCGCTCTATCTCTTCAGCGACCGCCTTGGGCTCTCATCCTCGGAGTCCTCCATCGAACAGACGCTTGGAGGGAAAACCGAGACAGAGCATTTCATAATTTCGTACCCGGATACGCTCCTGCAGGGTTTGCGACTGGAGCAGGTTGTTCAGCTTCACGAATTCTACTTCGATCAGCTTGTGAAAGTTCTCCGCGTCCGGCCGGTCAGGAAAATACACACCTTTCTCTATGCTTCGCAGGATCAGAAGGGGAGGCTCATCGGTGCCTCAGGGACCAACTTCGCGAAACCGTGGCTCTGGCAGCTGCACATCAACCTGAGTGACCTCGATGGGTCTTTGAAACACGAGCTCGTTCACGTCCTGGCCGCCGATTTCGGATTTCCATTGCTCAGGATCGGCGTCAATTCCGGGCTCATCGAAGGACTTGCAGTGGCGGTCGAACGAGTCGAGTACGAAGAACCCGTCAACCGTCTCGCTGCCATGGCATTCGCAGCCGGAATCACACCGGATGTCGAGAGCCTCTTCTCTCTCTCGGGGTTTATGAAGGCTCCGGCCGGAGTCAGTTACATGCTCGCGGGATCATTCTGCCGGTATCTGATCGACCGGTACGGTATGCGACGATTCAAGATGCTCTACAGAACCGGAGAATTTGATCTTCTCTACGGCAAACCTCTGCCGGCTCTCTTGCAGGATTGGCGCAGATCCATGACCAGCTTTCGGTTCACTGAAGCAGATCTGGCGAAAGCGGAATATCTGTTCAAGCGTCGATCGATCTTCGGGAAGGAATGCGCCCGTGTCATCGCGAACCTCAACAAGGAAACACGCGAGTTGCTCGCGCAGCGAAAGTTCGAGGAAGCACTCGAATCTGCAGACAAATCGCTTCAGCATACGGTGAGCGTTGACGCCGTGTATCAGAAAGCCGCGGCCCTGCTGCGACTTGGGAAGTACTCCGAAGCAGTAAGCTTCACCGAAGCCAAACTCCGCGACAGCGTTGCTGCCTCGTCGTTTTTGACGTTGAACCTCTCGCTGGGGGATGCGCTGTGGGGTGTTGACTCGCTCGAGAACGCAATGAAAGTGTACTCCGCTCTCCTGCGCTCTCATCTCTCGTTGGCCTGGGACGAAACGCTTGCGCTGCGTCTCGAGATCCTTCTCAAGCCCGGTCTTGCACGAGAACTGAGGCCGTATTTCATGGCCTCTCTGCAGGATACTGTCAGAGTTCTTCTGCTCGAGAAGGTCGCCGCTGAACATCCGAAGGAGGCAATTCCAAAGCACCTTCTCGCGAGAGAGAGAATCTCGCATGAACAGTTCGAAGATGCCGTGCGCTTGCTCGAGGGCGTCCCGCCGTGGAGTTCACCCATCCTGGAACTTGCCAGGCAGCGTCGGCTCGGACAGCTGTCATTCGCAATCGGCAGATATGAGAAAGCGAAGATGTACTACTGGCAGTCACTCAATCATCTCTTTCGTGATACTCAGGGTGTCGAGATTGAGGAGAAGATCCGGATTTGCGAATGGATGGGATCTTTCGGCGTGGATTGAATTGATTTTCCCCAGATTTTTGGCTTAATTGCCGTGCAATGCTGTAGTCCATCATACCGACACTGCTTTTCTGACGACTATTCCTGGAGATCAACATGAAAACGACAATCACGGATGTATGGGCGCGGGAGATACTCGATTCTCGCGGCAACCCCACTCTCGAAGTTGAGGTTACACTTGAAGATGGCACAATCGGTCGCGCAGCTGTTCCCAGCGGCGCATCGACCGGTGAGAATGAGGCAGTTGAGCTGCGCGATGGCGACAAGGCCCGCTACAACGGCAAAGGCGTTCTAAAGGCCGTTGAAAACGTTAACGACGTACTCGCGGAAGAAGTTGTCGGCTTCGAGACCACCGATCAGGTGGGGATCGACAAGATGATGATTGCGCTCGATGGGACGCCCAACAAGGGCAAACTGGGTGCAAATGCAATCCTTGGCGTTTCGTTGGCCGTGGCGAAGGCGGCTGCGCAGTCGCTTCATATGCCGTTGTATCGCTACATCGGCGGAACGAATGCGAAGATCCTCCCCGTGCCGATGATGAATATCCTGAACGGCGGCAGTCACGCGGATAACAACGTCGACTTTCAGGAATTCATGATCATGCCCATCGACGCTCCTTCATTCGCCGAAGCATTGCGGATGGGGGCCGAGGTGTTCCACTCTCTGAAATCGGTCCTGAAGAAAAAAGGCTACAATACCGCCGTCGGAGATGAAGGCGGATTCGCTCCGAACTTGAAATCCAACGAGGAAGCCCTGGAAGTGATTCTCGACGCAATCCAAAAGGCGAACTACAAGCCGGGTGAGCAGGTCTACATTGCTCTCGATCCCGCCGCGAGCGAATTCTTTGACAAGGACAAGAAGAAGTACGTCTTCTCGAAGTCTGACAAGTCTGAAAAATCCTCAGAGCAAATGGCGAAGTATTGGGAGGGATGGACGAAGCAATATCCGATCGCGTCGCTCGAAGACGGCATGGCCGAGAATGATTGGGAGGGATGGAAGATGTTGACGGATGCGGTTGGCAAGAGGGTTCAACTTGTCGGTGATGATCTGTTCGTGACAAACGTAGAGTACCTCTCGAAGGGTATCGACATGGGCGTCGCG
>JACVXU010000392.1 GCA_015661185.1 Bacteroidota bacterium
CTGGCCAAGCGCTCCGTTGCCCCCGGTCTTGATCCCTCTTCCCTTACGCGTCTGGATGCGATCCTGATCTCGCACATCCATTTCGATCATTTCAGCTACGGAAGTCTCGATCGGCTTCCAAGATCGGCCAGACTGTTTGTTCCATCAGGCGGGATGGAGTATACGCCAGAGTTCGGATTTGCCGAAACCCGTCCGGCGAAATCCTGGCAGCCGTTTGAGATAGATGGTCTTCGCATCACGCCGGTACCGGTTCGGCACTTCGGCGGGCGGTACGGATTTGACGCGGGCTGGAATTCCGAGCCGACATGGACGGGCTACGTGATCGAGTACAAAGGAACAACCGTTTTCTTTGGCGGCGACACGGGGTATGACCCTGTAATCTTCAAGGAGATTGGGAAGCGATTCCGAATCGATGTCGCGTTGATCCCCATTGCTCCGATCGAACCACGGGGTTTCATGGGCCCCATGCACACCGACCCGAAAGAAGCACTCCAGATTTTCGAGGATGTCGGGGCAACGCTTATGATTCCCATTCACCATGACACGTTCTTCCAGGGATTGGAACCGGGCCCTTCCTATGCAAAGGGCATTATGCAGAAACTCATCGAGGAGCGCGGGCTTCAGGATCGTGTCAAACTTCTTGGAATCGGCGATCAACTCATTATCAAAGAATAAGCAGGGGATTTCTCCATGACTTCGAGGATAATCCGCAACGTATCAAGGATGCTGTGGGAGTATTTTGAGCCGGATCGAATGGTGAAGTTTTAAAGTTTGGTTGGCAAGATTGGAAGGTGCCACGCATCTCACGTCTGCTCCCTCGTGCAGGTGCGTGGCACCTCAAGGACGCAAGTCAACCTACAGTTTCTCAAGCGAGACCCGGCGCTCGTGCACACCGAGAAAGAGCGGCTTGAGGACGCTCATCACAAAGACCGTCATTCCAAGCAACAGGATAAGTGCCTCGAGCACGTGCTGAGTCGTGGTGAGAGAGAACGCTTGTGCGATGTACGGGAGGGCAAGGGGAAGTAGCAGTTGAGCACCGCGGCGAATCTCCGGCCCCCACCCGATCTTCACGAGAGAAGCATCAGGCTGTTTGATTTTCTTGAGAGAACCCATCAGCTCCGCCGACGGACTCACCCGCGGCAGACGTTGCATCGCTTGATGGAGCGCAATCATGGAATCTCCAAACGTCCGGCATTGTGGGCAGCTTGAGGCGTGCGCACTCAATCCATTCGGCCAGTCACGTTCCTCACGGGCATCAAGAAAGTTCTGAAGGGATTCTTTGAACTCTTCACACTTCATGGTCTTTTCCTTTCTCCACGGATTCTTTTTCGCAGGCGTTCTCTGCCCCGATGCAAGAGAGTCGCGACTGTTCCCGGCGGTATCTGCAAGATTGCTGCAATTTCATCGTACTTCATTTCCTGGAGGTAGAACAAAGCAATCGCCGACGCTTCCTGATCAGGCAATTCCGCAATGAGGCCTGCCAATTCCTCTCCCCCCTCTCGCGCGAGGAATCTCTCCTCGGGGTTTGAATTCAGTTCATCATCGCGCGGATCATCCCGGAACTCGCCGGCATCGAGAGAAACCATTTGAACTCTTTTTCTTGACTTGCGCGTCAGGCTCACATTTGCCGTGATGCGCCAGATCCACGTGGACAACTGCGATTCGCCACGAAAGTCGCCGAGACCGCGGTGGATCCGCATGAAGACGTCGGTTGTCGTTTCTTCCGCATCCTCACGGTTTCCGAGCACACGCAACGCCTGGTTGAAAATGCGTTCGGCAAAGTGCTCGACGATGGAATCGAAATCCATCGGTGCCCTTCCAATATTTTCTCTCAGGTTGGTCAGGAATCTCTTCTTGCGTTGAACGGCGGGACTCTCTTCTTTTGTATTAGACCAAAGGTGCTGGATTTTTCTTTCACTTGAAAGAAAAGGAACGCCGGCACAGTCTAAGAGAATAGGACAACAGAAAGGTACTGAAATGGACTTTTCCAGCCTGTTTACAGTCGTGGGAATACTTTTATATGGCGCCTACGAATATCAGCGGCGAGAACAGCTTCATCGGGCAGTTCTGCAGAACCTTCGAGAAGGCATACCACCTGTGGTTTCGGAAACAAAACCCGCGGTCCTCAAGCTCTGGACAACAGGAATTGTTTCCGGGATTCTCTTGCTCACCGGTCTGGGACTCCTGTTTCTGCGTCCGCGAATCATCTATGGCGGCGACTATCTTTACATTCTCGCTTTCATGTTCTTCACTATCTTCCTGCTGCTTCTGCTGATACTCCTCCGAGACATCAGGGCACGTCACGACAACTCGATTCCCCGATAAGGAGAGACGACCATGTTTATCGCCATCTACGTTACCGCGATTCTCGTTTCGCTGATCCTGCACAGACAAGAACGCAGGCATCGATCTGAAGTGGCGCTGGAAAATCAACACCTGGGTCAGCCCACGCCGGCGTCGCGCCCGAAACTCCCTATGCTTGAATCCTGGCTGAATGTTGTACTCGGTATCTTTCTTGCCTTTGGATTCGGGACATTGTTTCTCTGGACGAACTTCTCGCGGTTGAGAGACTTCCCTCAGGACCCACGGTTGACTCCCCAGTCGTTCGAATGGGAATTCACGAGTGTCATCCTGGCCACGGGTATTGCACTTGTCATCCTCGGAATCCAATCGTTGATTCAGAACCGGCGGTATTCGCAAATTGTCGGACCGGAAAAGAAGTGAGAACGAAGCGTTCAGGGATCTGCATTGTGTCTGCGGATCCTCTCGTTATCTCCACCCTGTCCAAAAGCACCCGTTTTGACAGGCTTTCCCGCGCCCCTCGCCTCGTTTGATTCTAGCCCCCCCTTTCTCTATTTTGGAATCATTATCCCTGCTAAGTTGTTGTAATCTAAGGGATTTTTCTCCCTCAAGCGGACAACTCACAAGCAGACG
>JACVXU010000139.1 GCA_015661185.1 Bacteroidota bacterium
ACGGTTTTCCTCGAATCGGCACCCACGCAGCGGTGTGGGGTTCTCGAAAGACAGCACCAGGGTGTTTTTTATCGTCGTCGATGGCCGATCGCAGTCAAGCGTCGGAATGTCGCTCGTTGAGTTCGCGGACTTGATGGTCATGTCCGGCATTTACCAAGGGATGAACCTCGACGGCGGCGGTTCGACGACCCTCGTAGTAGATGGGAACATTGTCAATTCGCCCTCTGATCCATTCGGTGAGCGGGCGGTCGGTAATTGCCTCTTGCTGTACGCTACGAAGAACAAGTAATCGTTCGACGAGACCATCATGGCCTCGCATCGTGTTACAATACTTGGAGGTCTAGTCATGAACAGGAATACGCTCTCTCGCCATCAACTACTCGCAATCTATTTCTTCCTGGTTCTTTTCTGTCTCTCAGCCTATTCTCAACCTCAGCCCATAACGCTCAGCAGCAAAACACTTCGTCTTGATGTTAACACGACAGATGGAGACCTGGTTGGTCTGCTTGACAAGGCGACAGGCATGAATTTCGTCTCAGAAGCTGTGGGGAAAAACCCCCTCTGGAGAATTGAAATGCTGCCGGGCAACGAGCCGGCAACCATCATTCCATCGATGGCAGGGAGTTTCCGTTGGGAACGGCGCAACAAGCGGGAAGACGAACTGATGATGGTCTGGGAGGGGTTCAACCTCCCGTTTTCCAAACCTTTAAAAGTCGTGGTAACTGTCGTTCTTGATTCAAGGGAGCCATTGAGTTACTGGAGCATCGCAATCGACAAGCCGGGAGAATTGCACGTCGAGAAAGTTCGGTTCCCGGAGGTACCGGGAATTACGAAGCAACCCGAGGAGAGGCTTGCGGCGCCGATCTGGATGGGCGAGATGACAAAAATACCCAGACAACTTATTGCCGGACCTCAGAACCCGAACCGAAGGCTTGAATGGCCTTATCCGGGCACGATGTCGCTCCAGTGCCTCGCGCTCTATCGGGAAAACGGTCCCGGCCTATACCTCTCATGTGATGATACTGCAGCTTTCAAGAAAGCATTCGCCTTCTGGAGCGACTCGCCGGACCGCGTCAACTACGAAATGATCCACTATCCGGAAAACGAGTCGACGCCTCAAACGAGGTATGCTCCCTCCTACCGTGTGGTGATCGGAACATTTAGCGGAGATTGGATTACAGCGGCTGAACGATACCGTGCGTGGGGAACGCGACAACCCTGGGCTGTCCGGAGCCGGCTGAATAGAGGCGTCGTGCCGGAGTGGCTCCTGAAGACATCACTTTGGGTCTGGAACCGCGGCAAATCGGATGGTGTACTCGAACCGGCAGTCGATATTCAGAAAGAACTGAAACTCCCGGTGAGCGTTTTCTGGCATTGGTGGCATGGATGCTCCTATGATGCAGGTTTCCCGGAGTACCTCCCCCCAAGAGAAGGAACCGAACATTTCAAAGCAGCATTGTCGTCCGCACACAAGAACAACGTACGAGCTATTGTGTATATGAACCAACGTCTGTGGGGAATGACAACGAAGAGCTGGGCAGAAAAAGGAGCAGAGCGTTTTGCGGTAAAAGGCCTGGACGGAAAAGTGAGACCCGAAATCTACAACACGTACACACAACAGGCGTGCGCCACTATGTGCATGGCCACTCCATTCTGGCGTAACACCTACGCAGGGATCGCTTCAGAAGCTGTCCGTGACCTCGGTGTCGACGGCATCTACATGGACCAGGCCTGCAGCAGCCTGTTGTGCTATGATCCGACCCACGGCCATCCGCTCGGTGGAGGAACATTTTGGATGAATGGATTCAGACTCCTCTCAAGTGACATTCGCGAGAGGACCCGGTCGGCCAGAAACACTTTGCTGGCGGGCGAAGGAGCTGGAGAGGCCTGGCTCCCGTACCTCGACCTGATGCTCACGTTGCAGGTCAGCAAGGAGCGGTATGCACGCCCGAATAACGGTTGGGACGTTATCCCCTTCTTCCAGGCGGTGTATCATGCTTTCGGAGTGACCTATGGCAACTACTCCTCCCTGACGATCCCCCCCTACGACGAACTCTGGCCAGATGAATTCGCTCCAAAAGAACCTCTGAAGCTTCTGGATCGAAAGTTCGCCACGCAGTTCTATCTTGAGCAAGCCCGGACTGTCTTGTGGGGAAATCAACCGACAATAGCCAACTACCGCACCACGCAACGCAGTCAGCGCAATGAGGAGATCTCGTTCCTCCTGAAACTCGCACGAGTGAGGGAACAAGGGACCAAGTACCTGCTCTATGGGACCTTTATGCGCCCACCGCAGATTTCGGCCCCGGAGATATCATTCCCGATTTCCCGGCTGTCCATCTATGCAGGTCGCAAAGGCAAAACTGTCGTCGACACGACCAAGAAAAAGCCAAGCAGTGACGATGGCATCGATGATTCTGGACGAGACAAGGGGGAAACAGCGTGGGAAGCTACTACTCCGCCGATCGTTGTTGGGGCCTGGCGGGCAAAGGATGGAAATGTCGGCATAGCCATGGCAAATATCGCCTCCATAACACTGCCGCTCCGTCTTGACGTGCGCCAGTACGGCTTCAAAGGCGGAGAGCGGATTTCGCTAATTAAAGAAAACGGGAAGACGAACTTTGGAATAGTTGGAACCGATGGCAGCATTTCGATCGAAATCCCTTCACGTGAAGCATATATCATCGAACTGAGGAAGAAGTGAGGTTGGATATCGTGTAGCATGAAACTCGGCGCCGACATATTGCTTAAGGAACAACTTGAGCTAATTACGAAAAAGAGCATCGGCGTCATAACGAACCACTCTTCACTTCTCGGCAATGGTAAGCATCTGGTGGACGCGCTGGTCGCACGCGGGGATGTCAATATCAAAGCTCTCTTTGGGCCTGAACACGGAATCCGCGGAAAGGCCCCGGATAGAAAGAGCATAGGTCACGAGGTTGATGCGAAAACCGGAATAGCGGTTTTTTCACTCTTCGGAAAGACGATCAAACCCACACGCCAGATGCTCAAGGGTATCGATGTCCTAGTATTCGACATCCAGGACGTCGGGGCACGATTCTACACTTACACTACAACCCTAGCGCTCACGATGGAGGCGGCAGCGGAAAACGGTATCCCCTACATCGTCCTGGACCGACCGAATCCGATCGGCGGACGGCATGTGGAGGGCCCCGTCCGCGAGGAGAACCTCAGATCGTTTGTCGGATGGCTTCCTATTCCTATCGTCCACGGTCTCACCATCGGCGAATTGGCTTTGATGATAAACGGCGAAGGATGGCTCAGGATACGTAAAACCGCCCGCCTCCACGTTGTGAAAATGAAAGGCTGGAAGAGAGGCCAGTTGTTCGATCAGACCAAGCTCCACTGGGTCAACCCATCGCCAAGCATTCGAAGTCTGCAAACAGCTCTCGTCTATCCAGGCACCTGCTTAATCGAGGGGACGAACGTCTCTGAAGGACGGGGAACGGAGCATCCATTCGAGCAGATTGGAGCTCCCTGGATCAAAGCAAAAGAACTCGCGTCGAAGCTAAGGTCCTTTCATCTGCCCGGCGTCAATTTCAAAGCCACAACCTTCACTCCCCGATCGACTCGGGTGGCGACGACAGATTCCAAATTTGAGGGGGAACACTGCGAAGGGATCTTTCTGACCGTAACGGAAAGCGCAAGGTTCCGGCCGGTCAGGACGGGGATCAGCATTCTCTGCTCACTTCAAGAGCTCTATCCTGCTGATTTTTCCATGAAACCTCGGCGCCTTGATGAGCTCGTAGGGACTCGAACAGTGCGGAGAGCGATCCTCGACGGGGCAGCTCCGAGACAGATCGCAGACCACTGGGAGAGTGACATTCGTCGATTCGATGCAATGCGCGAACAATACCTTCTGTATCGCTAGAAAACGACCCTCCATCCTTGGAGGATCCTTTGAAGCATTCTCGCATCGCATAGACTGGGTGGAATAGACATAGTTCCCCTTCTATAATTAGATTACTGGAGGCAAATGAGAACATCCATCAGAAACGGATTTGAGCCAAGACATTCAAGGGAGAGATCATGACCACCCGAACTGTATCAATCATCATCGTTGTAGCACTCCTGGCCGTCGTACTCATCGCCTTACTAAGCACGTCCGATGGCTCGTCAGGATCAGAACCTTCGGCGGCGAAAGCGATTACATGGCATCGCTTCGACGAAGGCGTCGCTTTGGCCCGCCAGGAAAACAAGAAGATTCTGATTGATGTCTATACGGACTGGTGTGGATGGTGCAAGAAGATGGACAAGGAAGTGTACGCCAACGGGGAAGTTGGACAGACCATCGCTTCGAACTTCATCGCTGTGAAACTGGATGCGGAATCTCAGAAGGGGGCATCGTACGGCGGAACTCTCATGGACGAAGCGTCCGTCGCGAGCGCACTCGGCGCGACCGGATATCCGACAACTGTGTTTCTGGACCCCGGTGCCAAGCCAATAACGAAGATCGCCGGGTATATGGAGCCCAAGGAATTCGTCAATGTACTAAGTTTCATTGGTGAGGATCATTACAAGACGAAATCGTTCGGGGATTACAAAGCTTCAAGGTGAAAGGCTGGAGACAAGAGACGATTAAGATGCCGGCCACAACGGGACATTGAAACGGATCGGCTTACTATGCAGGTTCTTGCCTAGAGGTCCAGTCGGAAAGTGGTGCCACCCCGCCTGCCAACTTGGTTCCTCGGGGCGGGCAGGCAAGACACAAAGTCACAAAGGTTTTTGAAAGTGAAGAACAGTCAAAGATCTTCTTCGTGTCCCTGCCTGCGTGCCGAGACACTTCCGCCTGCGTGCCTACTCCGGCGGACAGGTCGGCAGGCAGGTTGGTGACTTCGTGGCAATGATGGTGTTTTCGACCGCGCTTCTAGGAGAACGTAGCTTATCTGCAGCGAGCAACAACCCTATGACGAACCACCATCCGAGACAGTTTATGAACGTCCCGTAGTAGTTTTGGAACATCCCCCCTATCATCAAGCCAAGCAGAGAGAATGTAGCACCCAGCGCTACGGCGCGAATAATCGGGCGTTGAGTCTTGTTTGCGGCCTTAAGTCCCGTCACCATTGAGAGCACCCACATCGTGAGAAAAGCCAGGAATCCCGGTGCACCGGAAGAAACGAGGACCGTGAGGTAGTCATTGTGCGGATGCACTGTGCTGTCATAGAATCCTTCTACGCGATACCGCTCAAAAACCAGATCCCAGTTGTCCTCCCCCACACCAAGAATCGGGTTGTGCTCAGCGATCTTCAGCGCCGTCTTCCAAAGGTTAAGCCGCGTCTCATTTTGCCCGGGTTCGACTATGGATTCAGCCCGATAGCGCAGAGCCGGCACTGACAGTATCCCTCCCACAATCACCACAAGAAGAACGATCGTTACAACAATTCCAGCCTTCCGTCCACGCGTGAAGGCAAACAGTGGAATCGCCGCTACGAAGGAAAGCCACATGCTGCGGGCAAATGTACCGAGCACAGCAAGAAAGCTCAAACCGGCCAACAACACGGTAGGCCACTTCCTGAATTCGACGGAGAAGCTCGAAGCAAAGAAGAACACCGTCATCGCAAGCGCTGCGAAGGTCAGATAGAAACCGTAGAATCCAACGGCCCGATAGAATCCCCACCCCATCGGATCGAGAGGCGTTCCACGATACAACTCCATGCCCCCGACAACCTGCCAGAGCGCATACAGAACAGCGGCAGTTGAGGCAAGAAGGAAGACATATACTACTCGTTGCAGGAGTGCTTCGTCGTCCACCGTCCAGTACAGCATCACCATGATCAAGAAGGGCCATTCGTTGTCGATGACTGCTCCAAGGGAATGGGCAGGTCGTTCCGAGAGTGCGGAAGAGATCAGGTTCCAGCTCAAATACACGACAAGGGCTCCCAAGACCGGATGCCAACGGATGTTCCACTTTTTGTTAACAAGACCTTCGCCCAACCAACCCAGCAATGCTATGCCAATCGCAAACTGCGCGGGGACATGAGAAATCGGGAGGCTAAAGGCGAAAAGAAAAAGACCGAAGTGCGTGATGGTCTTGGTGAGCGGCTGAGTTCTCATAAGCCCTTTGAAATCGCCGGCTGACTTGACCCAAGCAACGAAGCAATGAACTTGTCAGATACTTGAATGAGGGTCTCTGGTGGGATGGCCGATGATGGTTCCCCGACAGGCGCCATCAGCATTTCATACGGCACCCGGAACGGCAGCCACTCCTTTGTTCCCTGCAGTTGTTGCGTATAGAGACCGATGACGGGTGTTCGCATCGCTGAGGCAAAATGCACAATCGACGTATCCGGCGTGATGACAAGGAGTGCGCCCTCTACCAGGGAGGCAATTTGTGCCAGAGGTCTTTCCCCTTCTGTTTGATATACAAGGCAATCTGCGAATTCGCGGCGGGATGCCGTTGTCTTCTCCATCTCCCGATCACCGGGTTCGATGAGCAATACCGTGCGGAATTCCGTTTTCTCCGCGAGATTCCTGGCCAGAGTGGCCGCCTGTTCAGGTGAAACCCTTCTATCGTGATCCCTCACCGAGAGGTTGAAGAGGACATAGGGGGACGAATGTGCTCTTGGCAACGAGCATCTGTGGAGGCGCTGCGCTTCCAGGAACTCGTCCACCCTCCGCTTGGAATCATCGGACACGAAAATCTCGAACCGGAGTTCTTCCTCGTTCAATGCGATCCCGAACACCTGTTGGACATAGGATGCCAATGATTCGACCATATGCTGATCGAACAGCGGAAGCCTGAGCAGCCTGTTGAAATAGAATGCATACCGATCCGCGCCGTGACCAACTTTATGTCCCCCCGGAGCCACAAGGTTTGCGAGGATGCCGGAAGATGTTGTCCGGTTGAAGATGAAGTTCAGGACCACGTCATACCGTTGTCGTCGTATCTGTACCACCTGTGACAGCAAATCGAACCAATTTGACGGGAGCACATAGAGGTCATCGACGAAGGGGTTGTTTTGCAGCAGCTCTGCATTCAACCTGCTTGCAACAACGCCGAGCTGAAGCCGGGGATTGCGGCTTTTCAGGGCCCTGAGGATGGGGGTCGTGACGATCATATCACCAATGCGATCGTACCGGAAAATGAGAAGTCTCTCAACCTTGTTCAGGTCGACCGGTGCACTCGAAAGAGGATTCCGAAATACCAGGCGGAGAAGTGGATACACTACAACGAGGCGAAACGTCAACTCCAGGATTTCTACAAGTCTTCTCATGCGGAAGGCGCTACGGTTTGAAGGTTTTTGCGAGGAGTGGACTCAAGGGTCTTCGACAGTCGTTGGAAAGCCTGAACCACCCGGTCGAGGGAAATCGTTCGCAGATCATCCACATCGGTCACAAGTGACTCGGACAAGGAACCGTACGGTTCCCAGATCCGGAGTTCCTTGTTCGATTGGACATAGAGGACAACCGACGGAATCGAAAACGCTGCCGCGAGATGAACTGCGGAAGTATCGGGCGTGACGAGGACCCACAACCGCTGCACAAGCGCGGCAAATTGATCAAACGTATTTGTCTCAGGAGAGAGCAAGACGTCTTCAAATGGTTGAACGATCGCCTGGGCAACGGCTCTGTCAAAAGGTTGGTACAAAACAAGAAGAGAATCCTCCCTGTGTTCAGCTCTCAACCACCGTATCAAGGCCTGATAGTTTTCCATGCCCCAGAAGCGAGTTCCTTCACCGGGTGAGATGTTGATCCCAATAAGACGTTTTTCCTTGATCTGACGCTTTTCGATGTACCTGGCAGCAAACTCCCTGCTCTCTTCGAGCACGCTGTAACGAACTCTGAGATCCACATTGTCCGGGTCAATGTCGAAGACGCTCAGAAGTGCTGCCAGCCGATCGATGATGTGGTTGTCTTTTCGGGAAATGAGCGGAACGACAACGTCGTACGCGTAGGCGTTTTCTTTGGAGAGCCCTACATTCCAGCCTCCTCCCGCCAGCATACAGAGGACGGTCGAAGTCGCAGACGGGTTATCCATCAGGTCGATGACAAAGTCGTATTTCTCCCGGCGGATCGATTTCAGCAAGGCCCATGCGCTGCCTAGAGTTTTTCGGTACACCCATCGTTTCCGGACGAGCGGTTCATTCTTCAGGACAAAGTGATTGTTGGAGCTCAGGACGAAGTCGACAACTGCGTTTGGGTACTTCCCTTTGAGTGCATAGATGAGAGGAGTCGAGACGAGCACATCCCCGATTCGATCCTGGCGCACAAAGAGGTATTTCTTCGAGGAGAAATCCAGGTGTGTGGGCAGCGTACGACCGCGCCTTACGAAGAGGCTCAGTACCCTAAGAAGGAAACGGCGGAAGCCGATTTCTACAGACTTCAGGAACTCCATCTATGTCGCATCCCGTTGTTCTTTCCCCTCATCCGAAAACTGCAGCGAATACAACCGGTTGTACAACCCTGAATCGATTCGCAGCAACTCTTCGTGTGTTCCCTGCTCGGCAATCTCTCCGTGCTCGAGGACAAATATCTTATCGCATCGATAGATTGTGGAAAGCCTGTGGGCAATGATGAGCGACGTGCGCCCCTGCATCAGGCGGTCGAGAGCCTCCTGCACCATCAGTTCGGATTCGCTGTCCAATGCAGACGTGGCCTCGTCGAGGAGGAGGATTTTCGGATTCCTGAGGATCGCGCGCGCAATCGCGATTCGTTGACGCTGCCCCCCAGAGAGCTGCACTCCCCGTTCGCCAATTTCTGTTCCATACCCATGTTCCAGCTTCTCGATGAAGGAGTGTGCATTGGCCATCGTCGCAGCATTGACG
>JACVXU010000140.1 GCA_015661185.1 Bacteroidota bacterium
GGCGTGGAATTCATTGGTGCCTCGGCGAGTGATAACGCTGATCACATATGATCCGCCACGTGTGTACTCGGCGTCAAACGGGCTCAGAATGGCGCGAAACTCCTGAACGGCATCCTGTGGATACGGTGATCCGGTCTGAGGGATACCGACGAGGTTTCCGTTAAACAAGCTCTTCCACTCTGCGCCATCTGCAAACAAGTTGATGAATCGGAGCTCCGGCAATGAACCGGACGCCGGAAGTGCACGACCGGCAGAAGCAGCGAACGAACGAATGCCTGGTGCCACAGAGGCAAGGTTCATAAGGCTGCGGGAGTTTAGCGGAAGGTCGACAATCTGGGCGCGGACGACGGCGGTGGAAACGTCGAGCCTCCGCAGCTCAAACTGTTGATTGCGTGTGCCGACAACTTCTACACCAGAGACCTCAACCGCTTCCGGTATCATCGTGAAATCCAGAACAGGACGTTGACCGGTAAGAACCGTGACATTTTCCTGGCGGATTGGTTTGAATCCGATGAATGTCACTTCGACGGTATAGGTCCCCGGGGGAATGGCCAAAATCCTGTAGAGGCCATTGACATTCGATGCTGCGCCTCGACGCGATCCGGTTTCTTTGTTCAAGACCACAACGTTCGCGCCCGGCATCGTTTTCCCTTCATTGTCGTACACTTTCCCTTCCAGCGTGACGGTCGTGACCTGGGCAGACAATGAAAAAATAAGGCCGGCAACGAGAAGCATCGCAAAAATGGTAACAAGTCTTCGTGCCATACTTTTCTCCTTGAGAGTTAGGGTTTAGTGAAAACGGTGAGTGTGTAGAAATCCATGGTCCGAAAAAAAGAGAAGTGAATTCGATTGATGGGAGAGATCGTAGAAAAGACCGTGTCTTGTGGCAGGACACCTCCTTCTCTATGAGGTCATTGGAAAGAGTTTCTGATTCGCGTAGTAGGAATTGCTGTTAATATATGTCTATGTACTGAGTGTGTCAAGTGTTTTCATTTCACAAGGTAGTGTCAACTGCTCCAGGCTTCAAGCCCAGTTGTATCCCAACTTATCGTAATTGCTCAAGTTTCCAAATCTCGTTGCGCTTCCATTTGCAGAGTTGATCATCCCTTTGCGCTAGATACGAAGCAACACGAAGTTTTTGATCTCATTCCACCCTGATAGCAAAGGGGCTCTAAGGAATGCACGAACATCATGAGTGGGTGGTTCCGGAACTCCGGTAAGGCTAAGTGGTTATGGGGAATCCCGGAGGTGACAACTCGTCAAGAATCAATTCCTGACTCGGGCATGCAACTTGACTGAGGGGGCTATTAACGCTACATTTGCCGTCACTCGGATTCGAACCTTCACACCAATCTTGACACGGAATCGCCATGAATCGACGCTCCTTCATCACCTCATTGGCTCTTGCTCCTCTTGCGGCCGTTGTCACACGACCACTCGGTTTTTTCGATCCATTTGAACGCTCCATCGGAAGCTCTGCAGAATACTCCGGATCGATGTGGATCTATCTCTGGGATCTCGTGGATGAAGGATACGAAAAGGTCCTGAGAAATCTCTCAGAAAACGGTCTTACGAGTATCAGCCTGGCCACGGCTTATCACGCCGGGAAATTCCTCGCACCTCACAATCCCAAACGGAAGGTGGTGTTCCTCGAAGACGGCACGGTCTACTTCAAGCCTGATCCCAAGATGTACGGCAGGATCCACCCGAGGATAAATTCGCTGGTCAAGGCTGGTCACGGGCTGGAAAAGGCGAAGAAGGCTGCGGACAAGTTCGGCTTCAAGACGCGTGCCTGGGTTGTGTGTTGCCACAATACTCCTCTGGGTATGACATACCCTGACATCGCAAGCGAAAGCGCGTTCGGTGACAAGCTCTATCATAATCTTTGTCCCAGCAACGATGACGTTCGTCGATACATTCGCTCTCTTGTTTCGGACATTGCATCACACGGCGTGGATGCTATTGAACTGGAGGCGCTGCAATTTCAGGGCTATACGCACGGGTCCCACCACGAACGCGAGGGAATTGAACTCAACTCTGCAGCAAGGTTCCTCTTGGGGCTTTGTTTCTGTCCTTCATGTATCAAAAGGGCCCAATCCACTCGACTGGATCTCGCGCCGATTCGTCGCTTCACGAAGCAAAAGCTTGAGGCATGGTTTGCTGATCCAGCTGTGACTGCAGAAAAATATCCAGGCTTGGACAAGCTGCCGTCAGATGTGTTCAATCCTATGCTTGAATGGAGGAAATCTGTCATCTCCTCGTTTGTCGAAGAAGTCGCGGAAGGAGGGAGAGGTAGCGAGCTGAGACAAATGGTAAGTGTAGATCCGCTTGCAAGAAAACTCGTCAGCGTCGACCCAGCCGCTTCGGCGAAGGCAACGGGGGGAATCCTCGCGCTCGGATATGTGAAAGATGGGGTGGCGCTTCGCGAACCGCTGAAAGCTCTTCAAGCAGCGATTGGTGCAGCGAAGATCACACTAGGCTTACAGGTTGGGTTGCCGGAGAGTGGAGGAAAAAAGGAATTTCTCGGCAAGATATCGACGGCAAAGGAGTTGGGTGTGAACAGCTTCAATTTCTACAACTACGGTTTCATTCCTTCCCAAAACCTCACCTGGATCAAGGAAGCCTTCGGGAATTGAGAGCAACGTTGGTTGAGTGAAGCCGTTGAAAAACGGCATAGCGCCTGCTATCATACACCAACGAGTAGTCCGGCGGGTTGACCTCCTCGGAGGTTACCCACTCATACCGAATAAACTTGTCTTTCTCCGCTATAACGAGGGCATCGCCAGGGAGATTGCTGGTCTGCTCGGAGAGCCACGCCCGGAACTGTGAACGAATCGCAGGTGGCTTCACGCGTCTGATTTCGATGTCATCTCGCCATCCGATGTCAGCTCCGTCCAGATAGAACGTGAGTTGCGGATTTCGATCAAACCCTGCGACCATGATTGCAGAAGGTTGTCGCTCTGCCACGACTCTTGCGAGATCACGCGCCCCATCTTTGAATCGAAATTGATCGTACCCCACAATATTGTAGAAGCTTAACAGGAATGATGGAAGTATCAACAGCGTCGGGAGTGAATTGCGAAGCTGGGAGATTTTGTGGTTCCTGTAAAGAGCATACGCCAAGAACACTATGCAACACAGCATCATGAGAAAGGGGAGGAATGTCAAGACGGCTGATGAATGGGGAAGCTGAGCCCGGAGAAGCTCGCTCGGAACGGATTTGGCGAGGTTGCGCCATTCCTGGTTTGATGCCCAAAGCAAAGAAACACCGGTTCCGCCCAAAAACAGAGCCGCTAACTTGTTTGAATAAGCGCCCGAGGCAAATTCCAATATCGCACGAGCGGCGATAAGAGAAGCAGGAACCAACATTGGAAGCACGTAGACGGAAAGCTTCGTTCGCATCAGGGTGAAAACGACGAAAAAGACGATGAACCACAATGCCAGTAGCATCCATCGGCGATCTTTTTCCCTGAAGATTCTATAGAGTCCAAAAGCGAACCAGATGATCCCCAGAGGAAACAAAACGAACAGCTGATTAACGAAGTACAATGCCTCCAGCGGCTTGATGTTTCCCTCGATGCCGTAGAGCGACCGTTCAAACACAGCGGATGCGTCCAGAAAAAACAGCGGATTACCAAACCCCTGCGCAATGGTCATATAGAAATGCCACGGAATTGCGACAAGGATGGTCACCCCCAGCGAAAGGAGAAATGGTCTCCAAGTTACTTTCTGCTCGCCTTCGTGTGTCAAGATCTTCCAAAGGAAGAACGTCAATGGGATGCCAAAGCCTACGAACAGCTTTGTCATCAACGCGGTACCGACAGCCAGCCCGGCATAGGCTGCATATCGTGTTTTGCCGAGCGATTCCAGCTTTAAGTAGAAAAGGACGGAAATCGCGAGGAAGAACACGAGGGAGGTGTCGAACTGACCCTGCCTTGCCTGAAAAGTCACAAAAGGGTTTAACCCGTAGAGCGCCGCAGCGACAAACCCAAGCTTCATGTTCTGGAGTTCTTTGCCAATTCGGTAGATCACGAAAAGTGTCAGGGCCCCGAGGAATGCAGAGAAGAATCGGGCAGCAAACTCTGTTACACCAAATAGGAAGAACGAGAGACTTGTGAGCCAGACGTAGAGGGGGGGATGTAACGAGGAGTAAAGGCCGCCGATGGCGAATGGCGTTTGGTCAAAGATCCCACCGAACATCAGAATGCCCTCGGCACGAACTGCGTAGAGTGCTTCGTCCCACGCCTGAAGGTCCAGGAATCCAAGATTTAGAAACCGAATGAGACCTACGGCAAGTAGCAGCGCAAGGTATCCTCGTTCCTTTTGTTTGTCGTCGAAGAGTTCAGGCATTGTAGACGAAGATTCCTTCGTAGGTCCAGAGTGACACAAGCAGCAACGCGACGACGATTCCGGTTAGCTTTTGGGAGATCGTGAGATTTTTCCATGAGCCCCGGGAATCGGACAATAACAGCGCTGCATAGATCGCGACAAAAGGCATGAGGGGAAAGTGAAACCGCCCTCCTCCAAAGAAAACCAAATGGAGAAGAACCCAGCTCCCAGCGAGGGCTGATGAAATCCACCAAGCCGGATCCTTCTTTGACGCGAGGAATCCGAAAACTCCCAATAGCATCATGAACAAATAAGGAAGATTCGTTAAGAGTGTCAAGGAGAGCGGGATTGACGCGTATTTCTCCGCGTATCGTGTATGAGTGTCTTCGGGGCTGGCGTGGAATGTCCAAACGAGTAGGCCGCCTTCACTCTCAAAGAGGCGGCCCAATTTCTTCGCTGCATTGACAACAAATGTCCCGGGATTCTGGATAATGTACTGCGACGCACTCTGAAAGGCCATTTGATCCGCCTCGAATTCGCTTTTTGCGGCTTGGAGGATTGCCGGGTCGAATGTGATCCCATATGCGCCGGTCGCCTGAGGATTGTTGCCGATCAACAGATTGATCCCCCCATTCGATGCGAGAGAGAGCTTGCCGAAGGTCAGATAGTTTCGCAAGGACCAAGGAGCCAGCACGAGAACGAATGCCAGGGCCACGGGGGCCAAACTTCTGATAGTGAGGCTCAATCGTCGATAGAAGAAAGGCAGCACGAGCAGGAAGATGATTGCGCTTGGTTTTATCAGCATGAGCACGCCGAGGCAGATGCCGATGAGGTAGGCGGAACTGGTCCGCTTGTCCGAATACCGCGTAATCAAAAACGCAGTAAGCGTCAGAAGAAATGTGAACACCGTTTCCGACATCATGAGATTGGTGTAGAAGATGGCGGTGATATTGAAAGCCCAGAGCCCCGCAGCGAGGACTCGTACTCGATCCGGATATCCAACGAGAATGACGTAGATGAGAAAGGATGTTGCCACGTCGATGAGCGCCTGAAGAAACTTGATCGCCACCGGGTGATGACCGAGAACGAAATAAGAAACACTTACGAAAGCCGGATATCCGATGGGCCGGTATGCAGTTGGAGTACCATCGTATGTATAAGCTGCTTGTGACGCGAGATTGTATGCAAGCCTGTCATATTCTCTCTCATCGGAGATGAGCGGGCGTTGATGGAAAGAGACGAAGGCCGTTCGGAGGACTAGTCCGAGACCGAGGACATATAATAGCGATCGAGGATATGCCTGGAGTTTAGACAATATCGTGTTCACGGTACAGGTCCATCAGTTTCTTGTGGACGGCTTCGTAGGAGTGATACTTCTCGACCCATTGTCGTCCGCGTGCACTTGCTTCGGATCGGAGCGAGGGGTTGTCGATGAGTTCCAGTAGTCGTTTGAAAAGTGTTTTCGGTGTGGCAAGGACAAATGGGTTCTCTGGCAACCAGGCAACATAATCAGGTGTCATTTCCGTTATCGTAGGGATACCGAGCGCAAGTGTCTCGAGAGAATTGCGTCCATATCCTGTTCCGCCGAAGTTGCCCACCTGTTCAATCGCCAGGTCACACGTCTCTTTGATACGAATCACTTCCTCGAGTGGCTTGTTTTCAATAATCACGAAGTCGATGTGCCGCACTTTCTTGACCGCCTCAATGACGGGGAGGATGAGTTCAGTACCTTTCATCGACCTGTTTGTGGGGGAGTGGACGATGCGGATGCGCTCGTTTTCTTGCAATCTGACGGAATAGGGTGAAACGTCGAAGGGAATGTACACGTAATGAATGTCCGGATGACGGAGGAGGTGGTCGCTTTCGTTTGTCAGATTCAAGTCGCTTAATCCGTTCATCACCGGATCAATTCCACGAACACGCAGGTCGCTTCCCATATAATGACAGACTATTTTCTTCCCCTCTTGTTTCCATCGTTTCGCAACGCGCGCATCTCGGAAGAAGTCAAGACCACCGTCATAGTG
Organism: Bacteroidota bacterium; assembly: GCA_015661185.1. GTDB lineage: Bacteria > Bacteroidota > Ignavibacteria > UBA10030 > UBA10030 > UBA9647. The sequence continues at coordinate 6,354 of JACVXU010000140.1, forward strand.
TATGATCTCATATTCGTCGAGACTGTATTCTGCGATCGCCTCCTGCACCGTTCGTTGGCGCCTCAAGTCATCGAACCAGAAGTAGGTCGCCTCGAAGATGTTTTTGGGACCGTGCAGCAGAGGGAGCGAGTGAGAACTGGAGTCGTCTCTGCCGGATTGCTGAATTGTCGCTCTCTTTGTGGCTCGCCACAAGTTCGCGAGAGGATTGCGGGGAAGCGGGAGATTGAGGGAAATATCCTCTGGGAATGTAAGGATATTTTTGTGGAGCGTTACGAGTCTGGCATCAGCCCCGAACCGGCGCTGCATGTCCACCATGTTGTAAGGCACGCCGGCAACATTCAAGGGGGCGACGTGGAGGACCTTCATGGGTCAGATGAATCGTTTATAGAATGTACTGCGAAGGATCCCGTGGGAATTGAACCTCTCTTTGAAAAGGATGAGGTTCATCGACGGGGTCATCGGGTTTTCGGCTTTGGTGTCCTGCGAAACTCCTATGTCAATCCACGAGAACCCGCGCTCGATGGCCCATTTCGCCACCTCGTGCATGACAATGTGGATTGGGTTGTACTGCTCGTATTCGTAGAGCAGCATATTGTAGAAGCAGAGGGCGACCTGTTGATTGCAAGCAAACATCAGTGAACCCGCTATCGGCTTGCTCCCTTTGTAGACAAGAAATAACTGGAGATTCTCAGGGAGGAGTTTCTTCAACTGCAGGAGCTCGTCGAGAGTGTGCGTCGGCTTGACGCCGTGTCGGGCCTTGTTTTTTATCAGGATAGGATAGAACGCTTCGTAATCGTCGTTCATCTCGACCGTGAGCGTTTTCTCCCGCAGGTTTTTGTGTATGTATCGGCGGGCAGTGCTCTGGAACGACGCAAGGAAGTCTCCCTTGGTAGCGAGCGGTATCGAGTGCGAGATGTAATGCTTGTCGTATGAAAACCCGCGATAGGCGAGCGCAAAATCCAAATTCTGCGAAATGACCTTTTGGTAAATAAAGGGAGGAGGAGTGAGCAAAGCCCGCTCGATGGAGTGATCGCGACAATATTCGGAAAATGCGTCAACCAGTTCAAGTGCTGTGGCGAAACCAATCACGTTGGTCACGACCGAGCCATACGATGCGCCGATCGGAGACTCGAACGTTGACCCCATCGCAGCTCCTGGCAGGACGGCGATGATTTCTTTCTTATCAAGAAAGACAAGATGGTTCCACTTGAATCTTCCTTTGGGGTGATAGTCGAAGAATTTCTGAAGATGGAACATCGTGCCGTTGTTTGAATTCAGTACGAACGTATCCCATCGTTCCTTCAAATCGTCAGTGTATGGAACTACTTGAATGGCCATGGCGATTAGAATTGGAATCCGAGTGAAAAGAGATGTCCGTCCCCCAAGCCCAAAGAAAACGGAACATACGCGTAATCAAATTGAAGGAACTCGTACCGCACGCCGAGTCCCGCCGTCACTCCGCGCGAAACATAGCCTGACTCATATCCGAGTCTGACAGAGAGAAGATCGTTGTAAGCTGCTTCAATGCTTCCCTGCAGGTGGCGTTCGCTGAACTGGAGGCTGTTTGCGAGCGCCGCACTGGTAGAAATTGTGAAATCATCAAGAGCAAAAGCATAGGTCGCTCCGCCCCTGGCGAAGGTCGGTAGATCGGAGCGTTCATTCCGGAATTGCCCGAGTGACCCTGCATTGGTCACCGCTACGCCCGCCTGGAGCCCCTTGATTGGAGTAGTATAGAGAAGTCCAATGTCGACGCCGAAGCCAGTGGCATCGTCGGAATAGAGCTTCTGGTACAGATACTTCGCTGAGACACCGAAGGAAACATTTTCGATTAGGCTGCCTGCAAACCCAACTTGGAGGGCCGCAAACCTTGCGCTGAACGTGCCGATCGCAGGTCCCGGGGCATCTCGAACCTCGATGCCGGGGACACTGATCGTTGAGACTGCAAAACCGATAGTTCCGAGCGATATCGGGATTTGTGTTGCGAGAAACTCGCTTTGCACATCTTGGATCCACTGTGCATGTGCCAGAGCGACGCCGAGAGGTCCTTGGCTGTAGAGATTGGCGGGATTGAGGAGCCACGAAGACAACCGGCCTGCATCGGAAACCGTTGCTTCACCAAGTGCCGCTGATCGGGCATTCAGCGGAATTTTGAGTTGCGAAGATCCCGAGGAAGAACCCTGGGCAAGCAGCGAGCAGGGGAGAAGTGCGATATAAACTATGAGGCAGCTCTTTTTCGTCATTCGAAACTCACAGTCAGAGATAGCATGTGGATCCCGCCGGATCCATAAGGCTCACTGATAAACCCATAATTGATTGTCGGTTTCAACGAGCCAACTGTCGTGAGCAAAGAAAATCCGATACTTGGTTTGGCATTGATCTTTCGGCCGAAATCAATTTGGTCGATGCCGCCGCGGACGGCAAAGTTTTCGTGA
>JACVXU010000141.1 GCA_015661185.1 Bacteroidota bacterium
CAGTGCCGTACATGTCGCCAGAGCAAGCGCGTGGAGAGAAGGTTGATCATCGTACGGACATCTGGTCGCTGGGGGTTGTGCTATATGAGTTGATTTCTGGTCGATTACCATTCCAAAGCCCGTACAGCGAGGCAATCGTCTATTCAATTCTCAACGAAGAGCCGAAGCCTTTTAGCTTAGTGCGCAGCGATGTGCCGTCAGAAGTGGAGAACATTGTCAAGAAGTGTCTTCAGAAGAATCCTTCCAATCGCTACCAGCATGCAGACGAATTGATTGTTGACTTGCGGAGATTGAAGAAAGAAACATCCAGAGTTTCGCGGGCGCACATTCCAGAAATGCCAGCAACTGAAGCGCATCAGCAAGTCCCAACTGCGCCTGTTCCTGCAGCTCTCGGTTCTGTCAAAAAACGTTGGGTGGCTGTCGCAGCAGCCTCCGTTTTGTTTGTTGCAATGATTGTGACTGGATATTTTCTTCTCTTTCGTCCATCCGAAAACGGCGAGCGCATCCCCGTTGCTGTTGCGGACTTCCTGAACCAGACGAATGAGCCGGAATTGGATGGGCTTTCAGGGATGCTTATCACCTCGTTGGAGCAATCCCGTCGTCTCGCGGTGCTCACACGGTCGCGGATGTTTGACATTCTTAAACAGATGGGTCGCGACAATGTTGATCGGATCGACGAGGCACTTGGCCGAGAGCTTTGCCGTCGTGCCAACGTTCGTGCATTCGTCATAGCATCCATACGAAAATTCGACCAACTCTACACCGTGGATCTGAAGATCTTGGATCCTGACAAGAATGAATATCTCTTTACAGCGAATGACAAAGGCGAAGGCAAAGCAACAATTCCCGCAATTATTGATCGAATCTCGGAGAGGGCGCGAGTTGGATTAAGAGAAAAAGTATCCGAAGTACAGGCCAGCAAACAGAAAGTCGCCGAGGTCACGACGACGAACCTTCAAGCCTACAAGCACTACTTTGAAGGAGAGCAGCTGATTAACAAGATGAAGTTAGCAGAAGCGGCGGATGAGTTCAGGAAAGCTGTATCTCTCGATAGTATGTTTACTCTCGCTTACTGGCGGCTGGCATATGCCTTAGTATGGTTTGAATCGTCTGGCGCTGATGAAGCGATCCGGAAAGCAATGCTGTACATCGACAAAGTCCCAGAGAAGGAGCGCCATTACATTCGCGGTCAGGACGCGTTCATCCGAAATGATCTGCAGCAGGGATTATCAATTTACAAGGAACTCTTACGTCTGTATCCTGAAGAAAAAGAAGCTTTGTATTTCATCGGTGATCTCTCGTTTCATCTGGCCGACTATCCGACGGCTATCGAGCATCTTGAGAAGGTGCTTGCGAGGGATCCAACCTTCGAGCGCGCCTATCAGCATTTGACCGCGTCGTTGACTTTTGATAAAGAGTTTGAAAAGAAATCAGAAGTCACCAAACAATACGTTGCAAGAGTTCCGAACGAAGAATCGTACAGCTTATTAGCTGATGCGTACGTGAATCAGGCCAAGTTTGACAGCGCGCTGGCGGTGTACCGGCGAGCGCTCGAGCTGTTCCCCGCAAGCGGCATGCCGGTCACGGGAATTGGACGAACCCTTGTCTTACTTGGAGATTTCCAGCGTGCTGAAACAGAATTCAACAAATTGATTCGTGAGTCTCGGCCGGTGGAAGACCAGCGCCAAGGGTATCTGAACCTTGCCTCGCTGAATATCTATCGGGGAAAATATCGCGAGGCTTTCAAGTACTATAATAAGTGTATCGAGCTTGACCTCAAAGAGAGAAATAAACCGAGATTGGGATTGACCTATGCAACCAAAGCCATCTGGCTCTTGCTTTTGACAGGCGATAAAGAGAACGCGAAGCAAGCAGTTGACAAGGCGCTCACAATACAGACAGCAGGAGGTATTTTTTTTAACGTTAACGGTGCTCTTTTCAACTTCTATGTTGCTGCGGGCGACTACGAGAAAGCCTTGAGCGCTGGGAAGCAGGTCTCGGTGATATTTCCTTTTTATCAAGCAATGGTGAATGGCTCAATGCACCAGGCCAAAGGCGAATTCTACGCAGCCATACCGGATTTTCTGGCTATACCCATGAAGGTGAGTTTCGGGTTAGAACTTTTAAGTTATCGACTTGCCCAATGCTACGCGGAAACTGGACAATTCGAGAAGGCAATCGAGGAGCTGAGGAAGATTGAGAAGGACTACAGCAACGGCAATTATTACTTTTTCCTCTCGGGTGATTCTCGCGCAGCGGTTTACCCGAGAGCGCTATATCTCATGGGAACACTCTACGAGAAAAAAGGTGACAAGAAACTTGCTGCGGAGTATTATCAAAGACTGTTGACACTCTGGAGAGATGCCGACAAGGATTTGCCGGAGCTGGTTGACACGAAATCACGCCTTGCGAAACTAAGAGGAGTCGCTGCAAAATGATCGGCCAATCTATTTCTCATTATAAGATTCTCGAGAAATTAGGTGAAGGCGGCATGGGCGTTGTCTACAAAGCCCAGGACCTCAAACTCGACCGCCTTGTCGCGCTGAAGTTCCTCCCCCCAAACATCACTCCGACCGAGGCCGAGAAGCAGCGCTTCATCCATGAAGCGAAAGCGGCATCTTCTCTTGATCATCCCAACATCTGCACAGTGTACGAAATCGACGAGACGCCTGACGGGCAGATGTTTCTTGCTATGGCTTTCTATGAGGGCGCGCCGCTGTCTGAGAAAATCAAGCAAGAACCGCTCAAGATTGACGAAGCCATAGAGACAGCGATTCAAGCCGCGGAAGGCTTACAGGCTGCTCACAAGAAAGGCATAACGCATCGTGACATCAAGAGCAGCAATGTCATGGTGACACCTGAAGGTCAGGTGAAGATTATGGATTTTGGTCTGGCGAAGACGACCGGCGCAACCATGCTGACGAAGTCGGGTGCAACGGTAGGGACAGTGCCGTACATGTCCCCAGAGCAAGCGCGTGGAGAGAAGGTAGATCATCGAACGGACATCTGGTCGCTGGGTGTTGTGATGTACGAGATGATTGCAGGACGGTTGCCGTTCCAAAGTCCGTATAGCGAAGCAATTGTTTACTCCATTCTCAACGAAGAGCCAAAGCCTTTTTCCCTGGTCCGCAGCGATGTTCCAACAGAACTGGAGAGTATTGTGAAGAGATGCCTTCAGAAAAATCCTGCCGAGCGCTACCAACGCGTGGAAGAGTTGATCGTCGATTTGCGCCGAGAAAAAGCCGAGCTTGGAAAAGAAACCCCACGAGAAAAAGTTCCAAAGCCAACAAAGTTCCAATGGCGAAATTGGTATCTCATCGGAGGGGCTGCACTGGTCGTTGCTGTCCTGCTCATCGTTTTCCTTCCTCGTTTCAAAACTTTGGATGAGGGTATTATCGAGAGCACAAAAACGGATTTATCCCTCACGTGGCAAAACTCCATCGCCGTTCTACCGTTCAAAAACATCAGCGCCGATAAAGAGCAAGAGTATTTCTGCGATGGAATGACCGAGCAGCTCATCACGAACCTCACCAACCTGCCGAACGTAAAAGTCATTGCTCGAACCTCGGTGATGCAATTCAAGAACTCCGACAAGACAGTTCAACAGATTGCTCAGCAGCTGGGTGTTGCACACGTTCTGGAAGGAAGCGTACGAAAAGCCGGCAACAAGATACGCGTAACTGCACAGTTGATCAAAGCGGACGACGGTTTTCATCTCTGGGCGAAGGATTACGACCGACAATTGAAGGACATTTTTACGGTGCAGGATGATGTTTCAAACGCAATTGTGCAGGCACTCAAGGTCAAGCTATACGATCTGTATTTACGCGGCACTTTCTTTCTTCATAAATCCGACGAAGCAAGCCTGAACCGCGCCCTGGAGTATTTCCAGAAATCCATTGAAAAAGATCGGTCATATGCTCTTCCCTACGCTGGAATCGCCAATGCTTACGTATACCTGGCGGACGCCTATCTACCGCCGAAAGATGCTTATCCCAAAGCAAAATCCTCCGCTCTCAAGGCACTTGAACTCGATAGCACAATTGCCGAGGCTCGGGCAGCGCTCGCCTACATCCTGGGAGCGTACGAGAGAGATCAGCTCTCGTCACAACGAGAATTCCGCAGGGCGATGGAGTTCAATCCAAATTCTGTAGATCTTCTCCAGCTTTCTGCCGCGTATCTTGGAGCTCGAATGGGGAGCGCCGAAGCTATCGCTCAGGCCGATCGAGCAATTGCTCTCGACCCTCTCAACCCATCTGCCAGTTGGACTAAGGGAAAAGTTCTCTATGACGCACGTCAATATGACGAAGTGATCGAACAGCATAAGCGAACCGTTGAGCTTGATCCAAATTTCTTCTACTCTGATTCCTGGGTGAGTCTTGCTTATCGGGAGAAGGGAATGCTCAAAGAAGCTCTGGATGAATACATGAAGGTACAGAAGCTAATGCCAAAACAACCGCTCTTTGGACTTGCCATCTTATATGCTCGCATGGGGAGGCAGCAGGAAGCTAAGAACATTCTCCGCGACATAATAAACGAATCCACGAAAAGATATATCGCCCCAACAGGTATCGCGATGGTCTACATCTCTCTGGGAGAGAAGAATCTGGCGTTCAAATGGTTGGATCGAGCTTACGAAGCACACGACCCGTTCCTGGACGCACTCAAGACGGATGTGAGATACGACCCAATCCATTCTGATCCCCGATATGCTGTGCTGCTAAAGAAAATGGGATTGGAGAAATGATCGGCCAAATTCCCCGCCAGACCGCCGGCGGGCTGGCAAATTTTCCCGCAAGCGTTTTCCAGCGAGCGGCTGAAATTTTGAGAATCCCGACTGTTTATAGTCGGGACCTGAACGCATTAGGTCCATGATTGGCACAACAGTATCTCATTATCGTATCTTAGAGAAATTGGGCGAAGGTGGAATGGGCGTGGTCTATAAAGCCCAAGACCTGAAACTGGACCGCCTCATTGCCTTGAAGTTCCTGCCGCCGGAGTTCACACGTGACCCTGACGCCAAGCAGCGCTTTGTCCAGGAAGCAAAAGCCGCATCCGCGCTTGACCATCCCAACATCTGTACGATTCACGAGGTTGATGAAACACGCGACGGGCAATTATTTATCGCGATGGCGCACTATGAAGGTGAAACTCTGCACCAGAAAATCGTCAATCGACAATTGTCAATTGACGATTGTATTACCTTCGCCATCCAAACCGCCGAAGGGTTGCAGGCTGCTCACAAGAAAGGCATCACGCATCGTGACATCAAGAGCAGCAATATCATGGTGACACCTGAAGGTCAGGTGAAGATTATGGATTTTGGTCTGGCGAAGACAACGGGCGCGACGATGCTGACGAAGTCGGGTGCAACGGTTGGAACTGTTCCTTACATGTCGCCGGAACAAGCGCGTGGAGAGAAGGTAGATCATCGCACGGACATCTGGTCGCTTGGAGTTGTGCTCTACGAAATGATTTCCGGCCGTTTGCCGTTTGAAAGTCCATACAGCGAGGCAATAGTTTATTCCATTCTCAACGAAGAGCCAAAGCCTTTTAGCTTGGTCCGCAGCGATGTGCCAGCGAATCTAGAAACAATTGTCAGGAAATGTCTCGAGAAGAATCTGGCCAATCGTTACCAGCATGCAGATGAGCTGATCGCCGATTTGCGTCGGGCCAAAACGGGGGAATTGCCGAAAGTGAAAGTTTCAATGAAAGCAGGGTTTCGATGGCGGAATTGGTATGTCATCGGAGGAGCAGCACTGGTCGTCGCTATTCTACTCTTCATATTCTTACCTCGGCTCACAAGTCACAGTGAAGTCATTAGTTCTATCGCTGTTCTGCCGCTCGACAATCTTTCCCGCGACCCTGAGCAGGAATATTTTGCCGACGGAATGACGGAGGCGCTGATTACCGACCTTGCGAAGATTAGCGCCCTGCGAGTTATTTCCCGGACTTCGGTGATGCTGTACAAAACAAGGAAGAAAACCATTCCGGAGATTGCCAAAGAGCTCAATGTTGACGCTATCGTGGAAGGTTCCGTGCAGAGGTCCGGTGATCGCGTACGGATTACCGCGCAGCTTCTTCACGCGCCCACAGATCGGCATCTCTGGGCCGAAAGTTACGAACGCAATTTGACAGACGTTCTCTCATTGCAGAGCGAGGTTGCTTTGGCAATAGTTAAAGAAATCCGCGCCAAGATAACCCCACAGGAAGAAACTCGTCTTACCAGCGCGCCTGCTATCAATAAAGAAGTATACGAACTCTATTTGAAAGGACGTTTCTACTGGAACAAGCGGACCGAAGAGGGTATGAGGAAAGCTATTGAGTACTTTGACCAAGCAATCGAAAAAGACCCAAACTTAGCGCTGGTTAACGCCGGACTGGCTGATTCCTATATTTTCCTCGGGCTCCAAGAAGCTACATTAGGAGGGACACCTCCGAAGGAATCATTCCCGAAGGCCAAGGCAGCCGCCCTGAAGGCGGTGGAAATTGATGAGACGCTTGCAGAAGGCCACACTTCGTTGGCAGTCGTTAAGCGTTATTACGACCGCGACTTTGTAGGCGCCGAGCGAGAATTCAAGCGAGCCATCGAGCTCAACCCCAACTCCGCGTACACTCACCTTCATTATGCCATCTCTATAGTGGGGATGGGACGGCTAGACGAAGCGCTGGCAGAGGTTAAACGGGCGCGAGAGCTGGATCCGCTCTCGCTTGCGATTAATTCCACTGTGGGATGGGTGCTCTATTTCGCGCGTCAGTATGACCTGAGCATCGAACAATTGAAGAAGACACTCGAGATGGATCCGAATTTTGCTATCGCGCATTACCGGCTCGGTCTCGCCTACCAGCAAAAAGAAAGGCATGAGGAAGCCATCGCCGCGTTTCAGAAGGCCGTTACGTTGTCGGGCGGCGGCCCCTTAGCAATTGCAGCGCTCGGGCATGCCTATGCGGTGTCTGGCCGAAGAAACGAAGCGCAAAAGGTGCTCGCGGAATTGCACGAGTTAGCAAAGCAGCGTTATGTAGCGGCATTTTACTTTGCGGCTATCTACGCAGGGATTGGCGAAAAGGATCAGGCGTTCGCCTGGCTCGAGAAGGCCTATGAGGAGCGTAGCGAATCCCTGTTACGCCTCAACTACGATCCGAGATTCAACAGCCTGCGCGCAGACCCGAGGTTTAAAGAATTGCTAAAGAAAATTGAATTACCTGCCGGAGCGGCTGTCGATGAGAATAAGGCGAGCACATCGACAAACTGGCAAAACTCCATCGCCGTCCTGCCGTTCAAAAACATCAGTTCGGACAAAGAGCAGGAGTACTTCTGCGACGGGATGACGGAAGCAATCATAACCGACCTTGCAAAAATAGCTGACCTCGTTGTCATGAGCCCTGCTGCCGTTTCCCGATACAAAGGACAATCTGTCGGACCAGCCAACGTTGCAGAACAATTGCGCGTGCGGTATGTTGTCGAAGGAGGGGTTCAAAGGATGGGAAATGCACTGCGTGTTTCAGCTCAGCTTACCGACGCAGAAACCGGCGTGCAACTGTGGGCGGACCGATTCGACCGAACTACACGGGATGTTTTTACCGTGCAGGACGATATCTCGCAAAAGATCGTTTCTGCACTCCAAATCAAGCTCAGCACAAAAGAACAGCAAAGGCTTACCCTTCGTCCGACGCAAAACCTCGAGGCTTATGATCTGTATTTGCGTGGCTGCTACTACTCTAATCAAAGAAGCTTCGAAGGCACAGACCGTGCCATTCCCCTCCTTGAACGTGCAACGATTACTGATCCGAATTTTGCCGCCGCATTTGCCATGCTGGGGTCAACCTATGCGCAGAAGGCTTTTTACGATGAACCGTTGAAAAAAGATTGGGACCAAAAGGCATATGTCGCTGTTGAAAAAGCGCTTTCGATCGACCCCAACCTCGCGGAGGCTCATGTTGCAAAGGGGAATCTGCTGTGGACCCCGACAAACCGATTTCCTCACGACAAAGCCATCGCTGCGTACAAACGTGCCATTGAACTCAAACCCAGCTACGATGAAGCACACGCATGGTTGGGTTTCGTGTGTTACCATATCGGCCTGCTTGAGGAGGGCTTGAAGGAATGTAGAAAAGCGCTTCAAATCAACCCAAACTCTGCGTTTCCGCAAAGCCGCGTGGGTACGGCGCTCCTTTATTTAGGACGGAACGAGGAAGCTCTGACGGAGTTGCGAAAGGTGCCAGCAGGTTTTAACCCTCAGGTTGTCCCAATGCAGATTGCGATCACTCTCATGTATCTGGGAAGAAACGACGAAGCGGAGGAAGTTCTCCTCGAGACTGAAAAAGATATTCCCGATGATCCTTTTCTTCTCAGTACACAGGCGCTGTTACTCGCGCTCGACGGAAAACACCAGGAGGCGATGCAGAAGATCCGCCTGGCTGAACAAAAGGAAAAGACCTACCTGGGGCATTTCCATCATGCCGCATACAACATCGGGTCGGCTTATGCGTTGATGAAGGAAAATGAGAACGCAGTCAAGTGGCTTCAGAAAGCTGCAGACAGCGGTTTCCCGTGCTACCCAAAATTCGAAAAAGACCGACACCTTAACAACTTAAGGCACGAGGCTCGATTCATTTCCTTGATGGAGGATTTGAAGAAGCGCTGGGAATCTTTCAAAGCAGTGTTATGATCCCCCAGCCTACTGGTAGTATCGACATTACTGGTGGGCCAGCTATAAAATCCTTAATTTGAACCCTAAAATGTTGAACCTCCACGGCATCCTCCCACCCATGATCACTCCGTTCAAAGAAAACGGCGATGTGAACTACGACGCCTTCGTCCGCAACATCGAACATTGGAACAAGGACCAGCTCTCCGGCTATCTCGTTCTTGGCTCCAACAGCGAGGCGGCGTTCCTTTCGTACGAAGAAAAGCTCAGGCTCATCGAGCTCACAGTGAAGCACGCCGGGAAAGGCAGAACAATCCTCGCTGGAACCGGACTCGAGTCAGCTCGCGAAACCATTCGCCTGGCGAACCAGGCAGCAAAGCTCGGCGCCCAGGCTGCTTTGATCCTGACGCCGTTTTACTACATCGACCAAATGGGCGACGAGGCCCTGATAGCGTATTTCAAAGAAGTTGCGGACCATTCAGACATTCCGATTCTGATTTACAATGTCCCGAAGTTCACACATGTCAACGTCGCTGTCAACGTCGTGAAAACACTGAGCACTTATCCGAACATCATCGGGATGAAGGACAGCACCGGCAACATAGAGCAGCTGGCTGCATTCAGGAATGCCGTTGACGGAGGATTCAACCTTGTGGTCGGAACGGCTTCAGCATTGTTTCCTGCTCTCAAGCTGAGAGTCCGCTGCGGAATTCTTGCCCTTTCGAATTGCCTGCCCAATCAATGCGCAGAGATTCAAACATCGTTTGAATCAGGCAACATGAAGGAAGCCGAGGAACTCCACAATCGAATTGTACCGGTCAATTCGGCAGTGACTGCGACGTACGGCGTCGCTGGGCTCAAGTATGCGTGCACTCTCATGGGCTATGAAGGCGGATTTGTGCGAAGCCCGTTGCGGCCGTTAAATGATAGTGATAAAGCTGTGTTGAAAAAATTGCTTGTCGAAGGAGCTTTGCTCACCGAAAACCATTAAAACTACAAGTCACACTGAGCGCAGCTTCTGCGATCACACTTTGGGCGAAGTCGAAGTGTGCTCCCGGCCGCGTGCAGTCTTCCCTGCCCGCCCTTGCGCAAGCCAACGCGGAGGCAGGCGGGGACTTCGCTCGCTCAATGAGCTCGCTGTGCTCAGACTGACTTGCCTTTCTTTTCCGCCTGAACTTCTCCTCTTTTTTTCCTAATTTCCCTTCGTATGAAATCCAAGTTCGCCATCGGCGTCGACCTCGGTGCGACCACGGTGAAAACCGGCATCGTCTCAAGCTCCGGTAAGATCCTCTACCAGAACAAACTGCCCACCAACGGCCACCTCGGCCCCTCTGCGGTCATCCAGCAAATTGAACTTTCTGTGCGCGATGCGATGGTGCACGCTGACGGAAAAAAGCCCGCCGGTATCGGCATCGGTGCTCCCGGCGTCGTGGACGATGAGGGCGTTGTGAAGTCGCCGCCCAATATGAAACGGTGGAATGAAGTCCCGCTCGCCCGCGAGGTCAAGAAAATTTTTCGTCGATTTCAGATAAAAGTTGAAAACGACGCCAACGCCGCAGCTATCGCTGAATCGAAGTTCGGGGCAGGCAGGAAATTTCCGGACTTCCTGTTCGTCATTTGGGGAACCGGCGTGGGCGGGGGGATCATCCTCGACCACAAGATATTCAGAGGTCATACCGGTGGGGCCGGTGAAATCGGCCATATTTCGATTAATTACGAGGGTCCAGAGTGCAACTGCGGCAATAAGGGCTGCGTAGAAGCATATGTCGGTCAGCGGTATTTGTCCCAGCGAACGGCCGAACGATTGAAAGACCAGCCGGAATCCATAATAGCGCAACTTGTGGGCGGAGATTTTACCAAACTTGAACCGATGTACATCGCACAAGCGGCGCAGCAGGGTGACCGGCTCGCCCGTGAAATGTTGGCCGAGGCGGCAACGCTTCTCGGAGTTGCGATTGCAGGCGTTATGAACACGATGGACTTACGGGTCAGCATTATTGGCGGAGGCATCTCCGCGGCGGGCGGCTTTGTCCTGCAGGCAATCCAGGAATCTGTCAGATCGCGTGTGCTCACACCCCTTCGGCGCGATATCAAGGTGCTCCAGGCGCAGCTCGGCAACAATGCCGGCATTCTCGGGGCAGCCGGATTGGTGTTGTGAGATAGTTACTGAATGACCCGGTTTTCTCTATTCGCCGCGTTCCCCCTGCTTCTTACGCAAGCCATCGCCCAGTTTCCCACTCGCTCCCCATCAGACACGCTCGGGTCTGTTCCCGACACGACGGCTCCCGTGTCTGTCTCGGGGATCGACACGCTTGTGACATATAGTGCGAAAGATTCCATCATCTATTCCATGCGCACTCGTTTCATGGATCTCTACCGCAGCTCGGACATTCAGTACCAGGCGATGGGTTTGAAGGCAGAACGAGTTAGCGTGAATTGGGACGATGCAACACTGGTTGCGACAGGTGTCAGGGACACTTCGATCAAAGACCGCGACACGACACTCGGCAATCCGGTTATGATCGACGGCGGAGAAGAGTACCGCGGAACAAAAGTGGCCTACAATTTTCAAACGAAAAAAGGCAAGATCACCGTTGGCCGAACAGAAATCGAGCAGGGATTTTACCGCGGTGATGAAATCAAGAAAATAGACGTCGACGAGCTCTTTGTCTCCGAAGGACGCTACACGACGTGCGATGCCAACCATCCGCACTTCTATTTTGCAAGCCCCAGGATGAAGGTGATTGTCCGTGACAAAGTCATCGCCGAACCCGTCTATTTCTACATCGCAGACGTTCCGCTGCTGGCGCTGCCGTTCGGCGTGTTCCCGAGCAAGGGCGGACGAACCTCTGGCATCATACCCCCTGCCTACGGTGACGATACCCGGCGCGGTCACTTCTTCAGCCATTTCGGCTACTACTGGTCCATCAACGATTACATGGATTTTTCAACGACGTTCGACTGGTACACACGCGGCGGCTGGCTGAACCATTCCCTGTTGCGGTACAACCTCCGCTACATTTTCGACGGCTCGATCAACGCGAACGTTTCCAGCACATACGAGGGTGAGCCAAACGACCCGCGGCGGTCAGAACAGCGGGATTACAATATTGCAGTCACCCATCACCAGACGATCGACCCTTCAGCCCGGGTCGATGTCAACTTTACGTTCGCATCGGGAAGCTATTTTCGAAATTATAGCACAAACCTGAACGACATCCTCCGGCAGAATCTCATCTCGAACGCGACATTGTTCAAGTCGTGGGACAACTCGAACCGTTCCCTGTCCGTCAACCTCTCGCGTGACCAAAGCCTGGTCAGCGGCGATGTCCGTGAAGTTCTCCCGAGCCTTTCCTTCAGTCAAAACCAGATCTATCCGTTCAGGAAGAAAACCAAATCGCGCGGGTTGACGTCGGAATCTGAATCCAGTCTGGGCTTTTTCGAAATGATCGGCCTCAACTACGGAGCCAATTTCTCAAATTCTCGTGAAAAAGTATCGACCGCGGTACCTCTGGTGAAAATAGACCCGGTGAACCCTCAGTTGTTGGGCACCGTCACCGAATTCAGGCGGACGAATACTCAATCCCTGAACCAGAACACGTCCGTTTCCATTTCTCCGAAACTGGGTGATTTCACCGTATCTCCGTCACTTTCTTTCAGCGATTCTCGCACATACCAGCAATCTGAAACTCCGACACGAAACCCTTCCGACAGCACGTTCTCCATCGAATCCGATGACTTTGGTTCTCTGTTCAAAGGAAGGCAAACGGTGGTCGGGAGTCTCAGCACGTGGTCGGGAGTCTCAGCACCGGAGTCGCCACGAGTACACGACTCTTCGGAATTGTTCAGCCCCAGCTGCTTGGAGTCACATCCATCCGCCACACACTGACCCCAACCCTCAGCGTCAACTACAACAAACAGGTGTATGGCCAGAACATTCCGAAGTACTCGATGGTAGGCTCCTTCAACGTCG
>JACVXU010000142.1 GCA_015661185.1 Bacteroidota bacterium
CCGAAAATGTTTGAAGAAAGTGTTGCACGCTATTCCTCCAATGTCATGATGTGGGAAAAAAGAGGGGAGAGCTACACAGGCACAACGTACGCCGAGATGCGGCGGAGCGTCCACAAGTGCGCGGCAGGACTGATCGATCTTGGCATAGAGAAAGGTGATCGCCTTGCACTCATCTCGGAGGGACGCAACGACTGGGTGATCTCGGAACTCGGAATACTCTATGCAGGTGCCATCAATGTGCCGCTCTCGGTGAAGATTGAGGAACTCTCCGACCTGCGTTTCCGTCTTGCTCACTCCGGCTGCAGAATGGTGATCGTCTCGGGTGCCCACGTTCACAAGATCCGTCAGATTAAACGTGACTTGCCTGAGTTGCAGAAGATCATCGTGCTGGATGGTGAAGTCAAGCGGGACGAAGACGAGCTTCCCTTCGGCGAAGTACTGGAACGCGGGAAACAGTACCTCGAGCGATACCGCGGCGACTTCGAAAAACGCTGGAAATCAGTAGTCGAGAGCGATGCGGCGAACATCTGTTACACGTCAGGGACCACCGCTGACCCAAAAGGAATCGTGCTCACGCACCGTAACTACACTGCGAATGTGGAGCAGGCCTCTGCCACACTCCCCATACCCGAGTGGTATACCTCATTGCTCCTTCTTCCGTGGGATCATGCCTTTGCCCATACAGCAGGTATCTACACATTGATGAAGAACGGCGCGAGCATGGCTTCGGTGAAACCTGGCAAAACGATGCTAGAGACGCTGAAGAATGTCCCGGTCAACATACGTGAGACGCGGCCAACCTTCTTGCTCAGTGTCCCCGCTCTGGCCAAGAATTTCCGGAAGAATATCGAGAAGGGGATCAAAGAGAAAGGGCCTGGAGTCGAGAAGCTCTTCAAGAAAGCGCTCGATCTCGCCTACGAGTACAACGGTATCGGTTGGGATCGAGGCAGGAACGCATCGCTCGCAATGAAGCTGCAATACAAGTTGTTCGACTTCCTCATCTTCCGAAAAATACGCGCGAACTTCGGTGGGCGGCTGCAATTCTTCATTGGCGGCGGGGCGTTGCTCGACATTGAACTGCAGCGCTTCTTCTATGCTATTGGAATCCCGATGTACCAAGGGTATGGTCTCACAGAGGCAGCGCCTATCATTTCGGCCAACGTGCCGGCTCGTCACAAACTCGGCTCTTCAGGCTCGATCGTTCCGAACCTGGAAGTGAAGATCTGCGATGACCAGGGGAACGAGCTCCCGATCGGACATCACGGAGAAATTGTGGTGAGAGGTGAGAATGTGATGGTGGGGTACTGGAAGAACGAGAAGGCCACGCGTGAGACCTTGCGGGATGGATGGTTGTATACCGGTGATCTCGGGTATCTCGACAGCGACAATTTTCTCTATGTCCTCGGCCGGGCGAAGAGCCTCCTCATTAGCCACGATGGCGAAAAGTATAGTCCCGAGGGAATTGAAGAGGCGATCGTCGGCAATTCGCGAACTATTGACCAAATGATGCTCTACAATAACCAGTCTCCGTACACCGTCGCGCTTGTCGTGCCAAACAAGGATGTTGTCTTGAATTACCTCAAGGAGCGCAACCTCTCTGCTCAGACGGAAGAAGGGCAGGACGCAGCACTAAGGCTGATCGAATCTGAAATCGGACAGTTCAAAGCCGGGGGAGCGTTTGCAGGAGAATTTCCCGAGCGCTGGCTGCCGGCAGCCGTCGCTGTGCTCGGCGAAGGATTCACTGAGCAGAACCAATTCCTCAATAGCACGCTCAAAATGGTGCGCGGAAAGATTACAGAGTTCTATCGTGATCGAATCGATTACCTTTTCACTGCGGAAGGAAAAGACATCTGTAATCCTCAGAATCGGATGATCATCAAGCGGACGGGATAGGAAGGACTTTGTTGCGGCGAACGGAATCGAATCCGTTCGCTTCGACTTCCCACCGCTTCGTGATCAATCCTTCTCTGGCTCAAAATCCAGCGGCAGTATGTCACCCACGCGTCTCTGCGATGAAAAATACAACTCTCACGACAGCGTTTCAGTCAAAATTCCCCATTCTCGCTCCCCTCGTCTGAGGCCGCTGAGATTGTAGTAGGAAGTGTCAGCGGATAGAGGTATATTGTATGTGCCGCCAATGGCGGCTACCGCATCCGTGCCTCGGCATCGGAAGCGGATCACGAGACTCGCTCTCTGATGACAAGAAGCTAAGGCATTGTTGGGAAGAACTTCGAGGATCGCACACCACTGAGTGTGCTTACTCAGGTTCCGCAGCGTCAGACACTCCGCACTCCTACCATCTGAGCCCCTTAACATCCTACGCAGCGCGTTTCACCATTTTTCCTACTCTTTTAAGGATTCCTATTTATGCCATTTTCAAAACTTGGTCTTTCAGACCAGCTCGTGCAAGGCATTCTTGCAACGGGCTACACGGCTCCCACCGAGATTCAAACACGTGCGATTCCTCTTGCGGTTGCAGGAAGGGACATCATCGGTTGCGCTCAAACGGGGACGGGGAAAACCGCTGCATTTGTGCTTCCCTTGCTACACCATCTCACCAAGAGCCCGGCCCATCGTACACACAGGCACGTCAGAGCGCTTGTCCTCACTCCAACGAGAGAGCTTGCGCAGCAGGTTGAAGATTTTGTTACAACCTATGGTCGCTTCACGGAACTCCTAAGTCTCTCGATCTACGGCGGCGTCAACATGGACAACCAACTGAAGCGTCTGCACCGGGGCATCGATATCGTCATAGCGACTCCCGGCCGTCTTCTGGATCATATCAATCGCCGAACGATCGACCTCTCACGCGTCGAAGTGCTCGTCCTTGACGAAGCAGATCGAATGTTTGATATGGGATTCATCCAGGACGTTCGTACGATCATCAGCCGCATACCAGCGAAACGGCAAACGCTGTTGTTCTCTGCGACGATGTCGAAAGAGATCAGAGCTCTTGTCGCTTCCATCCAGCACAATCCGGAGATGATCGAGGTCGGAGAGCGACAGCGACCGGTGGAGACTGTTCGTCAGCATTTCTACACTGTCGAGCAAGACACGAAGCTGGGGCTCCTGCTCCATATCCTGCAGAACGACAAACTGGACAGCGTGCTCGTCTTCTCCCGAACGAAGCATGGCGCGGACAAGATCTCGCGTCGGCTCGAGAAGAATGGCGTGAAGTCCGTGGCCATCCACGCCAATCGAACGCAGGCTCAGCGTCAGCGGGCGCTTGCCGGATTTAAACAGCGGCAGTACAGGGTTATGGTGGCGACAGACATTGCCGCCCGTGGCATCGATGTCGAGGGGATCTCACATGTGATCAATTTCGACACCCCCGCGTTTGCCGAGGACTACATCCACCGCATCGGACGGACGGGACGCGCCACCCTGAGCGGAGATGCGATCACGTTTGTTTCGAATCAGGAACGGAAGTACTTGAAAAACATCGAGTTCTTTGTCGGGAAGAAATACGAGTTGAAACGCTTTCCGGGATTCGACTATGCGAAAAAGGAAGTTGCCGCCGCCCCGGGTGCAGAAGGAGAGGCTCAGAGGAAAGAACCGTCGGACCGTCGCCATCAGCGCCACACCGCCAGACCGCGGGTCTCGACAAAGCACCGGCAAGATACCAGAAGGCCAGGAAACCGTCCTACAACCCACTCTGGCAGACACAGTGACACGCGTAAGGTCAGTGTTCCGCCATCTGCTCCGCCTGCGAAAGAATACGATTGGCGGAAGGTCATCGAAGAAGGGAAAGAGGAGCGCGGGGGATTTCGAAAGAAACTGAAGAAGCTCTTCAAGCGCGGATAGAGCTCTGGAGTCATCTATCACAGGGTCATTCCCCGCCTGTCTTCAAGAATCCATGAAGCGGGCGGGGATTGTTCTAGCGTGGTTTTTCGGCAAGCTGGACGTGTGTCCAGATGCTGAACGACACATTCGCCATCTCTGGTCGCATGCCGCCTGGACCTGCGCCGCCGGGTATTCTTCCACCGCGCCCGCCGCCCATGCCGGGTTGTCCACCTCTCCCGCCATCACCACGGCCTTCTCCGCCACCTGTGGACTGTCCGGGTCTCTGAGGAGTATTCGTCTCAAATCCGACGCCGATGGGTGCGCCCGGGCGTGATTCTACGGAATAAGGATGCGCTGAAGAGTACGCAAGTGGGACCCTCAGTTGATACACGAATCGTTCTGGAGTCGTCGTCAGGTGCATCTCAACCCCTTGCCCCTGAAGTCTGGAAACTCTTTGAAGATCCATATCATTTGGCCCGACGTATTCGAATTCGTTGAGAGCCAGACGCTCCATTGCCTCGACTCTGTTTCCTCGCTGACCCCCTTCGTCCCGCTCCGGCCTTGCCATGATGTCCCTTCCACCCATCCCGATTGGAAACCGAATGCCCAGGGTCTTCTTTTCACCGCCATTTGGGTCGAACCAGACCGTCATTCCCCTGAACATGACCTGTCGCCCAAGGTTCGGTTTGGATGAAATAACGCAGACATACAGAAACTCATTGTCGTTCATCACGCCACATCGTATGTCGTCCTTCTGAACGAACAGAGCCGAATCCGACCATTCCTTCAGGTCTCCGTCGATCTGGATCCTGCGCTCACTCCATTTGCTGGTCAGCTGCATGGAGGAGCCGCATCCCTGGAGAAAGAAAACCAACGCAGCCGCTATCGAAAAGATCAATGCCGCGGATGGAGCGGTCCGCCGTTCCGGAAGTTTCATCATTCATCCCTCCTTGATGGGGTGAATCATTTTCATAAATATTAGACAGCGTCGAATGGCATTTCTTGCATCACGAATCCATAGCCACAAGCTTAGACGCAGAGACCGATGAGAAGTTGAAAATAATTTTCTCCACAAGTCTGCAAAATTGCCACGCATTTTTACTTCTTTTAGCGCATTCGAAGGGGTGGTATCGTTGTGCTTTTTGGACCGCGAAACAATCCCCGGAGCGACTTTGTTCAGAGTCCAATCATGGTAGCATTGTTGGAGCACTGTCTCAATTAAAAATTGTTAATACAACTGGAGAGCGTGCAACTTGCTTCAGACGAGAGTGTCCAAGGATAAGAAACTCTATCGTTTATCCTTTTTCACGTGCAGGGAGGATCGGGGCCATGGTGGGGAAAATGACATTCTCGAGAAATCACAACATTGCCATAATCTGCTTTTCTTCATCGGTCGGCGGCCTGGAGTTGAGCACTATCCGGCTGGCGGGCGAGTTCAACAAGAGGATGGCGAACTCGCTGCTTGTCATACCGTCAGAGACTCCGCTGTCACGCGAAGCCGCCAAAGAGGAACTGCGCGCAGAGTATCTTAAGCCGCGGCTGAAGTACGGTGATCTCCTTGCATCGAGGCGATTGGCCGATATCCTACGGTCCAATCGGATCGATATCGCTGTCGTAATGCAGTCAAAAGACATCAATGTGGTCGCCGGTGCAAAGCTCTTCTTCCCCCGGGTCAAGCTTGTTTTCTACCAGCAAATGCAATCAAGAATCGACAAGCGTGATGTCTTGCATACCTGGATGTATTCGAAGCTATCGCTCTGGATCTCGCTCACAAAGCGAATGAAGCAGGAGGTGCTCGAGCACACCAGGGTACCTGAGCGGCTGATTCGTGTCGTCCCTCTCGGGCGAGACACCCAGCTTTTCGACCCGACGCTGTATGATCAGAACAAAGCTCGAAAGCGTTACAATCTTCCGCTTGACCGGCGAATTGTGGGCGTTATCGGCCGTCTGGATCCGCAGAAAGGACAGGAAGAATTTCTTCGCTCGCTGCCGCTCGTTCTGAAAGAGCACACCGATGCCTTCTATGTCATGCTCGGAGAAGAGACACGTGGAGAAGAAGGATTCAGAAGGCGCCTCGTGAACCTCAGCTATGACCTTGGGGTCCAAAACAGTGTACGTTTTCTACCGTTCACGGAGAATGTACCGGAGTTCATGGCGGCCATTGATGTTTTCGTGATGCCGTCCTACAGCGAAACATTCGGCCTGGTGCTCATCGAAGCCATGGCAATGGGAAAACCCGTCGTCGCGACAGGTGCCGGCGGAGTACCTGAAATTGTTGAAGACGGTCGTGATGGGTTGTTAATACCGCCCCGCGACGCGAAAGCCCTTGCTGAGGCAATAACGTTGCTCCTGAAGGACTCATCACTCAGAAAATCCCTCTCTACGTATGCACGTCGAGATGCTCTCTCGCGTTTTGATGCAACCCTCTGTATTGATCAATTGGTCCTTTCTCTGGATGCACTCTGAGACACCGCGTCTTCCCAGGCTCGTGACACCGACCGAGCGTATTTTGCGGTTTATTTCCGGGAATCGGTCCCGATCTCTGCGCACGTATCGCCCGTAGAACACTTCCTTCCATAGTCATTCCTCAAGTTGATATCATCGCCTGTGGTGCGTTTCTGTTGTTGGCTCTTTCAACCGCACGATCACTCAGGACAAGACGAAAGGAATCGCCAGAGGGCGGCTGAAAGCCCATTCTCTTTTCTGGAACAGATCAACAGATGTTTACCAGGAGTGTCCCGCGCGTACCTGTTTTTGTTGCCTTTCAGGCTGATCTGCAGTAGCTTTGTGCAAAGAACGAGAATCAGCGTACCTGATTTATCTCACTGAGGAAACGAAGGGACACACAATGGCTATTGTTCTGCAGGGATCAGGGTTCACCATTGAGCAGCTCGTACGTGTTGCCCGATCTGGTGAAAAAGTCGAATTGCATCCCGATGCACTCGAAAGGATCAAAGCGTGCCGCGCCATGCTGGAGGAGAAACTTCAGGCGCGGGAAATCATGTATGGTACAAATACCGGCATCGGGGAATTCTCCGAGATCGTCCTGACAGATGAGCAGGTGAAACAATTCCAGCGGTATCTGATCTACAATCACGCTGCAGGGATTGGCGATCCTGCCCCGATCGAATATGTGCGAGGGGCGATGGCAGGCAGAATTAATGTGCACGCCCGGGGAAAATCCGGGTGTCGTCCGGAAATCACACTGACACTCGTTGAGATGTTGAACAAAGGCGTTACGCCGGTTGTCTGTCAGAAAGGGTCGGTAGGTGCGTGCGGTGACCTTGCCCCGATGTCTCAGATTGCCCTTCTGTTGCTGGGGGAAGGCGAAGCGTACTATCGCGGTGAACGGCTTCCCGGGAAGGATGCTCTCGAGAGGGCGGGCATTCCGATTCCCGGTCTCCATGCCCGCGATGGTCTGGCCACGATCAACGGTTCCAATCTGATGACGGCGATGAGCGCTATTCATCTCTACGATATCAACAGATGGTTGAAGCAAACAGAAATCGCTTGTGCGATGTCGCTTGAAGCGCTCTACGCAAACATGAAGCCATATGACGTCAGGTTGCACGAACTCCGGGGATTTCCGGGCGCGGTGCGAAGTTCACAGGCAATCCTCGCGTGCATCAAGGGGAGTGACCTTCTTTCCGGAAAGATCAAGACGAAAGTCCAGGATGCGTACTCGATGCGCTCGTCTCCGCAGGTGATCGGCGCCGCCCATGACGCGGTGGCACACGCAAAGCGCCAGGTCGAGACGGAGCTCAACGCAGTTGCCGACAATCCCATCTTTCTCCCCGAGTATAAGCTTACGCTGACCGGCGCGAATTTCCAGGGGAGCCCGATTTCCCTTCCAATGGACATGGTGGGTGCGGCCGTAACGATGGTGAGCGTCCTGTCGGAACGAAGGCTCAACCGGCTTCTGAATCCGGCGTTGAGTGTCGGACTGCCGGCGTTTCTGACAAAAGGGGCCGGCATGTTTTCCGGTTTCATGCTCAGTCAGTACACTGCCGATACGCTGATCGTTGAACAGAGAATTCTATCGTACCCCGCATCCGTCGCATCGATTCCTGCAGCCGCGGATCAGGAAGACTTCGTCTCGATGGGGATGAATACGGCGATCAAGAACGGGCAGATTCTGGACAACGCGTATGGGATTCTCGGGATCGAATTCCTGGCAGCGTCGCAGGCTCTCGATTTCCGCGAATTCACACCGGGTGTCGGCGTGAGGAAAGCCAGAGAGATTGTGCGGAAGCATGTCGCACACCTCGATGAAGATCGGCCGCTCTATCCCGATCACACACTGATGAAAGAAGTCGTGCGATCGTGTGAAATTCTTGAGGAAGTTGAAAAAGAGATCGGCAGTCTTGGATAGGCATGTGAGATTTTCAACACAGACACTGCGTACGATTTTTCAACACCTCACGAGATCCAGTCGCGGTCATCGCGAAACTGGGAAGCACGCATGATCATCATTAGAACCATTCTCGATTCTTAAATCACACCGACCTCATGAAAATTTTTCCCGCTTTCTGAACCTCCTGTCGTTGCCTTCCAATTGAAATTTCTGTAGCTTCGCAACGTAGTCTTCTTGCCTGCACCGTCGAAGCAGCGAAAGCAATCTCCAGTCTAGTCCCGATCCCTGGTAGGAGATCAGATGTTCGGGCCGATCATCCCTTTTCATGAAATCCTGAGGAAGCATGGTGAAGTAGGGGAACGTGTCGCCTCCGAATCCGGAGAGGGGGGCTAAAACGCGCCAACGCTTTGCATCAGCGAACTCACTCGACTGGTCAGACGAGTTCTCAACTGTACATTCATGAAAGGGATCTGCTATGTCATCGAGTCACGGGATTTCGCGAAGGGACTTCATACGGTGGGCTGTCGCAGCACCGGCGTCGCTGAGTTTCACATCAGTATTCCTCCCCAGACTCGCCGCGGCGCTCCAGGAGGCTGTCAAGGAGTATCCCATCATCTGGCTGCAGGCTTCAACCTGCAGCCACCCGAGCATCAAGAATGTCATCCTCGAACAAATTCTGCCCGGCCGGCAGCTCATCCTGGCCTATCACGGGACATTGATGGCGGCGACGGGCAAGCTCTCCGTTGATGCAGCTCGTGAAGCAGCGGCGAAATACAAGGGCAAATACGTTCTTGTCGTCGAGGGGGCCATCCCGACCAAGGAGGATGGCATATACGGACACGTCGGCGAAGAGAATGGAAAGCCCTTCACCATGTTAAGATGGATTGATGTTTTCGGAAAGAACGCGATGGCTGCACTGACCGTAGGGACGTGTGCTGCGTACGGAGGTCTTCCGGCAGCGGCACCAAATCCCTCAGGGAGCATGGGGCTCAATGACGTTTTCAAGATGCTCAACGTCACAACCCCCGTCATTAACATTCCAGGATGTCCCTGCCATCCGGACTGGTTCATCGGCACTGTGTCCAAAATTCTTCTCTATGGTATGCCACAGCCGAAGGAACTGGACGAATACGGTCGGCTCAAGCTCTTCTTTGGCCGGACCGTACACAATCGTTGCATTAAACGCGACTACCTCGATGATGGGATCTTTGCAGCCAAATTCGGCGACGAGGGCTGTCTGTTGGAGCTCGGATGCAAGGGACCATTCACAAATGCTGACTGTCCAATTCGCTTGTGGAATGGTGGTGTCAACTGGTGTATCAATGCAGGAGCGCCCTGCATTGGATGCACGGAAATGGGATTCCCTGATGCCCATTCACCAATCTACCAGAGGAGGTGAGGACCATGCATACTGTAAGGACGAAAATCGCAATTGACCCAATGACAAGGATCGAGGGGCATCTGAAAATTGAAGCCGTCGTGGATGGCAAAAGGGTGGTTGAAGCGAAAGCGGAAGGGACTCTCTATCGCGGCTTTGAGCAGATTCTGGTTGGGCGAAACCCTCTGGATGCCGTTCAGATCACGCAGCGCTTCTGCGGGGTCTGTCCAACACCACACGCGATCGCATCCTCTCAAGCACTGGAGAATGCCTTCGGCATCATGCCGCCTCCTAACGGGCGCATCATTCGCAACATCATGCAGGGGGCCAATTACATACAATCTCATATCCTTCACTTCTATCATTTGGCATCACTGGACTACTTCCGCGGGCCTGATGTGCCGCCCTTTGTCCCACGGTACGAAGCCGACTATCGTGTCCCTGCCACAGTGCGTAACGCGCTC
>JACVXU010000011.1 GCA_015661185.1 Bacteroidota bacterium
AACCAGGACCCTGTTCTTGAACTCAACGCCGCGTATGGAGAATGATTCTATCACAGTTTATCTCAGAATGATATCTTTGCTGTTGAATGTCGGGCCTTCGGTGCACACGAGTGAATATTTCTTTTTACCATCTGCCCGCTCTACCGGGCAGCCCTGACAGATGCCCATCCCACAAGCCATGTCGCCCTCCAGAGAGAGCTCGCAATCGACATCGTTGGCAGAGGCAAGCTCGGAGAGTGTTTTCAACATTTGGGTCGGTCCGCAGCCGAAGATCTTGTACTTCCTCGATGGCTGGCCAGCCAGATACTGTTTCAGCAGATCGACAACTGTTCCTCGCAGTCCTCTGGTACCATCATCAGTTGCCACATGCACATTCGTCATGTATCTCTCTGATATCTGATGTCCGGTCCGTGCTCCCACAAACGTAAGGATTTTCTTTTTCTGCTTGAGCAAGAAGTCCGTGAGGAATGGAAAAGGAGCTATTCCCAGTCCACCTCCGACCAGCAATGCGGTCTCATAATCTCCAGCGATGCCAAAAGGAACTCCGAGCGGTCCGAGCACATCCAGTGAATCTTCAGCACGTTTCGAGGACAGCATCCGCGTTCCGTGACCAATGACGTTGAACATCAAGTCAATCAAATCGCCATCGACCCGTGAGATGCTAAAAGGCCTTCGCAGTAGCGGCAGGCAGCCCTCTCCGCATCGGATATTGATAAACTGACCAGGAGCTGACCGATATGCAATCTCCGGAGCATGTAGAATCAAATTGAAGATTCCATCGACGATCTCGCGTCGATCGACGACCTTGACCATAGTCTGAACCATTGGTGCATGTTGATTACTCAAGGCTTCTCGACCTCTTTGTTCCTACGGTTCTTCAGAGAATCAATCCCTGCAGCTGCCCTTCTTTCGATCGGATCCAAATCAAAATTCCCCTTCGCCGAATCCGGCTTGGGCGGGCGAATCGCAGCCCTTCCTCCAGTCGTGTCGACCGGAGCCTTCAGCACCTGGGGAACACCAGCTCTCAGACTCGAATCCGGGATGGCCTGCTTCGTCGTGTCAGCCAAAACCTTCTTGCGGGCATCGAGAAGAGACTTCTTGACCGAATCAGCCGCTGATTGAACCAAAGAATCCGCCGGAGGTATTCGACGCTGAGCTGCCAGCCCGTATTTCGTCGTCACATACTTTTGCGCCAAAGTCTTGTACTGAGAGAGAGCGCTGTCCGGATTCGCGAGATGATTTTCATAAATCCATCCCATGGTGTACCGGCTCTTCGGAACTAGGGGGGAATCAGAAAAATCCCGAACGATGCGTCCGAGAGAATCGAGGGCTTTCTGATACCGGCCGGCATACATCAACGACTCAGCGACGGCGTACACGGACGCAGCGGGGTCTTCCTTAGTAAGCGTCGGGCGATATCCAAGCGCGATGCGCGCTTCCTCGGCATAAAGCGATTTCGGATACTTCTCAGTAATTATCCAGTACAAGTCTTCCTCCTCACCATATCTCCTGTCCGAACTCGACCGCGCAACTTCCGAGAGTACGTACAGTGCCCGCGGAGTCTTGACGCTATCCAATCCAAGCTTGAGCGATCGGTTGAGCCAGAAAAACGTCGAATCGGGAACATCAAGATCGGTATAGAAAAGCTCTCCAAGAAGATAGGCGAGCCTCCCCAGTGAGGCCATGAGGGTGTCTTTCTTCGGCTTTTGGATCATCAAGGAAGAAGCTGACGCGCGTGTCAGAGTGGTGTCCCGCACTTTCGAAATCTGAACCGTGTCTCTGAGGCTTTTTGGCGTATCGAGCCTGGTGCGAAGAAGCGTCGTGTCCTTCACAGCGAGGATCGAGTCCTTTATTACGAGCGAAGCAGACGAGTCCATTTTCACGAGGGGCGCAAGCGAGTCTTTCTTCACAGGCAAAGCAGGGTATTCTTTTTTCGCGAGTAAGAAAGACGAATCCTTTTTCACGAGAGAGGCAGACGAGTCTTTCTTGATCCACATGCTGTCGATGTCAAGAATGTAGAAGATACTGTCGAGCTTGAAAAACTGCTGCTGGAGCCGAAAGTAGCTGTCGAGCGCTGTAACTTTTTTCGTTGCATCCAGGGTGAGTTCCTGTGCTCCTCCAACCGTCGCATGAGCATATGCGCCCCTCGCATCAACATAGCTACCTATCTCGTACTGGTACAGCATCCCAAGCTCGAATGCTGCCCTTGCACCCGCCTCCGATTTCGAGTTTGTCGTGTCGACGAGACGGTACATATTGATCGCTTCTTCAAGCTTCCCGCTTTGCGCAAATGTGTTCCCGATCTCAAACCGGATTGTGCCTCGGTAATCAAGGAAACGATAGTCGGATTCAAGTTTTCTTAAAATTTCCAGAGATTGATCATATCCTTTGCTGTGACGATATGCAATAGCTGCCTGAATCTGGGTGCGGTAGAGAATGTAATCATCGGGAGAGTATTTCTGCACGTCAAAGTACGCAGGAGCCGCCTTCTCATAATCCGGAATGGAGAAATAGAGATCTCCAATCTTCAGTTGTGCCGCGGCCTGCATCGCCCCATCGTCGTAGGTGGCGACTGACTTCGTGTACTGCTTGACGGCACCATCGGTGTTCTTCTGCGAAACAGCGATATCTCCAAGTATCATCAGAGCTTCGCCCGCGATCTCCCCTCTCCCAGCATCAGCGGCAGTGGAAGAAAGGTCCTCTCCAACGCGTGAGGCATCGTCAAATCGGTTTAGCCTCTGCAGAGTCTTCAGCAACCAGAGCTGGCTTTCCAACGCCAGGGTACCGTTTGGGCTCTTCGCCAAGAGCTCGGTGAACTTTCGCTCTGCCTTCAGGAATTCATCCTGGTAGAAATAGGACTTGCCGATGAGAAACAGAGCATCTTCGACGATGTTGCTCTTCGGATAGAACGAGAGAACATTCGAGCACTTGTCAATCACCACGGTGAATTTTTGCTTTGCTGTGGATCCCGATGCGGACTGGAGACTGGCTCCTGTGGGATTGGCTCTCGAGGAAGACCGC
Source organism: Bacteroidota bacterium (assembly GCA_015661185.1). Lineage (GTDB taxonomy): Bacteria > Bacteroidota > Ignavibacteria > UBA10030 > UBA10030 > UBA9647. The sequence continues at coordinate 3,022 of JACVXU010000011.1, forward strand.
GCAGCCAGGACTTCAGCTTCGGCTTCGTCGAAAAGCCTCTTCGCATTGTAGTACGCGTTGAAATACGCGATTGTATCGTCGTAGCCCTGCGAGAACCACCCACCAATCGAGCTGAAAACCGAACAGCCAGATTGGCTCAGGCTAAGGAAGAGTACCGAGGCAAAAATTGTAGCGCGGATCGATCGCACGTTTACCATTTCCATCTCCAATATATCAAACCTGCGCGTTGATTGCAAGAGACTCAGAAGAAGGTCGCTGAGATCTCACAACTCCAGTCGCAACAACGGCTCTTGATCATCGACCACTGGTTCGCTGTCAACAAGCTCCTGACTCCAGATCAGCAAATGGTATGGAAAAAGGTCTCGGGACGACTCTGGGCGGAACAAAAGGCCCGCGCGGTCCACGGTCGAGCCCAACAACTGATGCGCAGCCAGGGGAATCCGCGAAGGTCTCTCCGGACGCCTGGTGCTATCAGACGCTAGAGCCGGCTCCAATACCATACAGTGCGTCTGATATTGACGCTACCTTTGGAAATGAGTCCCCTCGAGAAACGAGCGGGACTCGTTTCCTATCATGCAGCCCTGCATGATTACAGGATGCTTCGTGGAAACGGCACCAGCAATTCTACAACACTTCACTCGTAGCAATTTACTTGGGGTTGGTCGGCCGGATGTCGATCTCGCTGACCATCGCACGATCCGGCAGCATGAGAGCCGCAAGAATCGTGTCAGCAACATCTTGTGGGTGAAGTATCTTCTCCGACCTGGAGGGTTCCTTTGGGGTTGTTGAAAACGATGTATCGACTGAGCCGGGACAAATCGTGATGACGCGGATATTCTGTTCCCTGACCTCAAGCATCAGCGACCGGGAAAAACCGATAAGAGCCCATTTCGTAGCGGCATAGCCCGCTCCTCCGACGAACGCGTTTCTGCCGGCGAGTGAAGCCACGTTCACAATTGCACCGCTTTTCTGAAGTTCCATGAATTTCATTGCGTGTTGGGTTGACACCACCACCGCTCGCACGTTTACATTCCACATCTGGTCAAGCTCCGCAATTGGCAGATCCCGCACAGGCGCAAAGATTCCCATGCCCGCGTTGTTCACGAGAATATCCAACCGCGCATGCCGCGTTCGCACCTCCTCGAACAACTTCCCGACCTGCTCGTCCTTGGTGAGATCCGCCTGAACGATCGAGGCTCGGCCACCAAGCGACTCGATTTCTTTCTTCGCCTCCTCCAACTCTGAGAGTGTACGCGAGGTCAGGACAACGTTGACCCCTTCTTTCGCCAGGGTCAATGCGATCGCCCTTCCGATGCCTCTTCCTGCTCCAGTCACGAGTGCCACAGAGTCCTTCAGCATCATACTCGCAGATCTCCTATCTGAGGTCTCAAGACCACGTCTTCCATCATCATCGATGGCGGCTGGCAGCTGATCTCATACAATACTTTCGCGACCTCAGCAGGTTTCATCATCTGATGACCATATTTGTCACGATGTTTCGGATGCCAGATCGGGGTGAAGACTGCGCCGGGATAGACGTTAATGATCTTGATACCTTTGTCTCTTGTTTCAGCCCGCAGGGCATTCATCAACGCTTCCGCACCTGCTTTTGATGCAGCGTAGGCAGATGAACCGGTGTAGGTCGCCTTCGCGGCGTAGGAAAGGACATTGATGATTGAACCTCTCCCCTTCTTGAGCATCTCCGGCAACACTGCCTTCGTAGACAGGAACAAACCACGGAGATTAGTATCTATCACTTCATCAAATTGCTTGATGGTCGTGTTTAGGAAATCCTTGAAATACGTGACACCGGCGTTATTGATCAAGATGTCGATGCCACCGAATTTTGACAGGATTGCTCCTGCGGTGGCTTGTACCTGCTCATCATCCGTGACATCACATCGGAATACCGTGCATGCGCCGGAAGAAGAACCGAGCTGAGATTCCAGTGCCGCCAGGTTCGAAAGTGTGCGCGCAGTCGCTGCAACAATGTCACCGTGCGAAGCGAACTCTTCCGACAACGCCCTGCCGATTCCAGAGCTTGCTCCTGTGATCCAAACGACGCGTGGCGTTGGCATCTTCTAGTACTCGAGTTTCCGCTGAAGCAGGGTGAGAAATTCAGTTCGTGTCTTTACATCATCCCTGAATGTGCCGAGCATAGCACTGGTTGTAGCGACCGAGTCGTGCTGTTCAACGCCGCGCATCATCATGCAAAGGTGGCGGGCTTCCATCACGACGCCGACACCTTGAGGCTTGAGACGGCTGAAGATCGTATCCGCGATTTGCTGTGTCAACCGCTCCTGCACCTGCAGTCGTCTGGCAAAGACCTCAACGACTCTCGGCAACTTGCTTAATCCTATGATCTTGCCATTCGGAATGTAGGCAATATGGCATTTGCCGTAAAACGGCACGAGGTGATGCTCACACAAGCTGAAAAAGTCGATGTCGCGGACGATGACCATCTCACTATAACGTTCGGTGAATACCGCTTTGTTGAGCACGGCATTTGCATCTTCGTGATACCCCTTTGTCAGAAACTCGTACATCTTTGCGACCCGCTTTGGCGTCTTCAGCAATCCCTCCCGTGAGGGATCCTCTCCCATTTGAGAAAGTAAATCCGTTATGACTCGTTCAAAGGCTTTATTCTCCCTTGCCTTGGGCATGGTTACTCTCCGCGATATTCGACAACGTTATTCTCGGTTTCGTGAAGACGAATAGAATACAACGTTCCCTCTGTAATTTTTTGGTAGAGCACCTTCCAGAAGGCCTTTGCGATATTCTCTGCGGTCGGGATGATGCCTTGCATGAACTCGACATCGATGTTCAAGTGCTTGTGATCCACCTTATCAATGATCTCTCGACCGACGATCTCCTTGAGCTTCTTCAAATCGATCACGTATCCGGTTTCCACACGCGGTTCTCCTGCAACCGTCACTTCAACAATGTAGTTGTGCCCGTGCCCATGTTTGTTCGAGCATTTGTCGTATATAGCATCATTCTCGCTGTCCGAAAGCTCGGGGTTGTAGAGACGATGGGCCGCGCTGAACGTTGCCCTGCGAGTCACATAGACCATCGGTCAGCCTCCTTCTTTCATAGTGCCGCCAGCACTTCCTCGGTGTGCCCATCCACCTTCACCCTTGGAAATATCTGAGCAATCTTCCCGTCCTCGTCGATGATGAAGGTCGTCCGCTCAATTCCCATATACTTTCGTCCGTACATCGATTTCTCTTTCCACACGCCGTACGCTTTCAGCACTTCCTTCTTTTCATCACTCAAGAGCGGAAAGCTCACGTCATACTTCGTCGCAAATTTTGCATGTGAGGAAGGACTATCTGCACTCACGCCCAGAACAATGGCCTTTTTCTTCTTTACCGCTGAAGAGTTTTCCTGAAACGAGCATGCTTCCTTCGTGCAACCGGAAGTATTGTCCTTCGGGTAGAAATACAGGACGACTTTTTTTCCCTTGAGATCTTTGAGGGCGAGCGTCTTACCGTCACCCGTTGGAAGTGAGAATGTCGGCGCCTTATCCCCGATTTTCAACATCGCTGATTCCCTTCCTGCTCTTCCGATTGTCTTCTGGGACAGCCCTTTTGTAGGAGTTGTTACTGAATTGACGAGAGTGCCTTTGAGATTTCATCATAATTCGGCTCGACACCCGGGATATCGCTCACCCAAGCATACCGAACCACTCCACGTTCGTCAAGAACAAATACCGATCTTTTCGCAGCCGAGTACCCGGCGAGTCCGGAAAAGTTGTCAAGGACGATGCCGTACGTCTTCACGGCCGACCGGCTATAATCTGAAAGAATCGGGAATTGCAGGTTGTTCTGTGCTGCAAAGGCCTTGTTCGCAAACGGTGAATCGACGCTGATTCCGAGTACCTGGGCATTCAATTCATTGAAGCGGCTCATTGAGTCTCTTAAGGTGCACATTTCCTTCGTGCAAGCCCCGGTAAAGGCTCCGGGGAAAAACGCCAGAACGGACTTCTTGCCTAAAAACTCGCTCAGCGAACGGGGTTTCTTGTCTCCGTCCACCAATGTAAAATCAGGAGCTTTGTCTCCTACTTGTACGGCCATACTTCCTCCACCATTTATCTTGGTTAGTCGACTTGATTCTATTGTTACACGTTGGTCGTTCATCTGGGAACTGATCAGGCCATCAACGCTGTCAGGCCAGGCGGCCGGAAAGCGAGAAGGCAATCGGTCTTTCCCCCTCTCGCCATGTCACGGGACAGTTGAAAGATTCCAGATCGAAGGTGCTTTCCGCGACTCAAACACGAAGCGGAGCGAGGATTTCAGATCTTGCCGAGGCAATCACTGCAGATCCCATAGAAATCCAAACGATGGGCCGCGATGTTGCCAGGCACCATATCGCGCATTCGATCGTTGAGGTCATTTTGAGGAGGAACTGCGAGGTCCCTCACAACGCCACACTGATTACAAACAAAATGGTAGTGTTGTTCTACGGTCGCGTCGTACCGGTGAAGTCCTTCACCGAAATCGAGTTCGCGAATTTTCGCCTGCGCTGTAAGGATGTGGAGGTTACGGTAGACTGTGCCAAGGGATACGTGCGGTATCTGCTGACGAACCTGTTCGTAGACCCATTCCGCCGTTGGATGAGAAGTCGTCCGCTTCAAAACCTGGAGGATCCGCTCCCGTTGTCTGCTTCGCTTTGTCCCGAGGGCTTGCATTACGACAGATCACCGTGCATTTAACGCCTAGAATATATCAAAACGATGATGTATTGTCAAGGTAACCGCATTTCCCTCGTCCTTGCCTGACCTCCGTCATCGAGACGTAGAACAACGCCCCTTCAATGCAATTTCAAACACTCATCGGAGAGATTTTGTTCCTCATAGCCCTCAGCGATTTCTGTTTTTGATATTACCGGCATCTCCACCCACGAATCGCAGGTCCCGCGTGGCGACCGGTGCAGGGAGAAACCACGAAGCCCCGCCGGTTTACTGGCAGGGCTTCTGTATGGATCGCGGAAGGGGAGGGATTCGAACCCTCGATACCGCTAAGCGGTATTCCGGTTTTCGAGACCGGCCGATTCAACCACTCTCGCACCCTTCCGTGTGGTTGATGAGACAATATACGATTTCGTTTGAAGAAGTTCAAACATACATGTTCATGACAGGACGGAAATCTCTCTCGAGGGGATTACGAACAGAGTTCACGTTTTGAAAGTCGAAAATCCCTTCCTCTGCATACTCCCCCATGCATTCTTGCCGCGGAAATAATCCCAAATCCCTTTGACCCGCCACCACGCAGTCAGCTGACGATAACCGAAATTCTCCAGGACACCAAAAGAGAGAAGCATTGCCAGGTCACGCGGATTTGGGTACCGCTGGAAGGACAACTCTTCGAGCAGAACTGCGCCCACGGAGTACATCACCCCATAGAACAGTGCAACAATAAAGAAGAGAATCCCCAATTGGAGATTGAGCGATCCCATAATCACCAACACTACCATCGCAAGATAGCCGAAAAACTCTATGACCGGACCCAACAATTCCACGAACACGAAGTATGGCATGGCAGCCATGCCAATCACGCCGTACTGCGGATTCAGAAACATTTTCCGATGGATCAGCATCGTGTCGAGAAGACCGCGATGCCATCGATTTCTCTGGCGAGAGAGAACTTTGACTGTATCGGGTGCTTCTGTCCAGCAGACAGGATCTGGGACAAACACGATGCGATACCGTTGACGCTTCTCTCTCTTGAACCTGTGCAGCCGAACGATGAGTTCCATATCCTCACCCACCGTATCGTGCTTGTAACCACCGACCTCGAGTACAGCCGATCGCTTGAAGAGGCCGAATGCACCGGAAATGATGAGGAGTCCGTTGACGGCTTGCCAAGACATGCGTCCCGACAGAAAAGCCCGGAAATATTCGATGACTTGAAAAATAGGAATCAACTGATTGGAAAGACCAACCTTAACGACTCTGCCATTGACGACTTCGCACCCGTTCGCTATGCGCACGATTCCGCCGACGGCGATTACCTGCTCGTCCTCGAGAAACGACTTCATGACTTTCTGCAGAGCGTCGTCCTCCAAAATTGAATCCGCGTCGATACAGCAGACATACTCATAACGCGCAACGTTGATTCCGACATTGAGAGCGTCCGCCTTCCCGCCATTTTCCTTGTCCACAACAACAAGGTTCTTGTACTCAGGAAGTCTGGACTTGTAAATACCCCGAACAGGCTTTGCCTCGATTCGTGGATTGTACACCTGCCTCGATCGATACATTTCGAATTCAGCAGTGAGTTGCGCCAGGGTCTTGTCCTTGGAGCCATCGTTGATTACCACCACTTCGTATTTCCCATAGCCAAGTTTGAGAAGGCTTTTCACGCTTTGAATAACCGTCGCCTCTTCGTTGTAGGCGGGGGCCAGAATAGACACCGGCGGTGTGAGCTCAGACTGAACGATCAGCCGATAGTTGCTGAAGCGATCATGCCTCATGTGGTTGACAATCTCCCGGACGGAGATCGCCAGTAACACTGTGTACGTCAGATTCACTCCGATGAAATAGAGTACGACGAACACAAGATAAGAGTTCAGTATGAGGTCAACGAGAGCTTCCATTGAACCGACTATGCTTCCTCCCTTTCGACGCCAAATTCTTCCAATACCTGGTCCGCTATCGCTGCTGAAAGCTCATCATTGTGCGCTCCGGCAGCACGCAATACAGCAATTCCCTCAACACCCGTTGTCGCCAAGGCCCTCGCGGCCACGAGCTTCTCTTCTTGCAGCCGACTTGCGAGCCAGGGCTTCAACATCTCCACAGCTTCGCTGCCACCAATCTTTCCGAGCGCCTCCATCGCACTCAAACGCACGGGCTGCACCTTGCTCTTCAGCAGCTCCACTACCAGATTTCGCGCTCTCTCATCTCCGAGGCGGCCAAGCGTTTTCAATGACTGCGCCTGAATCGTCGTGTCAATTGTCGTCCGTATCAGATGCATGAGTGGCTCCACAGCAGTGACGAGACCGATCTCCGCAAGCATCTCCGTTGCAAAGAGAACGACGGATTGATCGCGGGACCTGAGCGCCTCGATCAGAAACGGTACGGCTGTCCCTTTAAAGCCTGACACGACAACTGATAATTCGATCGCTGTCCAACGTGAGAGATTCTTACTGATGCGCAAAATTGTTCTGAGAGCATCCGGCCCCACCAACTTGACAAGTGACTGCATAGCTTGGTGGCGGACATCCGGGTGAGGATCCTCCAGCGAGGCAGTCAAAGCCGCAATCGCTTTCTTTGCGCCGAGGAGTCCAAGCGTGCGTGCGGCGTTGGCCCGGATCCACCAGCGGCGGCTCCTCATGAGTCGGAGTTCGTCATCAACGAAACCAAGAGTGTAGAAAAAATACACGAGTCTGCGCGAAGAATCGCCGGAGATGTCCTGAGCAAAATCGACCAATACCTGCTGCAAAGCTTCCCGATGTACCTGGCGCCGCGTAGCAACCATGCCGGCAAGCGATCGCTTTGTGGGCTCGATGAGGGATTCGTACTGAAGGAAGATACTGGACGGCTTGCTATCGGCCGGGAGCGGCGGGAGGTCGGTTAGGAGAAGCTCGGAGCATCTTGCCGCATAGAATTGGTACAATCGCGCTTGTGTCTTTGCGCGATTTCTGTCAATCGTCTTGCGAATCACAACGACAATGGCAGTCAGCACAGAAAAGATTGCTGCGGCGACGGCCAGGACAATCAGGATGAGGAATTGTAGATCCACGTAGCAGGGCTTTATCAGCTGGGGAATGAGGACATCAAGCCCGACTGGTCAGGGATTTGTCGAAGCTTGATCGTGGAGCAGCATAGGGGCACATTCGTCACAGAATCACTTTTTTCCCCGCCGTAGTAAGACGGTTTTGACCCGTGCGGCCAGCTCATTCGGACTGAACGGCTTGGTAATGTAGTCGTCTGCACCGAGCTCGAGGCCTTTGAGCACTTCGTCCTCTTTGCTTTGTGCAGTAAGCATGAGAATCGGGATATCTTTCGTTTTTTGATTCTTCTTCAGTGCGCCCAAGACCTCGAACCCAGTCATCAAGGGCATCATCACGTCCAAAAGAACAAGATCAGGAATGATCTCTTCCGCTTTCTGCAGGGCGGCATTGCCATCCTCGACGGCCACGACGACGAATCCGCTGTTGCGCAATTTGTATTCAATGAGACTACGAACGTGCTGTTGGTCTTCAGCCACAAGAATCGTGTAAGGCATTTGGATCCGTGCTATTCGGTGAGTTCGATTGAATCATTCAGTGTGGAAGGACAGTGCATTTTATGAAAAGTTGGTACAAAATCAAAGCTCATTGCATTTTGGGCCTTCTTTTGCTATTATCAAGCCGAAATCGAATCACGGAGAGATGCAGGAGTGGCTGAACTGGCACGCCTGGAAAGCGTGTGTGCCTGAAAGGGTACCGTGGGTTCGAATCCCACTCTCTCCGCTCGAGGGCACATACGCTACTGCCAATCGGGCAGCAGCATACTCCCCACTGCAAGCGAACGTGTCAGGAGCTCCTCCCATGAAGAACCTGCGAATCGCAACTATTCTGCTTCTTCTCACTATTTTGGCACCGCCCGTTACAGTTGCGCAAAAAGTCTTTGCAATCACAATCGACGGTTCCATCAATCCTGCTGCCGCCGAGTACATACACAACAGCATCCAGCGTGCGTCGGAACTGAATGGTGAGTGCCTCATCATACGACTCAACACTCCGGGCGGACTTCTGAAGTCCACTCGGGTGATGGTGAGCGACATCCTTGAATCGAAGATTCCTGTCGTCGTCTACGTCTCCCCCCCGGGGGCTCAATCAGCATCCGCAGGGGTATTCATTACGCTGGCGGCTCACATTGCTGCAATGGCACCTGGCACGAACATCGGGGCAGCTCACCCCGTGACCCTGCAGGGAGGGCAAGACACGACCATGATGGAGAAAGCCACGAATGACGCCGCGGCATTCGTGCGAACCATCGCGGAGAAACGTCATCGAAACATCAAGTGGGCTGAAGAGGCGGTCCGCAGAAGCCAATCTATTACTGAAACCGAAGCGCTCAAGATCGGAGTCATCGACCTCATAGCAAGGAATGCCGACAGTCTTCTGGCTCAGATCGATGGAAAAACTGTTGAACTCTCTTCGGGGACGAGAACGCTTCACACAAGAGGGGCAACCGTCGAACAATGGGAGATGGGATTTACCGAACGGCTCCTGGACACGCTGAGCGATCCTAACATCGCCTACGTGTTGATGCTGCTGGGGATCTACGGCCTGTTGTTCGAACTCTACAATCCAGGTGCCATTCTACCCGGCGTTGTTGGAGGCATCAGCCTCATCCTTGCCTTCTATTCGCTCCACACATTGCCGGTCAACTACGCTGGTCTGGCACTCATCGTTTTTGCCATTGTGCTGTTTGTTGCGGACCTGCAGGTCGCCAGTCATGGCATCCTGACGATCGGCGGTGTTATTTCGCTCATCCTTGGATCGATGATGTTCATCCGTTCCGATTCCGCCCTCGAATTCATTCAGATCTCGTGGAGCGTTATTCTGACCTGCTCTGCACTCACGCTCGTGTTCTTCATGTTTGTTATTGGCTTCGGGCTCAGAGCATTGCGATCAAAGCCATCGACGGGGAGCGAGGGACTGGTCGGAGAGATCGGGGAGGCACTGACAGTCCTGAATCCGAATGGGCGCGTGAGAATTCATGGGGAGATCTGGAGCGCAGTTTCTGTCTCCGGCAAGATACCGAAAGACGCACAGGTGAGAGCCGTGGGACTCGATAACTTAACGTTGCGCGTTGAAGAAAAACGATCGTAGAATACCTCAACCTTGAAAGGAGCTTGTCATGCAACCATTTGCCATCCTTGTCATCGCGGCAATCGCATTCCTCGTCATCATTCTGGGCAATTCTATCCGAATCCTTCGGGATTATGAACGGGCGGTCATTTTTCGTCTCGGCAGAAAATCGAAGGCAGTCTTCAATCCGGGCGGAGGGGGGAATGGTCCTGGTCTTATCATCCTTGTGCCGATGATCGATAGGATGATCAAAGTCAGCCTGCGTACCGTGGTGATGGACGTCCCGCCACAGGATGTCATCACCAAGGATAATGTGTCCATCAAAGTGAATGCCGTCGTGTATTTTAGGGTTATGGATCCCGAAAAAGCGATTCTGGATGTCGAGAACTATCTTTTCGCAACCTCCCAACTCTCCCAAACGACGCTCCGAAGCGTCTTGGGCCAATCGGAGCTCGATGAGTTGTTGTCAGAGCGGGAGAAAATCAACTTGAAGCTGCAGCAGATCATGGACAATCACACGGAACCCTGGGGTATCAAAGTTTCGAATGTAGAAGTGAAACAAATAGATCTTCCCCAAGAAATGCAGCGCGCGATGGCAAAACAGGCTGAAGCAGAACGCGAACGACGTTCGAAGATCATCGCGGCTGAGGGAGAGTTCCAGGCATCGCAGAGACTGGCCGACGCGGCCGAGATCCTGAGCAATCAACCCAGCGCCCTGACCTTGCGCTACCTCCAGACACTGCGAGAGATTGCGACAGAAAACAACTCGACGACAATCTTCCCTGTCCCGATCGACTTGCTCAAGCCGTTCCTAAATGTCGAAGTCAAGAAAAAGAAGTGACATCGGGGAGACTGCGTCTTCCGCCGATTTCGATCCTGTTCTGTATGGCCAGAACCCGCTGGAGCACGTCGTCGCGGTTCAGCAACTGACTGAGTCCTCAGTCCGCCTCTATCTTCGAAAACGATCCGGTCCTGGGGCAAACGATGCAATCGGTCAGGTTACATCGTCCGATGCGGAGTTTTTCCCTTTTTTCTTCCTTTCGAGTCCGGTCCTGCTCGATAGCTATTCGAAGCGTTTCTGGATCAAAGAACTGGCAGGTTCCAATTTTTTCCGCTACCTGGTTGCTTTCCCGCGCTGGAATGACCTGTGGGAGGCAATACGTTTCATTCTCAATGGTTACAACAAGAGTGCGCTGAAGCGCGCAGGGCACTTCTCTGAACTCGAACCCCTCTTCATCAAACCTGATCCGGTCACACAATACCTGCTCCAATCGGGCATCACGCTCTTCAAAGGAATGTCATTTCAGGAGATTCACCGGGTTCAACTGAGCCTGCAAACCTACTCCAAGACCGGCAAAAGAAGCGATGCTCGCAAGACTGATGACAGGATTCTTGCGATTGCCCTCACGGACAACCACGGGTGGGAGGAAATCCTCGACAGCCGCAAGCTGACAGAAGAAGAGATGCTGCGCCGATTCGTCCACGTCATACGGGAGAAGAATCCCGACGCTATCGAAGGGCATGACCTTTTCGTGCATTCACTCTCCTACCTCGCGCGTAGGGCTGAGCTCCTTTCAACTGAGTTGCCCCTCGGAAGAGACGAATCCGATCTCAAATTATTCTCCCCGCGTGGGAACCCTCTGGAGCCGGATTTTGAGAGTGCAATCTTCGAAATTGCCGGGCGCCACTTGATCGACACAAAAGCGCTGGCCCACAGCTACAATATCTCCAGGAGGGGGCTCGAACACTATGGGCTCCGATACCTCTCACAGTACTTCGGATTCTCGGCCAAGTCGCCGCCAGCCATCACGAACGAGCGGATTGCTTCAGTCTGGGCGGACCAACCCAACCTTGTACTGGCGCAGGCACTGCAGGATTGCCGTGACGTCCGGGCTCTGAGCGATCACCTCTCACCAAGCTATTTTTTCCAGGCCCGGATGGTTCCTTTGTCGTATGAAGCGGTTGTCCGAGGCGGAAGTGCGGCAAAAATCGAGCTGATGATCCTGCGGGAGTACATCCGCCAGAAACACTCAGTACCGAAACCTCAGGTCGGAGCCCAACGCGCCGGCGCCTATACAGACATTTTCATCACCGGCATCGTCGAAAATATCCTCCACGCAGACATTGAATCTCTGTACCCTTCAATCATGCTCACGCAACAGATCAAACCTGCGTCGGACGAGTTGGGTGCATTTCAGCGGTTGCTTCTATCTCTTACCACGTCGCGGCTGGATGCGAAGCGTCGTATGAACCTTAGCAAAAACGAGAATGAGCAGGGTGCTCACGATGCATTTCAGTCATCTCTCAAGGCGCTCATCAATTCCTTCTATGGCTACCTGGGGTACCCCCGTGGCCTCTTCAACGACTATGAACAAGCAGATCGCGTTACTGCCGGAGGCCAGGAACTCCTCCACGCCATCATCCGGGAAGTCGAGCTTCGCAACGGCGTGGTGATCGAGGCCGACACTGATGGACTGTATTTCATTCCGCCGGATAATGTTCGGGGTGAAGATCAAGAACTCGTTTTTGTTGAGAAGCTGTCTTCCTCTCTTCCATCGGGCATCAACCTTGCGCTCGCCGGCCGGTACAAAAAGATGCTGAGTTACAAAAAGAAAAACTATGCCATTCTCGACCACAAAAACCGGTTGTCGATCAAGGGAAGCTCCCTCATTTCGCGCACGCTTGAGCGGTTCGCCAAAAACTACATCCAGATCTCCATCAATCACCTCCTGCAGGAGGATATTCAGGGTCTGCACACGCTTTACGTCTCACTTCTGCAGGATATAAGCCAGCACCGAATGGATGTGATTGATTTTTGCAGAACGGAGACAATCCATGATTCGATGGACGAATACGATCTCGGGATCAAGGAGGGGAACCGGAAGCCAGCTGCCGCATATGAAGTCGCCAAACGTGCGGGACTTTTGATCAAACCATTGGACCGTGTTGCATACTACGTCACAGGGAATCATGCCAGCGTAAAAATAGTGGGGAACTGCAAGCTTGCCGAGGAATGGGAGCCGAATTTCCCCGACGAGAATACCGCCTACTACATCGAACGACTGAATGAGTGTTCGAGAAAATTCGATCTGTTTTTCGAGCCAGAAGATTTCAAGCAGGTGTTTTCCGCTGACGATCTCTTTGGGTTTAACCCTGAAAACATCAGGATGCTTAAGCCCAGGGTCGTGTCCCGGAGCGAAGCCCTTCCGGCGGAGGACGATGCGTCCGAGTTCGGGATATGGCTTGATGAAGGCAACTAGGGCAAGGTCGTCAACTCGAAGTCATTAGAATTCAACGAATTATGTACGACTTCCTCCTCAACCAGTTGACATCACTGACGCTGCTCTCGGCCAGGGTCTTTCAAAGCCACGTCCTTTGCGGCCAGCCGTGAACTTCGGGGTCTTGCTTTTTAGTTCAACAAGTGCTATACTCGCAATGCAATCCACCAACACCGTTTTTGTTTCAGCAGAAGTGGTTTTGGCTGTCTCTCTCCGCAAAATCGTGAATAGGTACTGCGGGGGTGTGTGCAACAACCTTAATGAAGGGTGTCGGGCACAGCTGGACATCTTTTGTTTTTGAGAGACAAAAATTAGGTGTGCATGTTCAACCCTATAAGGAAGAAGCAACCTTATGGAACAAGGTACAGTCAAGTGGTTCAATAATGCGAAAGGATATGGCTTCATCAAGCGAAGCACTGGTGAAGACGTATTCGTGCATTATAAGTCTATCAACGGTGAAGGCTACAAGACGCTTAAAGAGGGCGACACTGTAGAATTCGAAGTTGAGCAAGGCGCCAAGGGTTTACAGGCTGTGAACGTCAAGAAGGCACCCTAATTTTCCGCCTCTCAGAAAGACAAAAACCCGCTCCGAGCAATCGAAAGCGGGTTTTTCATTTCAGGACACTCAGATCCAGTGGCACGAGTGCATCCTCCTACACGCGCACCTCGCCGCTTCGCTCACCTGCCCAGCCTGCGACATAGGAAACGATCTGATTTGTTGATGCGCCAGGAGTGAAAAGTTCACCCACCCCCAATCTCTTCAGCTCAGTGATATCCTTTTGAGGAATGATACCCCCGCCAAAGAGGAGCACATCGTCCAATCCTTTCTCTCGCATCAATTGAAGCACTTTTGGGAAAATTGTCATGTGTGCTCCGCTCAACAGACTGATCCCGATTGCATCCACGTCTTCCTGCAGCGCCGCACCAACGATCATCTCGGGAGTCTTGCGCAATCCCGTGTAGATCACCTCCATCCCCGCGTCACGAAGGGCAGCAGCCACGACCTTCGCTCCACGGTCATGACCGTCTAATCCTGCTTTCGCGATAAGGACTCGAGTTTTTCTTTCCATGGTCTTCACCCGGTTCATATTCATGGTCAACGACGATGGTGCAAGAACTCCTGCAACGTTTTGTAGAATTTGGTCAGCGGGAAGCCGACGACGTTATAGAAGCATCCCTCAACGCGCTCGACAAAGACAGCCCCATAGTCATCCTGAATGCCGTAGGCACCGGCCTTGTCCATCGGAGAGCCTGAAGCGACGTACTCTGCGATTTCACGACGGGACAGCGTTCGAAACCACACTTTCGTCTTTTCGATCCGAACCGTCTTCTTCTGCGTCGCAGCATCAATCAAGGCGAAAGCGGTGTAGACGGTGTGCGTCCTGCCGCTGAGACTCCTGAGCATCCTTCTGGCATCGGCCTGCGTGCGCGGTTTCCCGAGTATCCTCTTGCCGAGCACAACAATGGTATCTGCGCCGATCACTATACCGCTCTTACGGCCTTTCGCAATTTGGCGGGCCTTCGTGAGTGCAATTCGTTTTGCATTTCGCTCGGGCGGCTCGTGATCAAGTACGTCCTCCCGCACATCACTCGGTCGTACAGTAAACTTCAGGCCGATTTGCCTGAGAAGGCGCTTCCGTCTCGGTGATCGCGAAGCTAGTATGAGTGGCGGAAGACCCATTCGTCCTAAAACAAAAAAAGCGATAACAGTGTATCGCCTCTGCAAGAAACATATGATCCGATTATCAGCGGAACATCGCTTTGATGCTGCCCCACGTTCGTTTGGCGGCAGAACTCACGTGCGAAACAGAAACGGCCTCCGTCTCTGATACGTTGTTCTGACTGTCGATGATTCGAATTTTATACTGATAGAACCCACCAGCAGATTTGAACACGTCACTGTCGGTGAACTCGTAGGCGGAGTTGTTGCCTTTCAATTGATTGACCGTGCCAATCGTTGAAAACTCGCCAGACAAACCCGATCTCCGGAGTATTTCGAATTTCTGAACACCTGTCTCATCGACAGTGGTCCAACGAATAACCACCGCAGAGCCATTGCTCTGCGCCGTCGGGCGATCTTTGATAACAATTGCGGACAGAGTTCCGACAACCAGAACACCCAGGAGCAGCGACAGTATGAGTCTCGCGACGTTCTTCATTTCGTTGCTAGAAGGTAAATCTTTGTACTATGAAACTCAAGTACTTTTTTCCGATTTGCAGGTTGTGTGTTCCTCGACAAACCTGCCAGAATCCCCTTTCCAAAAATGGCATTACTCGGCTCTCCTCCGCGCCTATCCCGGCGAGAGTTCTGACACAAGGACACCTCCCACAATCAGCGTCCCGCCGAAGACTCCAAGTGCTCCAAAAACTTCCCCCAGAAGGACATAGGCAAATCCTGCTGCCAGTGCAAGCACCGGCTCTATTGAAAAAATGACGACACTCCGGGTTGGCGTGGTGTCTTTCTGATACCTGTTTTGGACGAAGATCGCAATGACTGTCGCAAAAACTGTCAAATAGAGGAGTGTGAGCCCCCCCCCGACCGTTGGGGTGAGCCTGACAGTCTCAAACGATAACGCGGATGCGAACCCCAAAATGGTGCACACGATGAATTGAGCCATCGTCAAGTGCACGGCGTCACTCCCTTTGGAAAAAACGTCGAGATAGACAATGTAGAGAGCGAAGGTCACGGCACAGAAGAGATTGAGACCATCTCCGAGATTGAACTCTGAACCCTCGGGCGACGTGAGAAAGTACAGACCGAGAGTCACGAGTAGAACACCGATGACGTTTCCAATCTTAGGGGCACGTCGTTCGATGATGAGCTGGAATATCGGTGTGAAGACTACCATCATGGCAGTGATGAAGGCCGATTTGGAAGCGCCCGTGTACTGGAGCCCGATTGTCTGCGAAGCAAAGCCGAGGAACAACAAGACACCGAGAATTCCTCCTTTTTTCCAGGAGCTCTTGGGGCCAGCAAACGCTGTTCGCTGAAAGAATACTCCGAACAGGATCGTCGCAAAAGCGAATCGTATGGCGATGCAAATGAGCGGGGAGATACTCTCAAGGAGGTACTTCGACAACACAAAAGTGCTTCCCCAGATGACCGTGAGGGAGAGGAGAAACAGCTCGGCTTTCGTTCTTGTGCTCATGCGTACTTCGACGTTTCAGAAGACTTCATGTTTGGGTTATGCTGCGCATTTCCGAGCGGCTGCGGGTGGATCAGTCCCCGTCCGATGGATCGTACGCCGCGAACATCTTCCCCCACTGCGTAGACTTCCGCCACCGATTGAAGACGCGCCTGTCCCTGATCGGCCAACGATAGTAATCGTGATACGCCTCAGAGCCGAAGATGAAGAGGTTCACCAATGGAGTCCGGAAAAAGATATTTTGGAATTTCCTCAGCGGACTGAACCAAAGGAGGTGTCCGGCCATGCTTGCGAAGTTGTCCCCAACTGAAAACTTCCAATTGACGCCTGAGACATCCTCGCCCAGCACTTTGATCGTACGGGGGTCCCCACATCCCAACCCCCGTTCGTGCGCGAGCCTGATGTACTTAATACTCATTGGATCAAAACCCATCATCCTCGCTGCCACGGCATCGATCGCGACCTGGTCTGCACTGACAAGAATGACGTTTTTCTCTTCCGGATACATCGTTCGAGGGCCAGGTCCGTTTCCTGCCGTCGTTCCATCCATCACTGCGAAAAGTCCCGTGTGAATCTCCTTCTGAATTGCCAGGAGGTCCACCAGGGTCTCATGAATCCAGGAGTGTGTATAGTGCCGGTAGGTATTCAGCAAACCACCGAACGCATTTTTCATCGCGCCGGTGGTCGTCGTATAGATATGGCACTTCACGGTCGGCAAGTGGACGATGTTCTTTCCAAAAAGAAAGTCCGGTATCCGGATGCCTTCAGGATAGATTTGGTCGAGAACCAGAAGCGGAGTCTTTGGCTTGAACTCGATCCACTTCATGTCACCATCCTTGAAATTGAATTTCACCGGGATGCCGTGCTTTTTGAAAAGCGGAATGTACTTGTTCAGGTCCTCTCCCTTGAACGCATCTGTTACAACGGTCTTGTTCTGTACACAAACGAGATCTTGAAACCCGTTCTTTCGCAGGCCGAGGATTGTCCCCTCAAGCTGCCACGGCGTCGTATTCGCGGCAGGAAATGGGAAATGCCACGAGATGTTGTCTTTCAGAATCGTCGTTGCTTTCGCATCAAGAGCAGAGGCGACGCCGGCAGTTGCCATCGCGCGCTGAATGTCATCCAGTACCGTCGCCGGAGTTGTCTTCACGACAACTACCGTCGGATCGACCGGCATGAAACCGCTTATCCTCGTCGCAGGTTTTGGTTCGGGCAGTTTCATCGGACACCAAGCCAGAGTCTGATTTCAGAGAAGTAGATGATGATGACGCAGGCACCGAACCATGCTGCAACGTTGAGCAATGTTACAAGGTCGGTCGTTAGCATGTGCGTTGGATTATCGTCCGTTTTTCGCGCTCTCACGAGGTACAGGTAGCGGAAGATGCCGAACAGGACAAATACCGTCGTGAAGATCAGACTCGATGTTCCAAAGACAATGATTGTCCGTTCTGCGACGGTGTAGAGGGCATACGAGATCGCCATCCCGGATGCAGCAATCGTCATCATCTGATCCAGGAATTCGATGTCATATTCACGAAGAACTGTGCGTCCCTTATAGCTGTCTGAGTTTCCGACCAGAAGCAGCTCGCCCCGCCGCTTCGAAATCGCAAGGAACAGAGAAACGAAAAGCGTACAAAGCACAAGCCATTCTGACACCTCTACGTTGATGGCGAACGCCCCAGCCAGCACACGCAGCATAAAGCCCGCGGCAACGATGAAAACGTCGACGAGAATAACGCGCTTCAAAAAGAACGAATATCCCAGATTTAAGACAACATAGACCCCCACGATGAAAAGGAATTTCGCATTCAAGTGCATCACGAGAAATCCGAAAACAACAAGCAAGCCGAGCACCATGCCGACAGCCTGCGGGATCGAGATAGTGCCCGCAGCTATGGGACGATTCCGTTTGGACGGATGAAGTTTGTCTGCCTCCCTGTCAGCAATGTCATTGAAGATATAGACCGTGCTCGAAAGCAGGCAAAACGCGACAAAGGCCTGGAGTGAAGTCCAGACGTAGCCTTCGTTAAAGAGATGCTTCGAAAAAATGAGGGGGGCAAAGATGAAGAAATTCTTGAGCCACTGTTCAGGCCGAAGTAGACGCACAACCGGGCTCATAACGTATCCTCTTGCTGGTGAACGATTAGAAGACAGCAGGTTCTTCGTAGACTCCAAAAACCCCTGCCAGCGCACTGCACATCTCTCCAAGCGTCACGTACGACCGGGTACATCCGAGTAGAAGAGGTATCAGGTTCTTGTGATCCACCGCTGCCAGCTTCAGTTCTGAAAGGGACCGGTCGACAGCTTCCCTGTTTCTGCTTTGACGCAAATCTCCCAGCCGTCGACGCTGCTTAACTTCCACTTCCGGTGAGACAACAAGGATCGGAATCTCGATGTTTTCGTTCTCTTCAACGCATTCATTGACACCGACAATGATCTTCTCTTTTCCGTCCAGCTCCCGCTGGTAGCGATAAGCGGCATCGGCGATCTCACGCTGGAAGAAGCCGGCCTCGATTGCCGGAATAACACCTCCTAGCGTGTCAATCCTCTCGAAGTATCGCTCCGCCTCCTGCTCCATCTTCGTCGTCAAGGCCTCGACGAAATAGCTCCCTGCCAATGGATCGACCGTATTCGTTACTCCGGTTTCATAGGCGATGATTTGCTGCGTGCGAAGAGCAATCTTGACGGCCTTTTCTGACGGCAAGGCCAGCGTCTCGTCCATGGAGTTCGTGTGCAGCGACTGAGTTCCACCAAGTACTCCAGCCAGCGCCTGGTATGCCGTGCGAACAATATTGTTCTCCGGTTGCTGCGCCGTCAATGAACACCCCGCGGTCTGCGTATGGAAGCGCAACATCCACGATCGCGCGTTCTTCGCTCCATATTTGTTTTTCAATCGCTTAGCCCAGATACGCCGGGCGGCACGGAATTTCGCAATCTCCTCAAAAAAGTCCACGTGAGAATTGAAGAAGAAGGAAATTCTCGGCGCGAAATCATCCACGTTCAATCCTCGGGCGATTCCCGCCTCGACATACGCGAAGCCGTCGGCAAGTGTAAAAGCCAGTTCCTGAATCGAGGTTGAACCCGCTTCACGAATATGATATCCGCTGACGGAAATTGGGTTCCATTGCGGCACTTCAACATTCAGGTACTCAAACATGTCGATGATGAGACGCATCGAGGGATCAGGAGGATAGATCCACTCCTTTTGAGCTATGTACTCTTTCAGGATGTCGGTCTGCGTCGTCCCCCGCAGCGTTCGGAAATCGCATCCTTGCTTCTCCGCGGTCGCCAGATAAAACGCCATCATCATTGCAGCCGGAGCGTTGATCGTCATCGACGTGGAGATCTCTGCAAGGTTGATTCCTTTGAACAGGATTTCCATGTCAGCAAGTGAGCTGATCGAAACACCGCAAATCCCGACCTCACCCTCCGAATGCGGATCGTCAGCATCCTGCCCCATCAACGTCGGAAGATCAAAAGCGACGGAGAGCCCCGTCTGTCCATGCTCGAGGAGATAGTGATACCGCTCGTTCGTATCTTCAGGAGTTCCGAATCCTGCAAACTGACGCATCGTCCAGAGCTTGCCGCGATATCCCGTGGGATGAATTCCCCGCGTGTAGGGAAATTCCCCTGGGTACCCAATCTCACTCAGAAAATTGATCGCCGAAACGTCATGCGGATCGTAGAGGGTCTGGATCGGTTCACCACTCACAGTCGTAAACTTCACTCCACGCGACTTCCCGCTGGTCTTCACATTCTCCTCCCACCTGCCTCGTTTCTCCCCGATGCCATCCAGACCATTATGCATGCCTTCCGCCTTTCCCCTCTCGTGATTGAGTTAGGTTCTGCCAAACCTTCGGTCGAGCTCTTCGACCGATATCTTTACAACAATTGGCCGGCCATGCGGACAGGCGTATGGCATCTGTGTTGCAAAGAGCTGGTCGATGAGGACCAACATTTCCGTCGTGTTGAGCCTGTCTCCTGCTTTGATTGCAGCTTTGCAGGCAAACGATTTTGCCAGGTTATCCCGCGCGTCGATGTGCTGCGCATGCTCATTGTTCCGGTATTCGTCCAGCACATCCTGCAGGATTTGAGCTTCACTCCCAACCCGCACATCCGCCGGAATCCCTTCAATTACAACAGTGTTCTTTCCAAACGGTTTCAAGTCGAAACCGAGTTTCATCAGGTGTGGTATCAGCTCTTTGGCGAGCGAATAATCGGACGCGCTGAGTTGGACCGTCTGTGGAAAGAGGAGCTGTTGTGTTGGCGGCAAATTGTTTTCGAAATTCGCGAGGGCTTTCTCATACAGTATACGTTCATGGGCGACGTGCTGGTCGATGATCAGGAGGCCGGTCCGAATTTGCGACAGAATATACTTGTTCTGGACCTGCCAGATTGGTTTGCCCTCCTCCACGCCGAACTGCTCTCCGCCTGACCCAATGGGTTTGTGCTGAAGGATGCGCTCTGTTGTGATCGGAGCTCGCTGCTGTACATCCGTGGGAAACGTTGCCTCACCGTCACGTTGAAGGACGTCGTCACCAATCCTCCGCTCCACTTTCCTGAACACTCTTCCCAGGTCAATATCCGGCGCATGACCCTCCGGTCTGGGGTGAATGTCGCCCAGGTTCGTTTGCAGCCTTTCTGTCTGAAGAAATCGGAGGTGAGCATCGGGACCTGTTGTCGTTTCAGCCGAGCCCATGGTGATAGAAGGCACAAGGTCGTGCTCTCCCAGCGTCTTTCGAACAGCAGTGAGAAGAAACCGGTAGATGGCCGATTCATTCTCGAACTTCACCTCGAGCTTTGAGGGATGAACATTGACGTCGATTCTTCTGGGATCGATCGTCAGGTTCAACACGTAAAACGGAAACGCTCCCTTCTCCATGACATGTTCATATGCCTGGAAGACCGCATGGCTGAGCGCCCGGTTAACCACATATCGTCGATTGATGAAAAGGAATTGTTCCGCCCGGCTTTTTCGCGCGAAATCCGGTTTCCCCAAGAATCCTTCGATGGCAAGGAAGTCGGAAACTTCTTTGAGCGTGATCAGAGACCGGGATTGTCGCTCACCAAAAAGGTCGGCCAGTCGCCCCTCTGGACTTTTCGGCTTCAAGTCGAGTAGCTGCTCATCGTCGCTGACGTACAGCCATCCAATTTCAGGGAATGCGATGGCCATCCTTGTAACCACATCAGATATGTTCTTCAGCTCTGTTGTCCGTGTCTTCAGGAAATTGCGCCGGCCGGGGGTATTGTAGAAGAGATTCTTCACCGTGATGGACGTACCGGATTCCGCGGAGACCGGAGACTGCTCCTTCAACTCGCTGCCTTCGATCCGGACCAAAACGCCGACATCATTCACGGCCTGCCTTGTTTTCATTTCTACCTGGGACACCGCCGCAATTGACGCAAGGGCCTCCCCGCGGAAGCCGAGCGTCATAATCGCTTCGAGATCCTCTGCCGCAGTGATCTTGCTCGTCGCGTGTCGTTGAAATGAAAGCATCGCATCTTCCACTGACATCCCCTCTCCATCATCCACGACCTGTATCAGAGTCCTCCCAGCGTCTTTCACAATGATCGATACTGTCTTTGCTCCGGCATCGAGCGCATTCTCGATAAGCTCCTTGACAGCGGAAGCCGGGCGCTGTACCACCTCACCGGCGGCAATTTTGTTCGCTACATCGGCTTCCAGTATGTGAATCTTCGTTGCCATGCTCTGCTCAGATGTTTCTTTCGACACCGATTCCCGGACGATCGGAG
This sequence comes from Bacteroidota bacterium, assembly GCA_015661185.1. Taxonomy (GTDB): domain Bacteria; phylum Bacteroidota; class Ignavibacteria; order UBA10030; family UBA10030; genus UBA9647. Next base: position 25,001 of record JACVXU010000011.1, read on the forward strand.
AGCGCCAGTCTGCCATCAAGGCTTCTGACACCGTCGAACGGATCATTCGTGATAAGGACGTTTCCGTCCAGATCTGCATACTCAATGAGCGGCGATAATTGAGCGGCAGCTGAAATTGCCACAGAGCTTTCAATCATACAGCCCATCATAACCTTCAGACCGCAAGCCTTGGCGGCGTGTATCATGCGTACCGCCTCACGCAGGCCCGTGCATTTCATCAGTTTAATGTTGATGCCATCAAAGACGCCCCGCAACTTTGGAACATCATGAAGGCGAAGAGAGTTCTCATCTGCAATCAATGGCATGGTTACCCGCTCTCGCGTCCACGCCGTCCCGTCCAGATCCGAAGCCGGCATCGGCTGTTCGACGAACTCCACTCCCTCCTGCTCCAACCACTTAATTTTCTCGACCGCCTGCTCTTTGACCTTCCACCCCTCATTCGCGTCCACCCTCAGCGTCTTCTTTGTGATTCTCCGAATGGTGCGAATAATCTCCTCGTCGTTCTCCCCACCCAGCTTGATCTTCAGAATGGGGTACGCTTCCGCCTCCTGGACTTTTTCCTCGATCACCTGGGGTGTATCGATGCCAATGGTGAACGAAGTCAGCGGCGTCTTGCTTTTGTCCAAGCCCCAATATTGGTGAAGCGGGATACCCAGCTTACGTCCTATCCAGTCATGCAGGGCGAGATCGATCGCAGCTTTGGCCGCGGTATCTCCGTTGGAGAGTCCGTCCACATAGCTGAGAACTGATTCCAGCTGAAACGGATTATCAAATCGCGCAACATCCACCCGGGAAAGAAACGCAGCAACAGAGTCCACAGACTCCCCGTACCGGGCCGACGGTGCAGCTTCTCCATACCCGACGATCCCTTCGTGCTCGAGTTCCAGGATGACCACGGGCGAGACATTTCGAGCTCCCCTCGCAATTGTGAAGGTGTGCTTGAGACGAAGGTCATATCGGCTGAATCTGAAATTCATGGCGTCCTAACTTTTTGGATTGAATCCCTCGAACAGAGCATCGACGAACGCTCTCCGGTCGAAGACCTGAAGGTCGTCGATCTGCTCTCCGACGCCGATGAACTTTACAGGGACCTTCAGTTCCTGGCTGATGGCGAGCACGATCCCTCCCTTCGCCGTTCCGTCAAGCTTTGTCAGCACAAGCCCGGTTACTTCGACGGCGGATGTGAACTGCTTGACCTGTTGCAGAGCATTTTGTCCGGTGGTCGCGTCAAGGACCAGCAAGACCTCGTGCGGAGCACCTGAAAGACGCTTGTCCAGCACGCGACGGATCTTTTTGAGCTCCTCCATCAGGTTGATTTTCGTGTGCAAGCGTCCGGCGGTGTCGATGATGACTACATCCGCCTTCCGGGAGATTGCCGAACTGAGTGAATCGAATGCAACAGCGGCGGGATCGGCACCGTGCGCCTGACGGACGATGTCGACACCAGCGCGTTGAGCCCAGATTTCCAGCTGCTCGTTCGCAGCTGCACGGAAGGTGTCTGCCGCACCCACGATCACCTTGTAGCCCCGCTCCCTGTACACATTGGCCAGCTTGCCAATCGTTGTTGTCTTTCCTACTCCATTGACACCGACAACCATCACGACATACGGCCTTGGAGCCGGTGGTAGCGTGATTTCTGCCGCCTCCGACGCCCCGTTCACATGCAGTACCCTTGCGATCTCTTCCTTCAGCAGCGCTGTCAGTTGGTCAGAGGACTCAATCTTTTCCTGTTTGACGCGGGTCTTGATATTGGCAAGAATCATGACCGTGGTCTGGAAGCCGACATCGCCGGAAATCAGAATTTCCTCCAGGCGGTCGAGCATCTCATCGTCGATAACGCTCTTCGAGCTCACCAGCGTAGCGACCTTGCTGAAGAGAGTATCCCTCGTCTTCGTCAAGCCGTCTTTCAATTTCTTGAACGCATCCCCAAACAACATCAGCTATGGCCTTTCTTCGCATACAAACTTCCGACAAACAGGCGCTGCACATAGATGACAAACGAAGCGACCATCAGCACGACGCTTGTCCAGATGACAACCTGTGTGAGTCCTTCCAGGGATGCCTGGTTGAGAACAGACAGTAGCATCACCAACGTAATGAAGAAGACCGCAATCTTGCCCGGCCAATTGGATTGCGTGATGATATTCTTCTTCGCTTTGATATAAAGACCTCCCAGGAGGATGAGCACGTCGCGCACGATGACCAATGCCACGTACCAGAATTGCACAGCACCGACCATCACGAGCATGATTGTCCCGACTCCGACGGCTATCTTGTCTGCAAGCGGATCGATGATCTTGCCGAAGTCTGTCACCTGGTGAAGCCGCCTCGCAAGATAGCCGTCCAGAAAGTCCGTCACTGCTGCAAGCACCATGACGCCCGCAGCCCACACACGGTTGTTTGGAACATCGGCGAACAAAAAATACGCAAGGGGAGCAAGCAGGGCTATTCGGCTAAAGCTGAGGACCGTGGCGATTGTCCAGATTCGTCGCAGCATCAGGCGTCGTTGACGTCCTTCGTCGTTTCTCGATCAAAAGGAACAGGATAGGTGCCGCTGAAACATGCAGTGCAGTATTGCGCTCCATGGTCGCTTGGGGCAGCCTCGAGGAGTTTTTCCATCGAAAGATAGGCAAGAGAATCGACGCCGAGCTCCTGCCTGATCTTCTCGACATCGCTATCGCAGCGGTTCGCGATCAACTCGGCGTTGCTCGGGAAATCCATTCCGTAATGGCACGGATGCTTGATCGGCGGAGAAGTCACACGGAAGTGAATCTCCTTGGGCTCTGCTTCCCGAATGAGACGGACAAGCTGCCTGGAAGTCGTTCCCCGGACAATCGAATCGTCGACTATGACGACCTTTCGTCCTTTGATCACTCCCTTGACGGTGTTGAATTTATTCTTGACGTTGAACTCACGCCCTTCCTGGTCGGGCATGATGAATGTTCGCCCCACATAGTGACTGCGGATGAGGCCGATCTCAAGCCGAACGTCCTCCCCCATTTTGTTTGACTCCCTGACGAATCCCAGGGTGGCAGTGTTGCTCGAGTCGGGGACGCTGATTACAACGACGCGGTCGTCTTCGTGTTCCGGCTTCACCGGGGATTGTTGCGCAAGCAGTTTCCCCAACTTACGCCGCACTTTATCCACGTTCTCACCGAAAATCTTGCTGTCCGGCCTCGAGAAATAGATGTATTCAAAGATACAATGGTGCGGGCTGGGCTTCTTTGACAAGTGATACGATTTGAGTGTTCCGCTTTCAATCCCCTCTTGATCAATCACGAGGATCTCTCCCGGCTCGACCTCGCCGATGTACTCCGCCCCTATGATGTCGAATGCGCAAGTTTCGGACGCGACGACAAACGAGTCTCCCAACTTTCCAAGAGCCAGCGGTCGGAAACCATGCGGGTCTCTGGCTGCAATCAAGCTCGTGTCGGTCAACATCACGAGGGAAAAAGCTCCATCGACCGCCTCCAGCGCCTCCTTGATCTGCTGAATCTGGTTTTCTTTTCTGCTATGAGCGGTGAGGTGGAGCAGGATCTCGCTGTCGGAGGTCGATTGGAAGATTGTCCCTTCTGCCTGCAGCTTCTCGCGCAGGGTGTTGAAATTTGTGAGGTTGCCGTTGTGACCGAGAGCGAGGTTGCCCTCCCGATAGTTCACAACCAACGGCTGGATGTTGAACTTGTTTTCGGAGGCACCTGTTGTCGAGTACCGGTTGTGTCCGATCGCTGCACGTCCTCTGAGCTGCTCTTTGAGGATCAAGGGGTCCTTGAAGACCTCTGCGACCAAACCGACGCCCTTGTGGGTGTGGAACCTCGGTTTTCGTTTCACCAGATCGAAATCGCTCGTGACGATTCCAGTGGCTTCCTGACCGCGATGCTGCAGCGCATGCAGTCCGTAGTAGGTCATGACAGCGGCATCCGGGTGGTTGAAGATTCCGAAGATACCGCAATGACAGCGGGGTTTCCCTTCGAGACGATCGTGTTCAGTCATTGCTCAAAAGTAAGGAAAAAATGCGGTCTAAACAAGGATGGACGGATTCGAAAAAAAACAGCCTGACACGTTGCTGCACGTGCCAGGCCGTCAATGCGAAACACTGAAACTTTAACGCTTGACTTCGACCGTCCGCGAATAGACCGTCACAAAGGACGTGGCGATGTTGATGATGATATCAAGAGGCGCTTGTTCTGTCTTGATCTCGTAGTCCTTCGCGCCTTTCGCCATTGTTTTCGTGTCAACGGAGTTGATCGGTATCAAGCCCCACAACGCATACCATTGCCGCGTCTGTTCCACAGCACTCCCCTTTGCTCCGTCTCCAACCACGTGGTAGTTGGTCATGCACCCGCTCACGAGCAGCGTCAGAGCAAGTAAGCCCAACAACGTGAAAAATGTTTTTCGCATGTGGTACCTCCCTTAGTTGATTGGTGGATTGGATGGATGGACCTCGACGGAGCCAGCCACAGACTCAATCGTTCTGACCATCTGAGGATATGCTCCTCGTGGAACTACAAAATCGAATTGAATTGGCTTTCTTAGCCGGAGACTGCTAAAAACCATCTTGAAATTCACCCGCTTCTCGTCCGAAGCCATCAACTGATGAACTTTGAATGTCTTCGTCGTGAACAGCGCTATCTTGACTTCCCCCTGTGGCATGGCACGTTTGTAGTATTTCTCAAACTCCTGAAGAGTGACGCTCGAATCGCGGGTGTCGAAATCGGCGAAGGTCGCGATGGTGATAACGCCTCCGCTGGGAGCATGGCTCCACGCGTAGAGAAGGTCGGGCCCTCCCGTTCGAGTTATTCCAGGGGACACATCAGACCGTGAAGTCGCTTCGCGCTGGGCCGCCTTCAATGCTTTTGCGCGTACAGCGTCCCAAGTTCTGGGAGGAGCAAACGAGATACCGAGCGCGGTATCGGGTATGGATGAAGCGATGAGAGAAGAATCGACAGCGAACTGGATCTCCTGCAAACCTGTAGGTCTCGCGCGATCTTGTGCACATGCGAGGAGAGCGAAACAGACTGCCATGCCGAGCGAGATCTTCTTCACGTCACCTCTTCGATCCAATGTGCCGACCTTTCCTTCTGCCGTAAGCAATAATACAGAACAGCTTCCAAGAACTCAATTATTCCCGACATCGCCCGGTGAAGTGTGTATTCTCCTGGCTATAAGGGCCTTGTTAAAGAGCGAATTCTAACGCCCCATCGCGAAGGCGAAACTTCCGAGCAACGTCAACGAGCGCACCTTCCAGTCAAGATCTTTCGCAACGTTGGTCAAGCCATGCCCGTACGTGAGCTGAAGGTTCAGACAGGTCATGTTGTCGATCTGGTATCCATAACCGGCGCCGATTTTCCATTCGAACCGTGAGTTCATGTTCTCGACGGTTCCATTCACCGTTTGGGTTGCGTACCCATTGGGAAAACTATAGCCAGGTGTAACAATATTGGTTGTTGTCTCCGACTTTCCCTGGAGTGCAATTCCGAGGCACGGTCCACTCACGACATAGAATAGTCGATTAGGGAAGACATATTTCAACAACGGCTCGATCGATATGTACGATGCCGCCAAAAAAACATCCTCTGTGAAATCGATCCCCAAGTCACTCCCGCTATTCGAGTAATAACCAATACGTTTGTCATACGAGATGGTCGTTAAGATCCCCCAGGACCTGGTGAATGACATCTCAGTCTGACCACCAATGATCAGACCAAGCCCCGTCGCAGTCTTCGGGAGATCTGAGCCTGAATGGATGCTGTAGTTCGTCCCAACAGCCACACCTGCCGACATCTCGAACTGTGCCTGCGCCATCGACGCGAACGCGAGACAGGCGCCGATGATGAGGACTAATGTCGTTTTCCTCAATGCTTTCCTCTGGAGAGAGGTGGACGAACCCGAAGCGACGCTACACATTGCGCTGAATCCTTTTGTTGGTTCCTCGCCTATTGCGGCAAACTGCCCAGGATATCACGAAGCTCTTGCACTAACGAATCGCAATCCGTCCGCGTGACAATATACGGCGGCAGGAATCGCAACACTGATTGATGTGTGCAGTTCACGAGAAATCCTCGCTCCTGCATTTGATCAACAACCGGTTGTCCGTCTCGGCTCAATTCGACTCCCAGCATGCACCCAAGCCCTCGCACCTCCTTCACAAGGGCCGGGAACCGAGTCTGCAGTTCGGCGAATTTCTTCTTGAGATAGTCACCAGTCTCACCTGCCTGCTTCATCAATCCACCCTCGAGCACTTCCTGAAGAACTGCGAGACCCGCAGAACACGCAACCGGATTTCCGCCGAATGTCGTTCCATGGGATCCATAAGAGAGCACGTCGGCCACTCGTTCGTTGCCGAGAAAAGCCCCCAGAGGCAAGCCTCCACCTATCGCCTTGGCGATCAGAACAATGTCAGGGGTCACGCCAAAATGTTCGAATGCAAAGAACTTGCCGGTCCGGCCGATTCCGGTTTGAATCTCGTCGGCAATAATCAGGAACCCCAATTTCTGCCGAAGCTCATTCAAGGCGCCTGCGAACTCGGGACTGACAACGAAGACTCCGCCTTCACCCTGGATGAATTCAAGGATGACTCCTAATGTCTGCTCGTTGACAGCCGCGCGAAGTTGCGCGACGTCATTAAATCCGACGTGACTGACGTTTGGCAGAAACGGTTCGTACCCATCCCGGTACTTCTGGCGCTCGGTCAGGGAAAGCGCACCCATGGTGCGGCCGTGAAAGGAATTCGTCAGACCGATCAGATGAGTCTTCCCGACATTCGCTCCCCATTTTCGCGCGAGTTTGATCGCCCCCTCCACCGCTTCCGTCCCGCTGTTGCTGAAGAAAACGCGCTTGAACCCGGATGCCTCAATGAGCCTCTCTGCAAGTCTTACCTGAGGTTCTTGAACGTAAAAGTTCGATAAATGGATATACTTGTGAACCTGCTCGATGATCGCACGATTGACCTTCGGGTGATTGTATCCGAGGGCATTCACTGCTAATCCCCCAAAGAAGTCGAGATACCGCTTTCCATCTCTGGCATAGAGATAGACACCCTCGCCCCGCTCGATATCCAGGCCCAGGCGTTTGTATGTATGGAAGAAGTACTTTTCTTCCTTCTGGAATAGGCTCGTTTCTTCGTTCATTTTTCTTCGGCTATGTGCTGTAAGATTGTATGCAGGAACCGGACTGAGGTTTTCAGGTCACCGATTGAGCCTGAATTCCGGATGACATAATCAGCTTTTCTGACTTTCAATCCCGCCGGGAGTTGGGCACGCATTCGTCTGCGGACAGCTTCCGGCGTCGTCTTATCACGGTTTACCACTCTTTGAATTCGCTGGGTTTCAGGGGCATCGACGACAACCACGCAATCCAGACGTTTCTCGAATCCGGCCTCATAAATCAACGCAGCCTCTATGATGCCGATCTTTTCGCCGGCACGCCCCAGCTTGACAAACTGTTTCTCAACTCTGGCTTTAACTCTTGGGTGCACAAGGGCATTTACCCTTCGCTGTAGCGCTGAGTCTGAGAAGATTTTTCCGGCGACGTAGTGACGATCGACCTCTCCATCAGGGCGATATGTGCCACTACCGAGAAGAGCCCTCAGCGCCCGACGCAGTGAGGCGTCATTTCGCATAAGTTCCTTCGCAATGCCATCAGCAGAGAGGACAGGCACACCCAGACGCGAGAAGAATGCGCAAACGAGAGACTTACCGCTCCCGATTCCGCCAGTGACGCCGACTCGTAGAATGTGATCCACCGAAGATGCCACAGAAAACCGGTTCAGAATCTGATGAAATCGTTTATGCCTATTTGGCAAAGGAGATAGAACGGAATTCGCGTATGACTGTCACCTTGATTTGTCCTGGGTATTCCATCTCCTGCTGGATTTTGTTGGCAATTTCGTGCGACAGTTGGTCAGCAGCTGCGTCGTCCAGAAGCTCGTGATTGCAGATGACCCGGATTTCCCTGCCAGCCTGGATAGCGTAGGTGTTCGTGACTCCGTTGAACGATTTTGCCATTGATTCCAGCTTCTCGAGCCTCTTGACATATCCTTCGACAGACTCCCGCCGAGCGCCTGGTCTGGCACCACTAATGGCATCGGCCGCCTGTACGAGAGCTGCGATGGGATGTTCCATTGGGATGTCTTCGTGGTGGGATCCAACTGCATTTGACACGATCGCTGGCTCATTGTACTTCTTGCAGAGTTCGTACCCAAGCAGAGCGTGCGGCCCTTCAACACTTCGATCAATCGTTTTACCGATATCGTGCAGCAGGCCTGCCCTCTTGGCAAGGCTCGGGTCCAGGTTTAGCTCGGCGGCCATAATGCCGCAGAGGAACGAGACTTCAATGCTATGTTGAAGTAGATTCTGTCCATAACTTGACCGGTACTTCATCCTTCCGATGTGCTTCACGATCTCGGCGTGGGCGCCATGAAGCCCAACCTCCAGGAGCGTATTTTCTCCTGTCCGGATGGTCTCTTCTTCGAGTTCCTTTTTGACCTTTTCGACGACTTCTTCGATCCTTGCCGGATGGATACGACCGTCCGCGATGAGGCGTTCCAGTGACAATCGAGCAACTTCTCGACGAAAGGGGTCAAACCCTGACAGGATAACAGCTTCCGGTGTGTCATCTACTATAACATCTACGCCCGTCGCAGCCTCGAAAGCCCGGATGTTCCTCCCCTCTCTTCCTATGATTCGCCCTTTCATCTCATCACTCTCAAGATTGAGAACGCTAACCGTCGTTTCGACGGTGTGGTCGGCAGCCGTCCTCTGGATAGCCTGGATGATCAGCTTCTGAGCTTCCCTCTTTGCGTCTTCTTTGGCCTTGTCCCGAAGCTCCTTCATGAGTTGGGCTGATTCAGACTTTACCGTCTCAATGAGATTGTCAGCGAGTTGCTTCTTGGCTTCTTCCCGCGTTATCCCGGATATTCTCTCAAGCCTCGTATTTTCCTCTCCGATGAGCCTTGCCAGTTCCTTGTCCCGATCTTCGAACCTCTTTCGCTTTTCTGTAAGGTCTTTTTCGATTCCCTGGAGGGCAACCTCTTTCTTGCTCAGCAGGTCTAGTTTTCTATCGACGTTTTCCTCCCTGGAAATGAGCTGTTTTTCGAAAGCTTGGGTCTTGTTCTTCTTTGACTGAGCCTCGCTCTCGAATTCCTTTTTCCGCTTGTACCACTCATCCTTCGCCTCAAGCAGCTTTTCCCTCTTCAGCGTATTCCCGTCTTTCTCTGCTTCCTCGATGATTCTTTTTGCACGTTCCTCTGCATTCGTGATCTTGTTTTGTCCCGATCGCGTGTTTAGGTACCAGCCCGCATACACCATCAGACCGGAAACAAGTACGACTATTAGTATAAGTACATAGGTTTCCATGAAATCTCCTTCGTCAGCTCCTGCAAAAAAAAACCGCACTCGTCGGCCGAAGATCAAGGTGTATTGAAAGAACCTCATTTCAACACGGTGGGTGCCTGCCTAAGCATTTCACACTTCCACTATCCCGCTCGTCCCGACGATGTCGGAAGTCATCGCTTGGCATCTCCGTTTGAGGCGGAGAGGTGGCCTGCGCTCCACGCTTATGAGTCAAGCTCCCTATTAAAGCAACTGTCAGGTTCTTTAATAAGTTTTGATCACGGCTGACGGTGCGGAAACTCTGATCAGTATCCGACCGCCTTTGTATTGAGAAAGAACAGGCGAGAGAAAATCAGACTAATCACTTGTGGCGACGGTTGCATCAACCTCCAAACAATTGTCGAGGTAATTCGATAGCTTGATGATTTCCGTTTCCACGTGTGTCAATGATTGCTGACTTCGCTCTCGTTCTTTCATCAGATCTTCAGTAATGTTCAAAGCAGACAGCACCGCAACAGTCAGGGGCGGCTGCTCTGGAATTTTCTCATGAATTGTGGATATCATTGTATCCACATAGGCTGCGATCTTCTTGGTGAAATCCTCGTTCTCACCGCGAAGAGGATACTCTGAACCGAAGATTTTTACTTTTATGCTCTTTCCGTTCATAGGCTCTCGCGCATCAATTGTTTGATGTCGTTTGAAATTCCCCAAGATTCAGCCATGGCCACGACCAAAACAAGAACACCAGGACTATAAGTGTGAATTGATTTTACCGATGAGGTCCTTGATCCTTGCTTTCAGTGCCTCCTTTTCTTCCTTGGTGAGGATGTTCGATCCATTGGATTGTAATCGAAGTGCCTCCTGGCGCAAGCGTTCCAGTTCCCGCTCCTTCGCGACCAGTTCCTGCTTAAGATTCTGCTCGACGATCTCGAAATCCTCGACCTTTCTCTGGAGCACCCCGTTCGTTTCTTTCAGCTGAACGAGTACTTCAGATACCCGACGCGCTTTGTCCCACAAGGCTTCGAGCGAGTTTTCGAGCGTCTTGATGTCTTTGCCACTTAAGACTTCAGCTGTTACGTGCTGATCCGGCAAAGCTGGTCTCCTTCTGATTCACTGAAACGCACACAGGGCGCACCTTACAGCGCACGCAATTTCGCATTGCACGTTGCCTCGACATGCTTGACGATGCGCAGAACCTCAGCATCGATTTCACGATCGGTCAACGTGCGGTCTAATGGCTGGAACTCCAGCGAGTATGCTAAGCTTTTGTTTCCAGCCCCAATCTGGTCACCAACATACAAATCAAAAAGGACAAGATTGGCGAGCAGGGTTCCACCAGCCTCCCTGATGCCCCGCGCCACAGTTTCGTGTTGTATACCCGCGTTCACCACAAAAGCGAGATCACGATGAACGCCTGGAAATCGTGGAAGCGGTATTAGCTTTTTCTCGGTTGCCCAACCTCTCTGCAAGTCTGATACCCTCAATTCGCACACAAAGAGTGCCCCGTCAATATCAAATCTTTGTGCGATTGACTTGCCAACCTCTCCGAGAAACCCGGCATAAGTACCATTGATTTCAACTGCTAGAGCGCTTTCAATTAAAGCGCTTGCGCTATCATAATAAATAAACCTGTATTTGTCAAGGCAAAACTTAGAGATCAGCGCCTGGATCTCCCCCTTCAGGTCGAAAAGGTCAGCGGTACGATGTTCGGATCCATATTGTGCAGAAATGACATTGCCGCTCAGCAAAACAAGAAGTCTTTCCTCTTCCACATAGGCATCCAATGTCTTTTCAGGTTTTTCACCTCGGAGCCCGAAAACATTGCCTATTTCAAACAAGCGAAGGTCTTTCTGACCGTGCGACCGGTTGTGCTGCACTACAGTCAGAGCTCCGGGCACAAGGCTTGTTCTCAGTACAGACGCTTCTGCACTCACAGGATTAAGCACCTCCACGGCCTTGTCGGCCATCAGGTGCCCCTTGACTCGATCCTGGAGACTGTATGTCAGAATCTCGTTGAACCCGGCTCCTATCAGGTAGTTGCGGATTTCATCCTGCAGGGAAGTTGTCCGGAGCGGCTTCGAAAAATCAACTGTCATCCGGGTTTTCGTCTCGACATTGTCGTACCCATAAGCTCTTGCAACCTCTTCGATGAGATCAATCTCCTCCGCGATATCGTAGCGGAAACTTGGGACCCGGAATTTCACAGTTTCCTTTGTCTGCGCAGCGGGAATCAGCTCAAGTCGTCGCAGCGACGAGATGATCTCTTGTTTTGACAATGAGGTACCGAGCACTGCATTCGTACGTTTGACACGCAGGCTTACAAAAGTCGGACGGGCTTTTTTCGGATAGACATCGATGCTTCCCTTTAGCACTTCCGCCCCTGTGAATTCCTGTATGAGTTGCGCCGCGCGATTTGCAGCATACAACGTCATTTCGATGTCAACGCCACGCTCAAATCGCTGCGATGCATCAGTTGACAATCCGAGATACTTCGAAGTGCGGCGTACGCTGCTTGGATCGAAGTTCGCACTCTCAATCAAGACTGTCGTCGTCCCTTCGCTGATTTCCGTGTTCGCGCCTCCCATCACTCCAGCAATCGCAACCGGTCGTTCTCCATCACAGATCATCAACGTATCGGCCTTCAGGATGCGTTCCTTGCCGTCCAGCGTCGTGAACTTTTCTCCCTCTGCCGCACACTTGACAACGATCGCATGCCCGGCAAGCGTATCATAGTCAAAGGCATGGAGCGGTTGCCCTGTTTCCATCAACACGTAGTTCGTCACATCGACAATGTTGTTAATCGGACGAATTCCGACTGACTGCAGACGATCCTGCATCCATTGTGGCGACGGCCCGAGCTTCACGTTCTTCAAGACTCTCGATGAATACCTCCGGCACTTCTGTTCATCAAGAATCCTGATCGTGGCATGGTTCTTCGTCAGTGTCTTGCTTTCCTTGATGCGCGTCCGGATCAACGACGCTTTCTTCCCCGTGATCATTTGAATCTCGCGCGCCACACCGATATGACTGAGCCAATCACCCCGATTCGCCGTCACTTCCATATCGTAGAGTACGTCAGTCAGACCGAGGAATTTCGCAAAGGGCATTCCGGGCTTCGCCGATCGCTTCAGCACAAGGATGCCATTGGCATCCTCTCCGAGCCCAAGTTCAAATGACGAACAGATCATGCCATTCGACTGGATACCTCGAATGTGCGCCCGTTCGAGAGTGAACGATTTCCCTTCCGGATCATGCTGGTTGCGCGGGATGGTTGCTCCGACCAAGGCGACAGGCACTTTCTGTCCTGCGGCAACGTTCGGCGCTCCGCACACGATTTCCAGCACTTCCGAGCCGACGTTCACTTTACAAAGAGATAGACGGTCTGCATTTGGATGGTTCCCGCGTTCCAACACTTCACCAACGACAAACTTCTCGTACTTAGCGGCAAAATCCTCATATCCACCCACTTCTAGCCCAACCTTCGACAAGTTCTCAGCCAATACTGCCGGCTTCAACGAAATGTCGATGTATTCCTTCAGCCAATTATGTGAAATCTTCATAGTACGCCGCTGCTAAAACTGCTGTAGAAATCGTACGTCGTTCTCATAGAAGAGCCTCAGGTCGTCTACCCCGTATCGGAGGCAGGCGATGCGCTCGATGCCCATACCGAAAGCAAATCCCGTGAACACCTCTGGATCATAACCAACATTTTGAAGTACGTGCGGATGGACCATACCCGATCCCATAATCTCGAGCCAACCAACGAACTTGCACATCCTGCAGCCTTCTCCTTTGCACAGGAAACAAGAGATATACATATCGGCGCTCGGTTCAGTAAAAGGAAAGAAGGTCGGGCGAAACTTGAACTTAACGTCTTTTCCATAGAATTGATGAGCAAACGCAACGAGCGTTCCTTTGAGGTCGCTGAAGGTCACTCCGCGATCAACATACAGCCCTTCGATCTGATGAAAGCTGACGAGACTCCGGGCGCTCACCGCTTCATTGCGGTACACCCTGCCTGGCATGATCTCACGAACGGGGGGCCTTTGTTGTTCCATGGTACGTATCTGAACTGGCGACGTGTGCGTTCGCAGTAGGATATCCTTCGCGATGAAGAACGTATCCTGCATATCGCGGGCGGGGTGCTCGGGTGGAAAGTTCAGCGCACCGAAATTGTAATAGTCTGTCTCAATCTCCGGTCCGGTCGCAACCGAAAAGCCCATGGTCATAAAGATTTTCTTGATCTCGTCCATGGTCTGCGTCAACGGGTGCTTCGTGCCGATCGGCTTGGGCCGGCCTGGTAGTGTCAAGTCAATGCTTCTGGTCCGCTGTTCCTTCGACTGACTCAACGTCTTCTTTCTCTCGTCGAAAGCGCCCTGAGCGGCGTTTTTCAACGTGTTCAAGAGCTTTCCCAGTACAGGCTTCTCGGCCGCGGGGACCGATTTCATTTCCTCAAACAACTGAGCGATCGCCCCGTTGCGGGAAAGGAATTTCACCCGTACCTGTTCCAGTTCATCCCCAGTCACAGCCCCGGAGAGCTCGTTGTCGAACGCAACACGAACCTGGTTGATTTTCTCAGTCATACGAAAACGCTCGTCAGATCCGCCATTGGAAACACTCTGAAAACGCAGAAAGAAAAAATCTTCTTACCAACCCGTCCCGGCTCTTCGCATGAAGAGTCGGGACTGTACTGCGGTTGACAAGAAGACAGGAACTAGGCTGTCACGAATCGTACAACTTCCGAGAACGCCTGCGGATGATTCGCTGCCAGATCGGCCAATACCTTTCGATTGATGGTGACGGACTTTTTGTCGAGCCCGGCAATCAACTTAGAATAGGTAGTGCCATTCGTACGGGCAGCCGCATTGATGCGCGCGACCCAGAGACCTCTGAACTCCCGCTTCTTTGTCTTCCGATGCCGATACGCATGCGTAAGAGCTTTCTCAACGTGGCCTTTCGCAATCGTGTAGACTTTACTTCGACCACCCCAGTAGCCCTTGGCTTTCTGTAGGACTTTCTTCCTACGTCTGTGGGATGCGACACTGTTCTGTGAACGCGGCATGAAACTTTCTCCTTCTGAATTATGCTAACAAAAATCGTCTCACCTTGTACGCTTCCGTCTCTGAAACCAGTCCCGGTTTGCGAAGATGGCGCTTTCGTTTGGTTGATTTCGATGTCAGTATATGGCTCCGATATGCTTTCCGCCGTTTGATCTTTCCGGTCGCTGTCATCTTGTACGATTTCAGCGCTCTCCGGCGGCTCTTCATCTTTGGCATGCTGTGCTCCGTTATGTTGATTCAGTTGTTTGTTTACTACCTTCGGTCGTTTTCTTCTTCGTCTTGTCGGCGACATAGTATGCTATCATCTGCCGACCTTCCATTTTCGCGGAGGCATCGACCTTTGCAATATCTTCGAGCCTTTCCGTAAAGCTGTTCAGCATTGCTCTTCCCTGATCCTGGTACGTTATTTCACGCCCCTTGAACACTACGGTCGCCTTCACTTTGTGCCCCTCCTCGATGAAGGCCCGAGCGTGACGGACCTTGAATTCAAAATCGTGCGTATCAGTATTTGGATGGAATCGGATTTCCTTCACAAGCGTGATATGCTGGTGCTTCTTTTGCAGCTTTTCCTTTTTTGCCAGCTCATACTTGTACTTCCCGAAATCCATGATCTTGCACACCGGAGGATCCGCAGTCGGAACGATTTCGATCAGGTCTAGGGTTCTCTCCGTAGCTGCTGTGAGGGCTTCCTTCACCGTCAGAACCCCGAGCTGCCTTCCCTCTTCGTCAATAACCCTCACCTGGGGTGCTCTGATTTCGGTATTGATACGTGCACGCTCTTGCTTAATGGGGGAGTCTCCTATAGAGTGAGTGATTTGTGCTGAATAGTGTCGAGAATCTTGGCGAGAAACGTATCACGCCCCATCGCTCCCAGATCCCCTTTTTTATGCTGACGCACCGAAATCGTGTTCGCTGCCCTTTCCTTCTCACCAACGACAAGCATGTACGGGACCTTCTTCAGTTCCCAATCGCGGATCTTGTAGCCGATCTTCTCGTTTCGGTCGTCAAGCTCCACACGGATCCCGGCTTTCTTCAGTTCTTCAAACACCTGTGTCGCATAGTCGAAGTACTGATCCGTAATCGACAAGACCGCTGCCTGCACGGGCGCGAGCCAGAGTGGAAACTCTGCCGCGAAGTGTTCGATGAGAACGCCAATGAATCGCTCGAGCGACCCGAACGGCGCACGGTGAATCACGACGGGACGGTGTTTTTGGCCATCCGCACCGGTGTACTCCAGGTCGAACCGCTCCGGCATAACGTAGTCGACTTGCACCGTTCCAAGCTGCCAGTTGCGGCCAAGTACATCGCGCACGATAAAATCGATCTTGGGACCGTAGAACGCCGCCTCGCCGATACCGATAAAGTAATTAAGTTTCGCTTCATCAGCAGCTTCTTTGATATCCTTTTCGGCCTGGATCCACAAAGAATCTTCCCCGCCGTATTTCTCCTTGTTCTTGGGATCTCTGAACGAGAGCCGGGTCTTGAAATCGCTGAAACCAAGCGTGTCGAAAACAATCTTGATGAGGTCGATCACCCCGATCAGTTCTTCCTTCAGCTGATCCTGACGCACGAACATATGTGAATCGTCAACGGTGAACGCGCGTACCCTGACGAGCCCATTCAACTCTCCCGACTGTTCGTACCGATAGCAGGTTCCGAACTCAGCCAACCGGACCGGTAAATCACGATAGCTCCGCGGCTTCGATGCATAGATCTGGAAGTGATGAGGGCAATTCATCGGCTTCAGCAGGTACTCCTCATCCTCCACTTTCACGGGAGTGAACTGGCTGTCCTTGTAGTATGGATAGTGACCACTTGTCTTGTACAGATCGATGTTTCCAATATGGGGGGTCACGACCGAGAGATATCCACGTTTCTTCTGCTCGGTACGAAGAAAAGTCTCAAGCTCTTCGCGAATCACAGTCCCTTTGGGAAGCCACAGTGGCAATCCTCCGCCGACCTTGGGAGTGAGCAGGAATAGTTCGAGCTCCTGCCCAAGCTTCCTGTGATCACGGCGCTTTGCTTCCTCGAGGCGGAAGATGTGCTGATCCAATTCCTGCTTCGTCGGGAAAGTAGCTCCGTAGATACGCTGGAGCATCTTGTTCTTCTCGCTCCCGCGCCAATAGGCACCCGCTACGCTCAAGAGCTTGATCGCCTTGATGCGCCCGGTCGATGGTAGATGCGGACCATAGCAGAGATCGGTAAAATCGCCCGAGTGGTAGAACGTGATCGTCTGGCCCTTCAGCTCTTCAAGCAACTCGATCTTGTACGGATCTTTCTTTTCCTTGAAGTAGAGGACCGCGTCTTCCCATGTTTTCTCTTCACGAACGTAGGGGTCGTCCTTGGCAGAGAGCTCAACCATCTTCTCTTCGATCTTCCGAAGGTCATCGCCCGTCAGCGTGTGGTCTCCCAAATCGATGTCGTAGTAGAACCCCGTCTCGATGGGAGGTCCAATACCGAATTTTGTCCCTGGAAACAGCAATTCGATTGCGGCGGCCATGAGATGCGCAGAACTATGCCAGAAGGCATATTTCCCGCCATCATCGTTCCATTTCAGGATCTTCAGAGAAGCATCCATCACAATCTTCCGGTTGAGGTCCCAGACTTCCCCATTCACTTCAACCGCAAGTGCTTCTCGCGCAAGGCCTTTGCTGATCCCTTCAGCTATCTGCAGGCCTGTAACGCCTTCGTCGAACTGTTTCGAGCTTCCGTCAGGAAATGTTATAGCAATCTTTGGCATCGCTGATCAAGATAAAAAAAATCGGAGAGGTTCTCCGATTGGCAACCTACGTTTCGCTTGTTAGACCATTCTCGGAATTTCCTTGGCCTCTAGTCAAACAATCGCCAAACTCGGATCCGTCGAGAACCGCTGGATTGAGCTCTCGTCAGACGCCTCTTAAGGTTCTCGCTCTTCTCAAAAACCCGTTGATTCGCTCCTCATCGGAACCGCACGATGGAGGACCCCGGTGAATAGCCAACACCGAATATCGAACTATGAATACCGAAGTAATTTCGGCATTTTACAATTCGAAATTCGCAGTTGCACTGTGGGCTCTATAGGACTCTCCGCCGGAGGCGCCAGCCCGCCTCATTGTGCTGGTGAGGCTGGCGGGGATGCGCTTTTAGCGCAGAACCTATGACCTTCCCGTCACGTCAAAAAACCGATCTGACTAAAGAAGGATCATCTCAGTGAATATCAAATATCGAACAACGAACTCTGAATACCGAAGTAATTTCGACAATTTACAATTCGAAATTCACAATTGCACCGTGGGCTCTATAGGACTCGAACCTATGACCTCTACCATGTCAAGGTAGCGCTCTAACCAACTGAGCTAAGAGCCCCAATACCCTATTCTTAGGCTTGCATTCACACAAGAATGTGAAATATTACACAAAATTCGTCCCAGAATCAAGGGACTAATTCAGCATACACTTGACAGAATTGAGGAAGGATTGGAGATAAATCATCGATGCGGGATAAGAAACCAATTATCAATGATAGAAATCTCGTACCCAACGATGATTTTTGAGCTCGGAGAGGAGTTTCGCGCTCAGGAGCCTCCCATCCGAGAGACCGCAGTTCGCTTCGACGTTTTTCATCGATCTCATACCCGGGATGACCGTGGAGACCGCAGGATGACTCAGTGTGAACCGCAATGCCAATTCCGCGATGCTCCGTGCCTCTGAGGCTGAGATTTGAATCAGTTTTGACACACGATCCACAATCTGCTGTTTCCGATCGCCTTTGAAATAGTTATTGCGGAAATCTCCGACAGGAAACACCGTCTCCGGAGTGATGGATCCCGTCAAGCCTCCCTCATCGAGTGGGACCCTCACGATTACTCCGATGTTTTTCTCCTGACAGAATGGAAAGAGCCTGTCCTCAGGAGACTGGTCGAAGATGTTGTAGATGACCTGAAAGGTATCGACTTTGCCCGTTGCAGCCAGCCTGAGCGCGTTTTCCGGCTGGTGATCGTTGATAGAGACACCGAAGTGCCGAATTTTCCCCTGCTCTTTGAGTTTGCTGATCGCATCGGACCACTCGGAGTCTTCCACCCACTCGTCGTTCCAAACGTGAAGCTGCTGAATATCAATCGAGTCCACCTGCAGGTTCTGCAGACTTTGTTCAGTGCAGTCGATGATGTACTCGTATGGGAAGACATCGTGCAGACTCGTTCCGCGCCTGGCAGGCCATTTCCCGTTTTTTGGTGGGATCTTCGTGGCGACGTAGATTCTTTCTTTCCGGTCCTTCAACAGTTTAGCAACGAGCCGCTCACTGTGCCCTTGTCCATAGGCGAGGGCCGTATCAACAAAATTGAGCCCCAAGTCGATTGCCGTATGCAATGCCCGCATCGATTGATCATCCTCTGACCCTTGCCAGAGAGCACCGCCGATTCCCCAGGCCCCATAGCCGATTTCCGAGACTTGAATCCCGGTCTTACCGAATGTCCTGTACTTCATCTCTCAATCTTTCCGTTCTGGAGGTTGGGATGAGATCTTCTTGAAAAGATCTTCGATGTCTTTTTTGGTTTTTCTGACAATATAACGTTTCTGCATCGCCTCAAGCTTCGCAGCTGAAAGCGCATCAAGTTCCTCATCGTCTTTGTCACGTTTTTGGAACATCTCGAAATCATACCGATCACTGGAAGACATCTTTGGAAGATAGTCCTTCAACTCTCGAACGAGTTTATGTTGTTCAATGATGCGCATAAACCTTCTCGCGCACGACCTCCCAGTAGTGTGTAGGCGTTTGTCCAAGTATCTGAGAATAAAGATAATACAAAGATGGGTTTACTTCCACCATTCGCGCTCCGGCAGACCTAAGAATCCCGCGTTGGCCTAATGCATCACTAATGTAGAAGAGTTCATAGCGAACAGTACCAGCCTTGTCGTCCTTCAGAACTTCAGCACTCCAAAAACCACCCCACCTATCAAGTACAATATCCCGACAGTCAAAAGCCAACCGAAGATATCGAGCATAAATCCGCTGCGAATCATGTCCTTCATCTTGATATAGCCAGTGCCATAAACGAGGGCGTTAGGCGGCGTGGCGACAGGAAGCATGAATGCCAAGGAAGCAGCGATGGCTGTGGCAATGGAAAGTGTAACCGGATTGTCGCCACTCTGTATTGCAATGGAAATGACAATCGGCACAATCATCCCTGTGACGGCTGCATTTGAAGTGATTTCGGTCAGAAAGTCGACAAAGAAGACTATGGCAAGCATCAGGACAAACGTCGAGGGCGTCCCAAGAACGGATATAAACGAGCTCGCAATCCACGATGCAAACCCCGTTTTGAACATTGCATCAGAAAGTGCGATGCCTCCACCAAACAGCAGGAGTGTTCCCCAATCCACAAACTTCGTATCGTGCCAATCAAGCAAGAACTTGCTCTTTTTGAAATCGATCGGCAAGACAAAGCATAGCACACCCACCATCAAACCAATGCTGTATTCATCAATCCACGCAATACGTGTCGCAAGATCTGATGGAAGCAATATGGTCCAAAATGGATTTGTGACCCAGAGTACCACAGCAAGCAGAAAAGCGGCAATCGACAACTTTTCTCCCCGGTTGAAGGAACCCAGACGTGCACGTTCCTTCTCTAGCCCCCCCTTCCCCCCCGGCAGTGAATCAATCTCCGGGGGATTTTGCCAAATCAGGATAGCCCATGCCAAAGGAACCATCAGAACAACAAATGGTACGCCGATCTTCATCCAATCGAGAAATGTAATGCGATGATACAGCGGATCATGGGCAAATGTTGAGTTGAGGATGCCGAGCGCGATACCATTCGGCGGAGTGCCGATGATCGTACCGACTCCACCGAT
>JACVXU010000143.1 GCA_015661185.1 Bacteroidota bacterium
GTCCCGGGCATTGCTCTTGCCATCGTGAAGGACAGCAAGGTTATCGTCTCGAATGGCTATGGCGTCCGCAAGATGGGAGAAGCAGCCAAAGTGGATGATCAAACGCTGTTCGGTATCGCTTCCAACACAAAAGCCTTCACGGCAACCGCCCTGGGTCTTCTTGTTGAAGAGGGGAAACTGGAGTGGGATGCTCCTGTTGTTCGATATCTTCCCTGGTTTCAACTCTCGGACTCGTATGTGACAAGAGAAATCACGATCAGGGATTTGCTGGTGCACAGGAGCGGACTCGGTCTCGGTGCTGGCGATCTCCTCTGGTGGCCTGCTTCGACATACGACCGCAAGGAGATCGCGAAACGGCTCCGGTTCCTGCCGCTTGTCAGAAGTTTTCGGAGTGCATATGCCTATGACAACGTCCTCTACCTGATCGCAGGAGAAGTCATTGAAGCCGTGAGCGGGCTGAGTTGGGAAGATTTTGTTGCGACCCGGATTCTCGCTAAGGTCGGTATGACTGACAGCAATGTCCGCCATTCCGACGCAACAGGAGAGGGAAACGTTGCAGCGACTCACGCCAGCATCGATGGGAAGGTGCGTCCCATCGAGCCCTTCATCAGCGACAATACGAATCCTGCGGGCGGCATTAACGCCAGCGCCAGGGACATTGCCAAATGGATGATTGTTCAACTCGATTCGGGACGTGTGGCCGAAGGGCCGAGGTTGTTTTCGCCGCGGACAACGGTGCAGCTTTGGAGCATCGTCACTCCGATCCCGATCGGTAATCCGCCTCCTGAGCTGGCGGCTTTGAGACCGAACTTCAACGGGTACGCCCTGGGCTTCGGCGTCCGCGATTACCGGCTCCAACATACAGGGGGACTTCCGGGCTACGTTTCCAAAGTGGCAATGATCCCGGAACTCAAGCTCGGCGTTGCTGTCCTTACAAACCAGGAATCCGAAGAGGCCTTTGAGGCAATCACCTACCACGTTCTCGATCAATTTCTCGGTGGAGCAAAATCCGACTGGCTCGGTTCTTATAAGCAATTCCGCGCGCGTACTGTTTCTATGATCGCGATGGCGGAGAAGCAGACTTCGGCTAAACGAGACAGCGCCTCGCGTCCGCCTTTGCCTCTCGCGTCCTATGCAGGGACATACAATGACCCATGGTACGGCGACGTGACAATCACCTTCGAGAATGGCCAGCTCGTCATGCGGTTTGGCCATACGCCCTCGTTGGAAGGAAATCTCGAACACTGGCAATACGACACGTTCGTTGCGCGTTGGAGAAATCGCGAGCTGCGCGCAGATGCATTTGTCACATTCGCTCTCAATCCGGACGGGAGCATCGATCAGATAAAAATGAGAGCCGTCTCGCCGGCAACCGATTTCAGCTTCGATTTCCAGGATCTTCTTCTGAAGCCTGTGAAGCGCAGCAGTAGGTAGAAGCAAATAGAATCACCTGGTTTCCATGAGCCCGAAGAAAATTCTCTCATACGTACTCCTTGCCGGGAGTGTGTTTTTCCTCTTCAAATTGTATGACGAGGGAGCGCGCCGAAGTGTGTCTTCGGTTGCCGAAGCGCCCCCGGAACAGGTGGAGATCGCTGCTCCAGATTTCCCTGTGAATTATTCACTGGGAGCCTTCGACTCCCGCTTTGGGATCAGTCAGGAAAGGTTTCTTCAACTCGTTGATGAGGCAATCAAAGTGTGGGAAGATGCTGCTGCGAGAGAGTTGTTCCAGTTGAGTCAGGACGGACCGATGAAAATCAATCTCGTCTTCGATTGGCGTCAGGAGCGGTTACTGGAGGCGAAAGCTGCGAAGGCGAAAATCGATGAAAACGGGAAATCGTTCGATCAACTTCAGTCCGAATACGACGAACGGGCGAGGTCCGTTGATCAGGTCCGGCTGGCCTATGAGGAGACGGCTCAGGCCTACAAGAGTCACCTAAGCGACTACAACTCCAGAGTAGCACGGTGGAATGAGGGCAGAGAGCATACGGAAGCTGAGCAACGATATCTTCAGAACAGAAAGAAGGAACTGGAAGATGAACAGGGCGCTCTCGACAAGAAAGTGAATGAGTTGAATTCGAAAGGTGAGGAGCTCAACGAGCTCGGCGAGAAAATGAAGGCCTTCTCACAGAAATTCAATCTGGATGTTGAGAATTTCAATGGGACCTATGTCAGGTCGAGAGATTTCGAAAAAGGGGTGTACGACGGGAAGGCGATCAATATCTATGAGTTTGAGAAGGAGGATGATCTGAAGCTCACGCTTGTCCATGAATTCGGGCATGCGTTAGGCCTCGGTCACCTGGAAAATCCCAAAGCGATCATGAACCGCAAGCTGGCTGTACAGGATGTGACGAACATACGTCTCACAAGCGACGATCTCAACCTGCTCAAGGCAAAGATTAAATGATGGTTCAGGTAGGCCGGAGTGTTTAGAAGCCATCTCAAAAATCCCAGTCGAGCTTCGCGAAAAGTCCCGGGCTTAGGCCTTCAGAGACTTCGGGGGAGTTTCGCCTGATGCAGGTCTGGACTCAGAATGACGTTGGTTTTTTGGTGTTACACAAAGAAAGCTTGTCATCCTGAGCGCAGTACCGCTCGTATCTTGAGCGGGACGAAGTCGGTCTTCGATCCTTCGGCTCCATGCCTCCCTGACGGTCGGCACTTCGCTCAGGACAGGCCCCGCTCACAGAGCCCAAAAAGTTATCGCCATCCTGAGCGCAGTGTCCGCCGTGAGGCGGACACGAAGTCGAAGGATCGTAGGAAGTTCCAAACCGGCTCAGCACAGTCTTCCCTGCCCGCCTTTCAGTATCTATTGAGGCAGGCGGGGACTACGCTCGTCCCGACTATGATCGGGACTCCCTGCCTGCCCGCCGGGAGTCGATTTTCCGACGCAGGCGGGCGCTTAGACTGACGACGAGTAGTTCTTGCGATGGCTTGTAGCGCTCGTCTCACCAAAATAACATGGAAGGAGATACACACATGAACACACGACGTCTCCAGGCTGGTCTGTTTCTTGCGGTATTCATCCCGCTCTTTGTCCTGCAGACCGCGGAAGTCCTTAGTCCGAAAGATTTGCTGATGATGAAGCGAGTCAGCAGTGCGGTGATCAGCCCGAAGGGAGATTGGATCGCCTACACCGTTTCCGTTCCAAGGGAAGCGACAGATCGGGCGGGATCTGCGTACAATGAGCTGTATCTGATCTCAGCCCGGACGAAGGAAGTACGTCCGTTCATCACCGGGAAAGAAAACGTCTCATCGGTGGCGTGGAGACCCGATGGATCGGACCTTGCCTTTTTGACTGCCCGGGGTGAAAATGCACTTCCACAGGTCTGGATGATCCCGGTAGAGGGAGGTGAAGCGGTTCAGGTGACGCGATCCGAGACAGGAGTGTCCTCCTTCGCGTGGGACGCGGCAGGAGATAAGATCGCCTATCTTTCCACATCTGCACGCACAGCCCGGGAGAAAAAACTGGAAAGCTCCGGGTATGGCTTTGTCTATTTTGAGGAAGATTTGAAGCACCGGAATCTCTTCACCATCGATATGGGGAAGGCATCGGCAATCGGAGGACCGCAGCAGCTCACACGAGACATCACCGTATGGTCATTCGTCTTTGCGGCCGACGGCAAGTCGATTGCTCTCGCTGCCTATCTCGAAACGAAATCTCTCAAGCAGCTTACGAGCAATCCGGGAAAACTTGGCAACTATCTTTTCAGTCCGGATGGCAAGAACCTCGCCTATGCGTCGGCTCTGGAACAGAAGGATCATGCAGTCAGCCAGGCGTTCGTGATTTCGGTGAACGGGGGTGAGGCAAAAAACCTGACACCGGCAAAATTCCGCGGCCATGTGCGTTGGGTCGATTGGAAGGACGCGAACACCCTTCTCTACGGAGCGGCGGAAGGGAGCGCAAACACCATTTCGTCGGTATCGATTGCAGGCGGTGGGCGGAAAATACTGCTCACGTCGGAAAACTCGGGCGTCGTCTTCGATCACCCCACCTTCAGCAGGGACGTGAAGGTCGCCGCCTTCAGTGCGAATACAGACGGCTATCCAGGTGATCTCTTCGTTTGGAACATTGGTTCAGAACCCGTGCGATTGACGACTACCAACCCCTGGCTCAACGACCGGCAGATGGGAAAGCAGGAAGTCGTGAAGTACAAGTCGCGTGACGGGGTCGAAATTGAAGGTTTATTGCTCTACCCGGTGAACTACCAGAAAAGCATGACCTATCCGTTGGTCACCATCGTGCATGGCGGACCTGAGGCGAACTATGCGAACGGCTGGATGACTTCCTATGGTGAACCGGGACAAATTCTGGCTGGCAAAGGATACGCCGTCTTCTATCCCAATTATCGATCGAGCACCGGCTATGGCGTGGAGTTTGCGGCAGTCGGGTACATGGATCCAGCCGGCAAGGAATTTGACGATATTGCCGATGGAATTGAACACCTTGTCAAACAGGGGATTGCCGACAAGAATCGCGTGGGACTTGGAGGGGGTTCGTACGGAGGATACGCTTCGGCCTGGTTTGCGACGTACTACACGAAGATGGTGAAGGCGGTCTGCATGTTCGTTGGAATAAGTGATCTGATCAGCAGGCGGGGGTCAACGGACATTGCCTACGAGGAACTCTATGTCCACTCGGGCAAGCCATTGGAGCAGATGTGGGATCTTGCTCTCAAGCGAAGTCCGCTGTACTACGCACATCAGAGCAAGACAGCTACGTTGATTATGGGAGGTGGCGCCGATCCGCGTGTTCATCCGACGCAGAGCATAGAGTTATATCGTCAGATGAAAATGACAAACCATCCTGCGGTGAGGCTGGTGCAATACCCGGGAGAAGGCCACGGCAACGCACGGCAGCCGGGACGTATCGACGTGCTCTACCGGATCCTGGATTGGTATGACTGGTACGTGAAGGACGCGAAGCCTCTGAAGGGCCCAATGCCTCCGCTGGATATCAGTGAGAAGTACGGGTTGAGTCTGCCTGACTAAAGGAAGATCATTTTGCATCGATTCTCGTGTTCAAGTTGCCAATCCTTGCGGCAGAATCGCTGTGGGCGAGGAAACTTCTGGGTACAGTAAAGTACAAGATCTTATCAGGAAAGGAGAAGAGCAATGCCGGTAAAACCAAGTGACAAAGAGGAAGAGTATTTTGCCAGAATCGAAGTCGAGCGGAAGAGAAAGATAGAAGAGGAGAGGCACAGAAAACTCGAAGAAGAGGAAAGGCAAGGGATGAAGGAGCTGCATTTCATGCGGTGTCCGAAATGCGGGATGGAACTTCAGGAGATCGATTTCAAAGGGATCAAGATTGACAAATGTTTCAGCTGCGAAGGTCTATGGCTTGATGCTGGAGAGCTCATCTCTATTCTGGAGTTGGAACGAACGGCGATGGATCGGTTGTTCAGCATCTTTAAGAAGTGAATTCACCCTAATCGACCGCGCTCGTTTTCTGCTTGCTGGATCCAACTGCACCGAAATAATTGAAGATCATTCGACAACGCAGTAGAATTGTTCAACCAGCCAAGAGTGCGACAGACCCTGCGGGGCGTCCCGACGCCGACGATTTACGAAGTGTTTTACGTACAAGAGGACGTACGATGCGGATTGCGGTTCTCTGTTCGGCAGTTCTACTCTCAAGCGCTTTTCTCCAACAGAGCGCATCTGCGCAGTCCTGGTTCAAGACAGGACAAGCAGCAGATCTCATGCTCTCCGGAGTTGATTTCAATAATTCAGGTGGAGCTCTCCTCTTTCATCATCCTACCGGAATTGCAACCGACGGGACTCGTTTCGTCCTATGCGACCGCTTCAACAATCGGGTCTTGATTTGGAATTCTCTCCCCACACGGTGGAACACGCTGCCCAACCTGGTCCTCGGGCAGACGGATTTCACTTCGAACAATCCAGGCACATCAAAGAGCCAACTGAATTGGCCCGGAAATGCCTCGATCGGACTGAACGGAGTCCTGGTTGTTGCTGACACAGATAACGATCGGATCCTGATTTGGAATCAACTTCCAACGCGGGATGGGCAGGCGGCGAATATCGAAATTGCTTTGCCAAAGTTGTCGATTCCAGGCACGCCACGTAACTATGAATGGCCGTGGGGAGTCTGGACTGACGGGACAAAGCTCATCGCCACGGCGACCCACGGTGAAACAATATTCTTCTGGAATACCCTCCCCACCTCGGACAATCAGCATCCAGACTACAGAATATCGTTGCCTCAGTTTGGAACTCTAAGGAACATATCAACTGACGGCAAGACGTACTTTTTCGTGAGTGACCATAACGCCAAAGTGAATGGTGACATGCCCGGGACGTTCTTCTGGAATTCATTTCCTTCGACTGAGAATCAACCGTTCGATTTCTTCAGAGAGGAATGGATAAAGGGATTCAAACTACCCAACGGTCAATTGGTTGCCGGCGGAATAAACTCGGTCTATGTGTGGAATTCGGTGCCCACGACGGCAACTCTGAATCCTTCGCTGACGCTTCGGAACAATTATTACAAGAATGGTGATGGCCCGGATGTGGTGTATGCCGGCGGAAGATTGTATGTGAATAACTATAACGGGAACAACGTTCAGGTCTATGATTCTTTCCCGATCTCATCGAATCAGCAACCCGATTGGGCGCTGGGCAGTCCATCGATCAGCGTGAATACTCTGGACTCCATACACTACATTCAGAACCCGGTCCTGGCTTCAGATGGATCGAGACTGATTGCCTCATCCGATTTCGACAGGACTCTTTGGATTTGGAATTCCTTCCCAACGAAAAGTGGGAAAGCTCCTGATAAGAAAATGTCCCTCTCATCATTCGATTTGGCTCCCTGGGATAATGCCATCTATGATGGGAAACTGGTACTTGCCGGCAAGAAGAAAATTGTAATTTGGGAGTCACTGCCCCTCAATGGCGAACCGCCAAACAGAATATTCGCCGACAAGCTTGGCTCTGTGCAATTCCAAGAGATCAAAGGAGTGGCTCTTGATAGTGCGTGTTTCTCGATCGCCGATCAGAATGGAATGGTGTACGTCTGGAATACTCTGCCGATCTCGGGGACTGAAAATCCCGTCAGGACATTGAGTTTTTCATCCCAGTCGCTCAATCACTTGAACAGCGACGGAACGTACCTGTGTGTTTCAGTGCAAGGCAATCCACCGGGAATTTACATCTACAGAATAGCTGAACTCAAGGCTTCGGTGAACCCCCAACCTTTCAAGTCGATACTCTCTTCACCCAACCTCCCGCTGAATCTTCCGGCCGAAGCCGTGACCTTTGACGGCTCGCTCGCAATTGCCAATACAAGCAACAATTCGGTTTTTCTGTGGAAGAATATTCAGGACGCAGGGACGAACAATGGACTCGTGATACTGGGACAACCGTCCCCGCCTAACTACAAACCGGCAATTGGCAGCGACCGGTTGTTCATGCCGGCATCCATGACGTTTGCAGGCAATTCATTATGGGTCGGTGAAATGAAATTCTCTTCACGGATTTTGCGCTTCCGGTTTACAGATCAGGCTACCAACGTGCACGACAAGGCCCCTGAACCAACAGATTTCGTGTTGCTGCAGAATTACCCCAATCCATTCAACTCGGAAACCGTTATCAGGTACCAGCTCTCAACGGCGGGCGAAGCCCGATTGTCGGTGATCGATCTTCTTGGAAGGGAATTACGCACACTGGTTGACGCGAGGCAAAGTGCAGGAGTGTATCGCGTAGTCTTTGATGCGGGCAGAATGCCATCCGGGGTATATTTCTACCTCTTGAATGTCCGAAGCTCTGTTCAAACGAAAGCGATGACCTTGATGAAGTAACCGACGGTCCGCAGATCGGAATGCGTGCGACGCAGGATTGATTCTCCCGTTCGCTTCGTAGTCTGCTATTCTTTTTGTAGATTTCGGACGATGAAACGCCTCGCTATTTTACTATTCTTCCTTGCGCTGGCGGTATCGCCAGGCAGTGCGCAACCGGCATCGGTCGCCGGATTCCGCGCCTCGCGCGTTCTGGGCAGCTATCCTAACCGCCAATTCCCTTCCGCAGACTATTGGATCAATGTTGGCAAGGAAATGGCTTCACGTTTTCCCGGCTCAACCCCCGGCGGCGTGTGGATTGTCTCTCTCTACCAAAGCAATGGTGTGTCGCAATTCAATTTTCCCGGCAACGGAATCGCCATCCCGTACATTCAGTTTATCGGGTCCGATCAGAACGAAGCGTACCTGACGAGGTTCGATTCCGCGGGATTCAATATCTGGCTGCAGGTGGAATCGGGAGCCGCCAGCATGGACACACTCATCCCGATCGTGTTGAATCGGTACAAGCACCATTCCTGTGTCAGGGGATTCGGCGTGGATGTGGAGTGGTTCTTCGCGAATACAAATTCCGGAGGGAGGAAGGTCTCTGACGCCGAAGCGCAATCGTGGGAACAGAGCGTAAAGGCTGTGAATCCCTCGTACACACTGTTTCTTAAGCATTATGCGACAAGCTGGATGCCGCCGACCTTCCGGGGAAATATTCTGTTTGTCGACGACAGCCAGCAATTCACGTCCCTGACGCAGATGGTGAATGAGTTCAAAGCCTGGGGGTCGAAGTTTTCGCCCAATCCCGTTGCATTTCAATTCGGGTATAAGATCGATACGACGTGGTGGAAGCAATATGCCGATCCCGCGCTGACAATCGGCACCGCATTACGATCGGCCATCGTGAATACGTCGGGATTGTTCTGGGTGGATTTTACCGTTTCGACCGTCTTTCCGCCGACGGGAGTCGAATCCGGGCCTGTGACGGTTCCGCGATTACCCCTCCTCAGCCAAAATTATCCAAACCCGTTCAATCCAACGACAGCAATCAGCTATCAGATTTCAGCGGTCAGCATTGTCAGCCTAAAGGTTTACGATGTTCTGGGGATGCGGGTGGCGACGCTCGTCAACGGGTTGTGTTCAGGAGGAAGCCACACCGCAAAGTGGGATGCGAGAAACGAGCGAGGTGAACCAGTTTCCTCCGGGTTGTATCTCTATGTTTTGACCACCCCCTATCAAACTCAAAGCAGGAAAATGATGCTCATTCGATGACAAAACTGATTCTCATAATGCTGATCTCGTGTGCCAGGATGGTAGCGCAATCCCCTCCGGTGTACGTTGTCTTGTTCACGCATATTGAAGACAACACGCCCACCGGAACCCTCGGCAGCCCGGAATCGAGAAACCATTATCTGTTGGTCAGAAGCAAGATGATCGAAATGGCAAATCTTACTTTGCGGTACGATGTGAAATGGTTATTTCAACCGGATTGGAAGATTCTTCTGGCGGCATTGATGTACGAGGACTCTGCGACAAGGAGTAATACCAATGGGAAGAATTTCCTGCGCTACGTGAAGGAAGATCTCGGAGCAATCATCGATCCTCATTCCCACGAGAAACTCGGATACAATTACACCGATGTTGCACATCTGCTTGACTCGCTCGGAGTGGGAGGCAGCACGGTGATCGGTGGGCACGTTTGGGATCCTTCCTTGCCGCAATTCGCGAATTGGGATAGATTCAGAATCCCAGTGCGTGGTACGCAATATCCGTGGGCCGTCTGGCGCGGCACGATACTCATGGGAAGCGGAACTCCGAACCATGTGAACGACCCTCACGTCAGCGGTGTGTGGCGTCCCAGGGATCGGTTTCATTATTTTGTTGATGATCCGGTCGGAAATATCGCTTGTATCGGGCAATATAAAAGCGATATAGCAACGATCGATGAATTGATTGGCCTCTATGCTGGTGGATCCGTCTCCCGTGAATACATGCTCACTTCGTCATATCACATCACTCCATCGTCGATCACGGACCCGAATGGCCTCGTGACAATTGAAAACACAGTCCTGAAACCATTGGCCGCTCTGCGTTCTCAGAACAAGGTCCGATTGACAGACTTCACGTCCTTGATTCTTGAATGGCAATCGACATTCAACGGGAAGGCGTTTGTCTACGATCCCGATATTTCAACCGGGATTCAAGCGGAGCCATATGCCCCCGAATCAATAGTGTTGCACCAAAACTATCCCACCCGTTTCAATCCTGCGACAGCGATTATCTATCGGCTCATGGTTAGTAGCTTCGTAACGTTGAAAGTGTTTGATGCTCTCGGAAGAGAAGTCGTGACGCTTGCAGATGAAATTCAGGATCCGGGCATCCACCAGGTACTATTCAACGTGCACCATTTCTCATTGGCTGCAGGGGTATACTTCTATCAGCTGAGAGTAGGACGCCAGACTCAAACGAGAGCGCTGGTTTATCAGAAGTGAGACTCAGAAGAGGTCGTATGAAGCCAGGCAGGCTGGCAATCATGATAGTCTTGTGCGTGCTTGGACACGCCACGTCTCCCGGACAAAATCAGAAAAGGTTCTGGATTTCTCCGGCCTCTGTCCGCTCTGATTTCTGGGACATGTTCAAGCCGGGTGCGCGGTGGGACACGCTGCTATCCAGGACTTCTGTCTTCAGCATCCATGTGAATGCACTTGGTGGACGGGATACAGCTGCTATAACACAAGCCGTGCAAAAGCTCACCAAGGCAGGTGTGCTGATCAACTTCGAATGTGGTGGGTTGCGACCGTTCTCGGGGTGCGATTCCTTAGCCGGTGAACGTCACGCTCAATCTGAATTAATCAATCTCTCCAAATGGGTCTCGCGAGGCGGAAGGATTGATTTCATTTCGATGGATTCTCCCATCAATACCATGATTCGCGGCGGTGACGCAAGTGGCACGTGCGATTGGACGGTGGAAAGAACCGCCCACGAGATAGCAGATTACATGAAAGCTGTGCGTCGGACCTTACCGAACGTGCAGTTTGCTCTTGTCGAGCCGGTTCCGTGGTACCGGGTCGGAAGTTATCCAAATCACCCTGGAAACAATTACGGCGACCTCATCAAGACGCTTGATACAGTGTTGACGATCGTCGAAAGCAGAGGCGAAAGGATTGGAATATTCCACTCGGATTCTCCGTATGGCTACTCCAACAACTCACAAACTCAGGGTTGGCAAAAGCTGAAGGCAGTGGAAGAGTGGCTGCACAAACGAGGTGTGAGACATGGGAGAATCAATAATTCAGAACAAGGCGGCTTTCAAAGCAATCAACTGTTCTATGAGCAGACAATCGATTCGTACGTGAAATACAAAGCAAGCGGCGGCGACCCTGATGAAATCGAAGTCTGGAGCTGGTATGATCATCCCGACTTGAACGAGCCTGAAACGCAGCCGTATACTTTTACTTATACGTGTAGGAAGCTTTTTGAACTGGTTGAAGGAACCGCAAAAAGGACGTTTGCCCCGCTTGAGCCGGCAGACGGCAAGATTTATCATGGAGTGGGCCAGAGCATGACCGGCGTCAGCGAGTATTTCCAGGCAATGGGCGATTCAACGATCATGCCGGTCGTGCATAATCTGTACTATGATATTCCCGGTGTGCGAGGCGACAAATTCGCGGAGCTCCGTCAGACGCTGGAATCGAGAAGAAAAATCGGCATCATTCCACATCTCAGTATCGCGATGACTGACGGAAAAGTATGGACAGACAGCATCATAGCCACAGGCAACAAGTATGATTACGCCATTGACAGCATCGCTCAGATCGTAAGAGACTTCGGGCGGAAGATCTTTGTGAGGCCCGGCTTCGAGTTCAATGGATCCTGGTTCCCATATCATCCGTACCTCTATCCCGTGGCATTTCAAAAGATCGTGAACAAGATCCGGGCAAAAGTACCGCGTGATTCCGTTGCTTTCCTCTGGTGCTATTATCCTGCGGGTCCCAACGATTTCGATTCTCTCGATGCGCTCGGCTCCCGATGGTATCCGGGGGATGATGCAGTTGATTGGTTTTCGCTTGACCTGTTTGGAGCCGATGATTTCCATCCCGATTCTGCAGAATACAAACGCAGCCAAATAACGAAGAAGGGAAGATCGGAACGGTTCCTTGCCATGGCACGCTTGAGAGGGAAGCCGGTGTTCCTGTCAGAAGTTTCTGCCGCATATGTAAATATCACTTCGGGCATGTTGGACGGGCAGAATGACTGGAATGCATGGTTCGCTCCGTTCTTCACTTTTACGATCGCTCACCCGGAGATAAAGGGGTTCAATTATACGAACTGGGATTGGAGTCAATACGGACAATGGAAAGAATGGGGGGACTCGCGAATCGAAATCAATCCGTATATTCTCGAGAAGTACAGAATGGAAATGCGGAATCCGAGGTATCTGAACCTGCGAAGTTCAGCCATAACTAGCATAAAGAATGATACAGGATTGCCTGCTCAGTGGGAGCTGAGCCAGAATTATCCGAACTCAGCTTTGTGACGCTCAGGGTGTTCGACATCTTGGGAAGAGAAGTTGCGACGCTTGTGAACGACGTGCGCTCACCGGGCACGCACGTCGTGCGTTGGGATGCGTTGGGCCAGCCGAGCGGGATCTACCTCTATCGTTTGCAGGCTCGCGTGATGTCGGGCGGACAAGGTCGCGCACTCATCGCAACCAAGAAAATGTTGGTGGTCCGATAAATATCCTCTTCACCGTGGAAGGGAATTCTATGAAACGACGTTTACCAGCACCTCAATCATTGACCCGACGCGAATTCATTGAGCGCAGTACTTTGGCCGCCGGGTTTCTGGGCCTTCATTCGAACGAATTGGAGCACATCCTAAATCCGGGTCGGTCCAACGCAGGGAAGAAACCCAACATCATTCTCATCGTCGCAGATGACCTGGGATATGGGGAACTGGGGTGTCAGGGGAACAAGGAAATTCCCACTCCGCACGTTGACTCGATCGCACGAAATGGGGTCCGGTTCACGAATGGCTATGTCACGGCTCCTCTCTGCAGTCCTTCAAGGGCGGGTTTGCTAACGGGCCGTTATCAGCAGCGGTTTGGTCATGAGTTCAATCCTGGTCAGACAACAGATCCCTCCACAGATTTTGGCCTCCCGTTGAGTGAAACGCTTCTTCCGGCCCGACTGAAGGTACTGGGATACAAAACCGGAATGGTGGGGAAATGGCATCTCGGCCTGAAACCGGAGTTCCTGCCGATTAACCGCGGGTTTGATGAATTCTTCGGGTTCCTCGGCGGGGCAAACTCTTATGTTGGAAACGACGTCCAGAAGGGAACAGTTTTGCGCGGCTCGACGCCTGTTCCCGAGAAGGAGTATCTGACTGACGCCTTTGCGCGTGAGGCAGAGACATTCATCGAAAAACATCACGACGAGCCGTTTTTCCTTTACCTGCCGTTCAACGCGGTGCACATGCCGCTGCAGTCGATTCAAAAATATCTCGACAGGTTTGGGAATATAAAGGACGCGAAGCGTAAAACGTTCGCCGCAATGATTTCCGCTATGGACGATGCGGTGGGGCGGGTGATCGAGAGAGTCCGAAAACACAAACTGGAAGAGAATACGCTGATTTTCTTCATCAGCGACAACGGGGGTCCTACGCTGACAACCACATCGGGCAACCTGCCCCTTCGCGGCTACAAAGCACAGGTGCTCGAGGGGGGAATTCGCCTTCCGTTCATGTTGCAATGGAAAGGTCATCTCCCGGCAGGCAAAGTTTATCATCATCCCGTAAGCTCGCTTGACATTCATCCGACGGCGATCGCCGCGGCTGGCGGGGCGATCAAACCCGAAATGAACCTCGATGGCGTGGACCTCTCACTGTTTATGACAGGCACGAACCCCAACCGGCCGCACGAGACTCTCTGCTGGAGGATGGGGGAGAAACAAGCGATCCGCCACGGCGATTGGAAACTGATCAAAGAACAGGGTGAAAAAGAGTGGTCGCTGTACAATCTTGCTGAAGACGTTGGCGAAGCGAACAACCTTACAGCGAAGATGCCTGAGAAGGTGAAAGAATTGAAATCTCTGTATGACGCATGGGAGGCGCAGCTTCAGGATCCGAAGTGGATTCGCC
>JACVXU010000012.1 GCA_015661185.1 Bacteroidota bacterium
CAACGACCTGAACGACAGTTACTCCCCTGACTGTTGTTTTTACTAGGTCGAGCCCGGCGTTTCCCCCGATGCCGGGCTTTTTATTATGATAAAGATGAAGGATGCCCGCCCGACCGAATGCATTTAGATCTGTCTGTCGGTCGTTCGGGCGGGAATGTCCAACATCGAATGTCCAATTTCGAAGGGTGCTTTCACTGGAAAAATGAATATTGAATATCGGCTGATGAAGGTCCCCCACTCATCTATCAACAAGTGATACCCATTTGCACATTCAATATTGGGCGTTGAGTGTTCAATATTCAATCTTCATCTTATGAATATCGAAAGCCCAATAACGAGTGAAACAAAGCGTTGAAAGGAAGCAGAAATGGCACGAACTGATCCAAAGAGCATAAAAAGAAAATCACAGACCGAGCATCTCCCGTTTACAAAAACGAATTACCAGATCCTCCTCGTGGGTTTGTTGGTGATTGCGCTCGGCTACTATGCCCTCGCCCAGGAACCGTGGGACGGCACGATGCCGCTCGTGGTTGCGCCGATTCTCCTTGTCCTCGGCTATTGCGTGATTATCCCGGTTGGAATTCTCTACCGGAAGAGACAGGAAGTTGAGAGCGCAGAGATTTCTCCGCAATCGACACGGGCTCAATGAACAATCGGCTTGGAGACGGGGACGGATTTTCGTATATTTGAGAACTGCATCATTGCGAGCGTGTAGCTCAGGGGTAGAGCATCTGCCTTTTAAGCAGAGGGTCGGTGGTTCGAGCCCACCCACGCTCACGATTTTGAAGAAATTTCGGCACTTGTACCCGCCAACACTCCGCTGAAAACGCGCACTTGTTAGCAATGTGTTAGCAGCGCGTTAGCAGTCCAGTTAACACATCACCATTCCTCCTAATTCATCATCACCCACCTTTCGTAGGAGGATTTGCCATGCCAACTCTCTTCAAACGGTCCAACGGGATTTACTACATTCTTTTTCGCGAGGGGGGAAAAGCAAAATGGGTCAGCACGGGTCAAAGAGGGAAAACTCTCGCGCTCGAAGTGCTGATGAATTATGGAAAAAACAATTCGCTCTCGAACACCGAACAAGGCAAGCCGCTGTCAACTCCGCCCTTGACGTTGGCGAAGTTCATCCATGAATTTCTATCATTCGCATCGACGAACTACTCGGCAAAGACGTCGCAGATGTATGAAGTGACGCTGAAAAAGCTCGCGGCGTTTGTTGGTGACATTTTCGTTACATCAATAACTGCAAAAGACATCGACGTATTCAAGGTGTCAAGGTTGAAATGGATATCTCCTGTGAGCGTAAATATAGAACTCAGAACACTCCGCACTGCATTTTACACCGCTATGCGCTGGAAAATCATTTCAGAGAATCCAACCAAAGGCGTTTCAATGGCGAGAGTCCCTGATATGCAGCCATCCTATCTCACGGAGACGGAATTTCAAAAACTCCTGACTGTAGTGGCCGACGAGTGGTTCAATGACCTTCTGATCCTGGCCGTAACGACGGGTATGCGGAGAGGTGAATTATTGAACCTAACTTGGAACGACGTGAACCTGCCTGAATGTAGGAAGGCTTCTCTCATCCTTTCCGTTGATTCTCAGAGCCAATTTTGGTAGTATACAAAGTCATTATTGCTCCCCACTGCCCGGGGGGTGTTAAAAAATCTACTGGAAGCCTCTGGAGAGCGCATTTGCGCTAGAAGGAGGCTTTTAACACGTAAAGTCATCGATGGAGCTAGAACTATTCGATCCGTCTCGATTTCGGTACGAACTCAGTTCGGCGCTGTTAGCAATTCTCAAAAACTCCCAATTTTCCTAATGTTTCTTGCCCAAGTGATGCGCTTGCCCGGGAGTTGAAGGGTCTTGACAAGAGTTGATTTTTTTTGCATACTTGCTTCGCATACGAAATAATTGCATGCTAATGTTATGTATACCCAACAACTCCAAAAGACGAAGGAAAATCGACGGATGTGGACATTGGATAAGAGCCTGGGATTTTTAACAACGCGGACAGCCCGGAGTATGAAAAGGGCGCTTGACGCCAAGTTAGCCGATTACGGACTTACGGCTACGCAATACATTGTGCTCGTCCGCTTGTGGGAGGAAGACGGAATTCCGCTGACACAACTTGGCGAACCTCTCTACCTCGACAATCCCACAATCACCGGAATAATCGATCGGATGGAGCGGGATGGGTTGTTGGAGCGTCGGCGGGATGGCGATGATCGGCGCGTTGTGAATGTCTACTTGACAGAGAAGGGAAGGGGGTTCCGCGGAAAGGTCGGCAAGCTCGGTGAAGAAACTGATGCAGAAGCTTGGAAAGGATTCAGCGAGTCACAAAAGAATGAGCTGCTCGATCAGCTCAATCGAATCTGGAAAAAAATGAATGAAGGGCTCATCTAAGAATAGCATCTTTCGCGTCCCGGAGAAGATCACTCCAACAGGGCCGGCTATTTTGCCGGACAGGACGAAAAGGATCATTTTTCTTTCAGGAACACGGACGCCGTTCGGTCGTGTCGGTGGAAGCTTGAGCAGGTTTTCTCCAATTGATCTCGGAGTGAAAGCCGCACGTGCAGCCATCGAGCAGGCGAGACTTACTGATCGCGCGGAGGATATCGACGCGGCGATTTTTGGAAACGGTATGCATACAAGCATCGATGCTCATTATGGTGCGCGTCATGTAGCGCTGAAAGCGGGGCTGTCCCATTTCTCGACTGCCCTCACTGTGAATCGCATCTGCTGGTCCGGCGGCGAGGCAATCGTAACCGGCGCCAAGGAACTTCTCGCCGGTGAAGCTGAAGTCGTCCTCGTTGGAGGCTATGAAAGCACATCACAGTCACCCATGGTAGTTTACGGTGCTGCATTCGGCTTTTCGTACATGTCGGGTCCTACTGCGCTCTTTCTCTTCAAAGATGGTCTGAACGATACCTTTATTAACACGGATATGATGGGAACGGCAGAGAATCTTGCCCGGCTCTATGGCATCACCCGCAAGGAGGCCGATGATTTCGCCTATGCATCTCAAATGAAAGTAAAAGACGCCAGAGAAAAGTGCCGACTCAGCCGTGAGATCACTCCAGTGATTCTTACAGAAGGGCGGACGGAAAAGATCTTCTCCGAGGATGAGAATCCGCGACCAGACACAACAGTCGAAGGATTATCACGCATTCGGCCTGTGAAACCGGACGGTATTCACACGGGCGGAAACTCTTCCGGCATCGTAGACGGCGCGGCAGCCCTCGTGATGACAACCTCCGGAAAGGCAAAAGAACTCGGTGTCGAACCAATAGGCGAGTTGTTGTCATGGGGCACTGCGGGCGTGGACCCGCATTATATGGGAATCGGTCCCGTGCCGGCTTCTGAAATTGCTTTGAAGCGAGCCGGTCTTACATGGAAAGACATGAAACACATCGAGATCAACGAAGCGTTTGCCGGCCAGTACATTGCGGTGGAACGTGAGCTGAATCTTGATCGATCGAAGGTCAATACCAATGGGGGGGCAATTGCACTTGGCCATCCACTGGGGGCGACGGGTGCCCGATTGACAATCTCGCTGTTGAAACTCGGCGGCCTAGGACTTGCGGCAGCGTGCATTGGCGGAGGGCAGGGGGGCGCTTTGATCGTCGAAGGCTACTGAGAAGGCGGCAAGAACTAAGTCTCCGGCTGTCGGAATTCGAGACTAAACCTGGTAACCTTGCAGGACTTGGGAGCATTGAATTCCAAGATGAATGCGACCTGGGACAACATAGAGCTTCTGGTCGTTGGTGCCGGCACAATGGGCTCAAGCCTTGCCCAAAACTATGCTCAAAATGGCTTCAATGTCGGGATGCTCGATGTTTCAGAGGAAGCTCTTGCGCGGGGCTTCCAGACGATCGACAGCGAACTTGCGCAGGCACGCGCAAAGATATTTTCATCAAAGCAAGTGGACCTGATCCGATCTCGGATCATCGGCGGAACAGAGTACGAAAAGGCCTGTCGAAGTCGAACGCTGCAGCTTGTCATCGAAGCGGCCACTGAGAACATCAAGACCAAAGAATCGGTCTTCCGCCGTCTGGACGAACTTACCGCTTCGCATGTTGTTCTTGCCACCAACTCTTCCTCGCTCGATACGAACATTCTTGCACGAGCGACCGGGCGGCCCGACAAGGTCGTCTGGATGCACTATTTCTATCTCCCGCATAAGAATCGCGCCGCAGAGTACGCCGGAACCGACTCAGCGTCTGAAGATGCAAAGAGGGTTGCACGAAAGTACCTGAAACTTGGCGGGAAAATCCCAACCCTCATTCGCGGCAGCCGAAAGGGAGGCGTAGCGGACATTATCTTTGTCGCCCTGCTTCTGGAAGCGACGCGCATGGTCGAGGAAGGCTATGCCCTTGCTGCCATTGAAGAAGCGGGGAAAAAAGCCTACGACATTCCGACCGGTTTCCTTGAACTCATGGATGCCACGGGACTGCCTATCGGGTTTTACTCCATGCGGTCATTCTCCGACGCCTCCAATCCCGACGACCCACTCTTCAAGACCTATGGCAATTTCTTCCAACCTTGCAAGAACTACGTCGACCTTGTTCGGGAACTCGAGCAAGCATCAGATAAGTCAGCTGTCCGTTGGATTCGCAATGGAACGCTGCTTTCGACCCGTCCCGACCTTCGCGCCGTGCAAGAACTTGTTGACCGTTTTCTCGCGATTGGCTTCGTCACGGCCACGGAATGCGTGGATGCTGGTCTGACCATCCCCGAAGACCTTGAGTTGCTTACGCAAAACGCCTTCCTCTGGCGGAAGGGTCCCTTCACGATCATGAATGCGCTGGGAATAACCAGACTCCGCCAAATTATCAGTGCTCGTTCCAAGATCGCGGAAAACCTCCGGCACAACTTCCCAATTTCTCCCACTCTTCGTCGAGCAATGGATGCTGGGAGCTTCGCGCTCTGTCTTCCCAGAGTCTCAAGTGAAAGGGAACTTGGTGGTGCGGTCAGACGGATCACGCTCTCCAACCCGCGCGCCGCGAATGCAATGGATCATAAGATCTTTGAGGAGTTGAAACGGCAATTCAGTGAGGCCAATGACGATGAGACGTGCAGGGTGATCATTTTCGACACCGCACCCATCAAAACGTTCATCGCCGGTGCACACATTCCTACGTTCATCGAACGGATTAAAGTCAAAGATTTTGGCGCCATCGAACGGGAAACGCGGGAATGGCAGCATGTGATCTTTCGGGTGATGACTGGAACGACAAAACCCAGAATCGCAATTGTGGACGGGCAGGCATTCGGAGGCGGTGTTGAACTGGCATGCGCATTTGCATTAGACCCCAACTCCGTCGTTCTTATCTCTAACCGAACTTCGTTTTCCCTTCCTGAAACGCGCCTCGGCATCTACCCTGGCCTGCGGGGAACACTGACGCTGGCGCAGCTCATATTCGGAAAAACAGGTGATGCGGAAGCCGCTGTCGCTCTCTCTCGGTACTACATTCTTGCGGGCGGCACCGCCTCTTCTTCGCCACAAATGGTCTTTCAGCTCGGCTGCGCAGATGCCATTGTGCCCCAGCATCGACGGGATGATGCTGCGGAGACTATTGCTAGGGCGATCATCCAAAACAACGGGAGGATCCTTTCCTCGGAACAACTTGACACGTTGACGTTCGACCGGTTGCCAGTCGATCTGTCCGCCGACGAGAAACGTGAGTGGCAAATTGCAAAGGACTTATTCAGCCAGGCCGACCTTCTTCCAACTCTGTCTGCACAAGCAAGGGGCTATCTTCCGGTTTGGTTTACGGGCGACATGAAATCGGCCGCCCAACGAACGCTGAGACGTGTTGCAGGCAATTCACCGAACGCGGTGTGGGTAGCCGACCATTTGATTTCACATGGATTCGAAGGTTATCTGAACGGAATCGATAACGACGCGCTTGGAGAGTTTGAACTCAGTCACCACCTGCGCCAAGTATTCGAACATCCCGATGCACTCATTGGTCTTGAAGCAATGGTGCAGGGAAGATCCCCCGAGTTCAGGAGACGATACCCGATGTAGGTAAATGCGGACACCACGAGGAAATATTTATGACGGCTCATCATGACATGATTCAAGGAAGAGTTCACAAATACGGCGACAACATCGATACCGACGTCATCATACCGGCTCGATATTGCACGGCGTTCACCGAACGAGAGTTGGCGCCGCATTGCCTGGAAGATCTCGACCTGGACTTTGTGAAAAAGGTGCAGCCGGGCGATATCATTGTTGCCGGAAGAAACTTCGGTTGTGGCAGTTCGCGCGAGAATGCTCCCATCGCAATCAAAGGAGCTGGAGTGTCGTGTGTGATTGCAAAGTCTTTTGCGCGGATCTTCTACCGTAACAGCATCAACATTGGCTTGCCCATTCTTGAGTCAGACGAAGCAGTCGATGATGCGATGCCAGGTGATCAGCTTGCCGTTGATCTCGCCAACGGTACTGTCAAGAACGTGACACAATCGAAATCCTATCAGGTTCCTCCGTTCCCCGATATTATTCAGCAAATCATCAAACTCGGCGGCATGGTGGAGTTTTCAAAGCGAAGGATCGCGGAAAGGAAGGGTGGCTTACGACCATCAAGCACGGATAACACATGACAAGCATGGCAGCAATATCGATGGAGATTGTACTCAATTTGAAATTCAAGGAAAGGGTACGGTCATGATACCGCAACATCAAGAGTTGATATACGATTGGAACAAGGGTGGCCTCGCCGACCTCAAAGGCGTCGTGCATATTGAGTTCGATGATGAGACTCTTCGCGACGGGCTGCAATCTCCGTCCGTCACCGACCCAACGATCGACCAGAAAATCAAGATCCTCCACTTGATGGAAGACCTTGGCATTCATTCTGCAAATATCGGACTTCCTGGCGCTGGATCACGTGCATACAACGATACGCTCGAGCTGGCAAAGGAAATTGCTCGCTGCAAAATGAAGATCCAACCCAACTGTGCAGCGCGCACCGTGATCGCCGACATCGATCCCGTTATTGACATTTCCCAAAAAGCCGGCGTCCCCATT
Organism: Bacteroidota bacterium; assembly: GCA_015661185.1. Classification (GTDB taxonomy): domain Bacteria; phylum Bacteroidota; class Ignavibacteria; order UBA10030; family UBA10030; genus UBA9647. Next base: position 7,046 of record JACVXU010000012.1, read on the forward strand.
GAAGTTGCAACGTTCGTTGGCTCCAGTCCTATCCGTCAATACGTTGAAGGGTGGACAATCGACACGGTCTTGAAACTCACCGAAACAGCGGTCAGTTATGTCGTCGACCACGGGCTGCCGAGTATGTACGTCACCGAAGATACAACGCGATCACATCCAGACGATCTTGAAAAGCTTTACACAACTGCTATCAATCGCGGTGCGAAACGGGTCGTTATTGCTGACACCGTTGGTCACACCACGAGAACGGGTGCAGTCAACATTGTTCGCTTTATCAAGGATGTGATCGAAAACTTGGGTGAGGACGTGAAGATCGACTGGCACGGACACAACGACCGCGGCTTTGCACTCGCTTCAACGCTTGCCGCAGTTCGGGCGGGAGTCGACCGGGTGCATGCGTGCGCTCTTGGCATCGGCGAACGCTGTGGCAATACGTCAATGGATTTGCTGCTGGTGAACCTCAAGTTGTGGGGGATTATCGATAACGACCTTTCAAAACTGAATGAATACTGTCGGTTAGTTGCCGAGGCTACGCACACGCCTGTTCCGTTTAACTATCCTGTTACCGGGCCTGATGCCTTTCGGACTGCGACTGGTGTTCACGCCGCTGCTGTCATCAAGGCATTGAAAACCGGCAACGACTGGTTGGCCGATATGATCTATTCCGCTATTCCTGCCCACATGGTTGGGCGCAAACAGAGAATTGATGTCGGTCCGCTCAGCGGAGAATCGAACGTCATCTACTGGCTGAACGATCATGGGTTTGCGCTTCAAGACGGCCTGGTTCAAAAGATTTTTGACTACGCTAAACACTCAAGCAAGCTATTGACTGATGATGAAATCGAAACATTCATTGAAACCGAAATAACGAAGAGCAAACGATGACACTCGACTGGCTTCCACGCGACGATCAACTGAAAGATCATGACCTCTGGGGCAACGAGTTCTTGGGAACCGAACCGCCCTGCACCATGTACGAGCTTCGCCCTATGCTCGATAACGAAGGAAAGGCAGCTTCCGGTCTCTACGCTGCCTGGATCACGCTCAACAACCCGGCCCAGCATAACTCCTATACCACAAAGATGGTGAAAGGGGTGATCGCGGGGTTCCACAAAGCTTCAATGGATCGGCGGGTTGTGGCTGTGGTATTTACAGCGGTTGGAGACAGAGCATTCTGTACAGGGGGGAACACAAAAGAGTACGCCGAATACTACGCGCGCCGGCCGCAAGAATATGGCATGTACATGGATCTGTTCATCGCGATGGTCGATGCAATACTGAATTGCAAGAAACCGACAATTTGCCGCGTCAATGGCATGCGCATCGCCGGCGGGCAGGAAATAGGAACAGCGTGCGACCTTTCAATCTCGGCAGACACCGCAGTATTCGGCCAAGCTGGGCCAAGACACGGCTCCTCTCCCGATGGGGGAGCGACAGACTTTCTTCCATTCTTTCTTGGCATTGAAGAAGCCATGTGGAGCTGCACCTCGTGTGAGATGTGGAGCGCCTACAAGATGAAACGACTTGGCTTGATTACCAAAGCCGTGCCGGTACTGAAAGAAGGCGGGACCTTCAAACGTAATCCTGCTGTCATTACTGATCGCTACGTTGAGGATGGGGAAATCGTCTACGGTGAATTCGTGACAGGCGAGAAGTTCAAGCAATCTCGCGCGGAAGTCGAAAAGCTCTCCACGGATTTCACCCGGCTCGATGGGGCTGTGAACGACATCGTCTGGCGTTTCACGAACTTGATGCCCGGCTGCTTGATGAAGGCGATCGACGGCATCCGGATGAAGAAAAAATACTACTGGGATCAGGCAAAGATTCCCAACCGGCACTGGCTGGCGGCGAACATGGCGACCGAAGGATTCCTTGGTTTTACCGCGTTCAACACTCGAAAGCTAACGGGGAAGGATGTGATAGACTTCGTGAAGTACAGACAGTTGCTGGCACAAGGGGCCGAGTTCAACGAAAAGTTGATTGAAGACGTTTTACCGAGGAAGAAGTGAACACGTTGCTCCTCCTCTGCGGATGGAGTTGGCGCGAAAGAGATCAGGAAAATGGAACTTGAAGGAAGAATAGCTCTTGTCACCGGCGGCTCGCTGGGCATCGGCCGGGCCACGGTTGTTGCATTGGCGCGGGAGGGTGCAGACGTTGCTTTCACTTACTATGGGTTTCGACATCGTGTCGATGAAGCGCAGGAGGTTGTAGCTGATGTTCAGAAGCTCGGTCGACGATGTGTGGCGGTTGAGTCAGATGTGTCAAGGTTCAAGGAATCACAGCAGGCTGTCCAGCGTGTCATGAGCGAACTCGGTGGCCTGCATGTCCTGGTCAACAATGCCGGTATCTCCCGCGACGGCGTCGTCTGGAAAATGGCTGAAGATCAATGGGACAACGTGATTGCAGTAAACTTGAAAGGTTGCTTTAACTACCTGCGTGCAGTCAGTCCAATCTTTCGGGAGCAGAAACGAGGAAAAATCGTCAACGTCAGTTCCATTAACGGTATGCGGGGCAAATTCGGACTCGCGAACTATGCCGCCTCAAAAGCCGGCATCATAGGACTCACGAAAGTCGTGGCCAAAGAGCTCGGAAAATACGGCGTGAACGTCAACGCTGTGGCGCCGGGTTTGATCGAGACTGACTTAACCCGCGATCTTTCCGATGATATGAAGCAACAGTCGCTTGACGAGATCGTGCTCGGCCGTTTCGGGAAACCTGAGGACGTGGCGAACCTGATTGTTTTTCTTGTGTCTGAGAAAGCGAAGCACATCACTGGTGAAGTCATCAAGGTAGACGGCGGACAATACATCTAAAGAGGCAAAAGCAAATGAAAGACATCTACGAGCGGAACATCAATCTTGCCGTGGCGCGGAAGAACGATCATGAAATCTTGACGAAGGCGACGATGCTCGACCTTAATCATCACATCCGCGTTGAACTGACGATTGACCTCCAGACGGAGACGATTGTCCATGCAGACTCACAGATGACGAAGGTCCCGTACGGCATCTGTCAATTCGCCCTCCGTAACATCAAGGGCATTGAAGGTTTGAAAATTGGACGAGGCATCAACAAGAAACTTGCCGACATCCTGGGTCACGCTGAAGGTTGTACGCACATGGTGAACCTTGCGATGGAGGCCGTACGGCTGAGCGCGAACGTGATGATTGGATTGAACAAAGTTGGCGATGAGTGGTTTGATACTGGCCAACGAACCGAGGAGGAGATGATTGCGCGTGTCAAGCCATACCTGAAGAACACTTGCTTACCATTCAAGGAAGAAGAACGTGAAGCCAACTGACATCTTGAAGCAAGAGCATCGAGCCATCGAGCAGATGCTTGCCGTGCTGGGTAAAATCTGTGATATGCTTGAGTGGGGGGAGCGTGTGAATCCTGAGCATCTCGACCTGGCTATTACGTTCATCCGAGAATTTGCGGACCGCTGCCACCACGCGAAGGAGGAGAAGCTTCTTTTTCCGGCAATGGAGAGTGCGGGGGTTCCGCGGGACGGCGGACCGATAGGCGTGATGCTCTCGGAACACGATGAGGGGAGGCAATTCGTCCGGGGGATGGCTTCTGCTTCCGCCGGATACCGGAATGGAACTGCCAACGCCGCCGCCAACTTCACTGGCAACGCGCGCAGCTTTATCGCGCTGCTGAGTGAGCACATCAAGAAGGAAGACGACATCCTCTTCATGATGGCTGACACGCATCTAACCCTGGAAAAGCAAGCGGAACTGGCAAGCGAATTTGACCGGGTGGAGCATGAAGAGATCGGAGTCGGAAAACACGAAGAATTCCACCGGCTCCTCAATACAATGAAGAATATTTATCTGCCATCAGACAGCACCAAAACCAGACTATGAACAACTACCAATTCATCAAGCTGATCGATGCAGGCAACACGGTCTCACTGGTGCTCAATCGCCCGCCACTCAACGTGATGAACATTTCCATGATGCAGGAGATGAATGCAGCCTTCAGCGCATTGCTTCGTCATCCGAACGCCAAGGTTCTCCTCATCAAGGCAGAGGGAAAGGCTTTCTCCGCAGGCGTAGACGTTGCAGATCACACGGCAGACAAGGTCAATGAGATGATCAGTGAGTTTCACCGCATCTTCCATCTTCTGCATGAATTCAAGATTCCAACGATCGCGGTCGTTGATGGTGCTGCGCTAGGTGGAGGATGCGAACTGGCGATCTACTGTGATATGGTTGCGGCATCGGAGCGTGCCAAGTTCGGTCAACCGGAGATCAAAGTCGGTGTTTTCCCCCCCGTCGCTACGGCAATCTTCCCCGGGTTGGTCAACCGCAACCGGGCACTTGAGCTTCTCCTGAGCGGTGAAACGATCTCGGCAACAGAAGCTGAGCGCATTGGACTGATTAACAGGGTATTCCCTGTGGAAGGTTTTGAAGCGCAGGTGGATGCCTTCGTGTCGAGATTTATATCCCAAAGCAAGACGACCCTGGAGTTCACAAAGCGCGCTGTCGATGCCAGCCTCTATCGTGCGCGTATGGAAGCTTTGAAGCGAGCAGAAGAAATCTATCTAAACGAAATGATGAAGACGGAAGACGCACACGAAGGACTGAAAGCGTTCATGGAGAAACGCCAACCAGTTTGGAAAAACAAATGACCCGAATTCAAATAAGCTTCACACTCAAACCCCACATTCCAATGTGCAACACCTGTTTGGTCATTGGAGCTTGGAGGTTTGGCTCGAGTATCATCAGCAACTAGTCTTATGACATTCGAAGAACAAATCCAGCACTTCCGCGGTATCGTGGATGATGTATCCTTCCCAACGGTGAAGGAATGGAAGTCCAAGCACACCGGCGGCAAAGTTGTTGGGATGTTCCCCGTGTATACCCCGTATGAACTTCCCCACGCCCTCGGAATGCTGCCGGTCGGACTACTGGGCGCGGGAGGGATAATCGAAATCGATCACGCGGATTCTCGAATTCAATCCTTCGTTTGCTCCATTGCGCGATCGACTCTCGAACTTGGGTTGACCGATCGCGTGAAGGACTTCGACGCAGTATACTTCACGTCCATTTGCGATGTTGCGCGCAATCTCTCCGGTATCTGGAAGGCCAACTTCCCTCACCAGCTTGTCGAGTACATCCACTTTCCGCAGAACATGGAGTCGCCGTCGGCTGTCCATCACTACCGAGGTGAGCTGCAACGTTTGTTGGGAAATCTTGAACAGCTCGGTGGGAAAAAGGCGAGCGCGGATGAGGTGGTACGGAGCATCGAAGCATTCAATCACAATCGCTCCCTCTGCTGGCGGCTTCATGAAATCAGACAGTTGACGCCGTGGAAGCTTTCCACCTACGAGGCGTACATCCTTCTTCGCATCGGAACGCTCCTGCCCGTTGAAGAGCACACGCACATCCTGGAAGGAATCATTCCGCTTGTCGAATCTCGCGAAACCAAGCAGCGCGACCACGTCCGTGTCATCCTGGAGGGGAGCTTCTGCGAGCAACCACCTATGGAACTCTTGCAGGTAATCGAAGAGGCGGGCTGCTACATCGTGAACGATGATTTGCTCCTGCACTCGCGCTGGTTCACAGACCCCGTGCCAGCCAACGGCGATCCACTGTTGGCGCTGGCGGAGAGCTACATTCAGCGGAGCGTGTCTTCGTCGGTGAGACACTACGGGCTTCGATCTCGCAAGCAAGCGCTCATGAACAAAGTTCGGTCAGGCCAGGCAGACGGAGTGATCTTCAGTGCTCCGAAGTTCTGTGAGCCTGCATTGCTCGACTACGTCTTGTTCAAAGACGAGCTGGAGAAGAACGGCATCCCGTATCTTGCCTTTGAGTATGAAGAAAAGATGAGTGTTTTCGAATCTATCAGAATGCAGATTGAGGCGTTCGTCGAATCCGTCATGTTTTTTACATAGGGCAACCATGTCAGAATCCAAGTTCAAGTACCAGGGTGTCGGTCGTGAGTACCAAAAGAAGCTGCTCACAGCCTGGAACGATCGACTTCAATCGGCGGAAAGCGACGGGCGGAAGGTTGCATACCTCTTCGTGCCGGGAAACGTCGCTGAGTTTCTCCGCGTGTTCGACTTCGAGCTTGTGTTCCCAGAAGTGAACGCGCTGCAATGCGGCGTCCGGAAAATCTCCGGCGACTACATTCTGAAAGCGGAAGACGTTGGCTATTCACCCGACGTCTGCGGTTACGTCAAGAACGACATCGGCATGATGTTGGCAGGCAATGTGGGTCCGTCCGGCCACAAGATACCCAAACCCGATCTCCTCCTTTGTACCTACTGTGGCTGCACAACGTTTATCAAATGGTTTGAGGCGCTGGCGCACTACTACGACGTTCCGCTGGTCCTGCTCGACATCCCCTACCTGCGTGGTAGTGTCATTGAAGAAACGGACAGGCAGTACATCGTTCAGCAGCTCAAAGAATTGATCCCTCTCTGTGAAAAAATGACAGGCAATAAATACAATCACGACAAGCTTGTGGAAATCACCAAGCACGCCGCGGAAGCGGAAGACCTGTGGGTTCAGATTCTTCACTCCGCCAAGCGAAAACCGTCGCCGTTCGATTCGTACTTCGAAGCCGTCTTCTTCATGGCACCGATTTACATTCTCCGCGGCTTACCCGAATGCACAGACTACTATCGGGAGGCGATGAAGGAGATTCAGGAACGCATCGAGCACGGTGTTGGACCGATTCCGGAAGAGAAGTTCCGCGTTGTGGTTGAAGGCCCACCTCCCTGGCCGCACTTCCGGTCATTCTGGGAGTTGCTCAAGCGATGGGGCGTCTGTGCTGTTGCCTCCAGCTATTCAAAGGTGGGGGGATTCTGGGATCATGGCTTCCGCCATGATCCGACGCGACCGCTGGAGAGCATTGCGGACTACTGCCTCACCTGTTACACGAATCAGAACTTAGCGATGCGAACTGACCTATTGAAAACGTACGCGGAAGAGTACGACGCGGATGCGATTCTTATCCACTCAGTCAAATCGTGTCGCTCCTTTTCCGTCGGCCAGGCGGATATGCGCGAGCAGTTCCTTCGCAAGTGGGACTTACCGACGCTGCTGGTCGAAAGCGACCTTGCCGATCCCCGATATTTCCAGATCGCGCAACTGCGCAACAGGATCGACGCGTTCTTTGAATCGCTCGAACATAAAAGACTTGTACATGCCTGAGAGGACACCTTTATGTTAGTCGCCGGCGTCGATGTGGGTTCGACTCAAACCAAAGCCATCATCCTGAACGAGAACGGTGAGACTGTCGCTCGCGGTATGGTCAATACGGGAGCCAACGTGGTGAAAGCTGCAGAGAAGGCTTTCCAGCTTGCGCGGCAATCGGCCAAGCTCGATGAGTGGGACGTAGCCTACATCGTGGGCACAGGTTACGGACGATACAAGGTTCCCTTTGGGGATACCCAAATTACAGAAATCTCCTGTCATGCCCGCGGCGCAGCATACCTGTTCCCCAACACACGTACGATTCTCGACATTGGCGGTCAGGACACCAAGGGTATCCGCACGAATGAGAAGGGTGAAGTCGTTGACTTCTGCATGAACGACAAATGCGCCGCCGGAACCGGACGCTTTCTTGCTGCCGCGGCAGAAGTGATGGGTATCTCTCTCGATGATCTTGGAGACGTCGCCCTACGTGCCAATCCTGAACAGGACGGCGTCCTCCGTATTACGAATGTCTGCACGGTCTTCGTCGAGACGGAGATCATGAACCATCTTTCGAAAGGCCGCAAGGCGGAGCAGATTCTTGCGGGCGTCCACCAGTCGATTGCCGCGCGTTCTGTCAGTCTGTTACGACGCGTTGGCCTCAACCCCGAGATCACCTTCACGGGCGGCGTCTCGCGCAACAAAGGCATGGTTGCAGCGCTCCAGGAAAAGATGGGGATGCAAATCAACGTCGGTCCCGATTCCCAGTTCATCGGTGCCATCGGCGCTGCGCTCTTCGCGCTTGAGCGCGCAAAAGCTCGTCACGAAGGCGAACCAACGGCAAAGGAGCTGCAGACATGAGCACTTCTTTCCATCGCAACGGTCGCTTCATCGCCGGCATTGACGTCGGGACACGCATGACAAAGTGCATCATCTTTGACCGCTCGGGAGGAATCATCGTCTCACGAGCTTCACGCCTCACGGGTCACAACCTTGCTCTGGCGTCCGAAGATGTTCTGAAGGAAGCCTGCAGTACAGAATCGCTCAATTCGGGAGAAGTCTTTTACACAGCATCGACGGGTTACGGCCGCTATCAGGTACCGATGCGACAGATCCAGATTACGGATATCTCGTGTCATGCCATCGGAGCGAAGTGCCTGTTCCCCGGCACAACGAGCGTGCTCGATGTTGGGGCGCAGAACGCGAAGGCCATCCGCGTGGACCACGACGGGCGTGTCGCAAAGTTCAAAATGAATGACAAGTGTGCTTCAGGCGCAGGCAGATTTCTTGAGCGTGTCGCAAAAGGTCTGGAGCTTGAGTTGGATGACATTGGAAACCTTTCCCTTCGGTCGAAAGACCCGCAGCCAATCAGCTCTATCTGCGCTGTGTTGGCAGAGTCGGAAGTTATTAACTTGATAACCATCGGCTATCCGGTAGAAGACATTTTGATGGGAGCATATCTCTCCATCTCTGATCGCATTGTTGCTCTGCTCCGCCAGGTTGGCGTCGACGGAGAGATCACGCTGACCGGCGGCATCACACACAACGCCGGAATGGTCAGAGCGCTCGAACAGAAACTCGGCAAGCCTCTGAACGTATGCCCTGACTCTGAGTATGCCGGTGCTCTCGGTGCGTGCCTGCTTGTGGAACGGAGATTGAAAAAGTTGGAAGATCAAAATATTCAAGACTTCAACAAATCAGCGACTGCGGTGAACTCATGAAAGCAGCTATCTTCCACGGCCCACATCAGCCACTGAGAATCGAAGACTATCCGACTCCAACCATCAAGCCGCATGAAGTACTCGTGAAGGTTGCCGCGTGCGGTGTTTGCCATACTGACTTGCATTACATCGACCACGATGTGCCGACGTTCAAGAAACCGCCGCTTATTTTGGGACACGAGCCATCTGGAACGATAGTGCAAGTGGGAAATGAGGTGAAGAATTTTAAGGAAGGGGATCGTGTCCTTCTTCCCGCAGTGCTCACATGTGGGTCGTGCGAGTTCTGTCGAACAGGAAGAGAAAATATCTGCCAGGCGATGATTATGTTCGGGAATAATGTTGATGGTGCGTATTCGGAGCACATTACTGCGCCTGCGAAAGATGTGTTTCATCTTCCGCAAGAAATAGCGCTTGAAGAAGGATGCATCATCGCTGATGCCATCTCCACTCCGTATCATGCGGTCAAGAATCGTGGAGAGGTGAGAGGAGGCGATACGGTGGTTGTCGTTGGGTGTGGCGGTGTGGGCATCAATGTCGTTCAAGTTGCCGCAGCGTTTGGCGGAGTCGTTATTGCAGTGGACATCTCCGACAAGAAACTTGAATGGGCAAAGAAGTTCGGTGCACATTACACCGTGAACACATCAAAGGTGGAAAACGCTGCAAAGGAAATCAAGAAGCTCACTGGCGGCGGGGCAGATATTGCTTTCGAAGTCATTGGAAAGCCTCAAACGATCGAGACGGCATTCGGAACACTGCGCAAGGGTGGACGATTAGTGGTTGTTGGCTATTCTGCAGAAGACATCAAACTGAGTGCCGCAAAAATCATGTATTTCGAGATGGAAGTGCGAGGCTCGCTCGGCTGCCGACCTGTCGATTATCCCCGGCTTATTGAATTATGCCGCATCGGCAGGATTAGAGTCAAAGAATTAGTCACTCGCAAATTCCCTTTGGACAAAATCAATGATGCGTTTGACCTGCTGCGTAGTCATGATGAAAACGCATTGAGGTCCATCGTAATTCCCTAGAACATATGCGAAGCACGATTCCGAAATGTGAACCAATGTTCAAAACTCGAATCCACAAACATGAAAGACGAAAGGTGCATTTTTGCGAATCGGATTTTGAATATTCGGGTTTGTTTAGGATTTCGATATTCGAATTTAGAATTTGAATGTTCATGATTGACTTCACCTTCACGGAAGAGCACAGGATGCTCCGAGATGTGGCGCGGAAGTTCACCGACCAGGAAGTGCGTCCACGTGCGGCGGAGATTGACGAAAAAGAAGAAGCGCCGCTCGATATTATTCAGAAAGCGGCCGACCTGGGATTTCTCGGTGTTGTATTTCCACCTGAATACAGCGGCGGCGGTCTGGGAGAGATTGGTTATTGCATTCTGCTCGAAGAAATCGCCCGCGGCTGCAATTCAACTGCAGTCATTATCGGCGGACATCAGAGTCTCGGCGCGATGGCAATCTACCTTGCCGGCACCGAAGACCAGAAGCAGCACTACTTGCGACCGCTTGCCGAAGGAAAACAACTCGCCACGTTTGCTCTCACCGAACCGGGTGCCGGATCCGATGCATCCTCCATGAAGACCACTGCGGAGAAACACGGTGATTGTTTCGTCCTGAATGGCAACAAGACGTTCATCACGAACGGCAACATTGCTGACGTTCTCGTAGTGTTTGCTCTGACGGACCCGCAGAAGCGTGCACACGGCGGCATCACGGCCTTTATTGTCGAGAAAGAGTGGAAGGGCTTCCGCTCTGGCAAGCCTGAAAAGAAGATGGGCATTCGAGGCTCGCACACAACATCCCTGTTTTTCGAGAATGTCGAAGTGCCGCGAGCGAATGTCCTTGGCGGCGTTGGCGAAGGGTTCAAAGTTGCCATGCAGACACTCGACGTCGCCCGTGTCAGCCTCGCTGCGCAGTGTTTAGGTGCTTCAAAGGAGATGCTTGACCTGAGCATTAAGCACGCGAACGAGCGGGTTCAATTCGACAAACCGATTGCCGAGCAGCAGGCAGTGCAGTTCATGCTCGCCGATATGGCAGCCGACATTTATCAGGTCGAGAGCATTCTCTATCGCACGGCATGGATGGTCGATCAAGGGCTTCCCTTCGGTCGCGAGTCTGCCATCTGCAAACTTGTCGCAACGGATGCCGTGTGCCGGGTCGCTGATCGGGCGGTGCAAATCCACGGCGGCATGGGGTACATGCGCGAGTACCCGATTGAACGCTTTTACCGCGATGCGCGCGTGAATCGAATCTTCGAAGGAACGAACGAGATACAACACCTTGTGATTGCAAAAACGTTGACGAAGAAGGGCAGTTACTCATGAGCACAAAGAATTTTCTTTCCGGCAACGAGGCGATTGCACGCGGGGCATGGGAAGCCGGTGTTCACGTTGCGGCAGGTTATCCCGGAACTCCAAGCACCGAGATCATCGAGAACCTGGCGCTCTATGATGACGTGGATGTCGAATGGTCGACGAACGAAAAAGTGGCCTTCGACGTCTGCTATGGCGCTTCGATTGCCGGTGCGCGCACTCTTGTGGCTGTGAAACACGTAGGCTTGAACGTAGCGCTGGACTCCTTGATGGTCACTCCGTTTTCCGGAGTGCACGGCGGTTTCGTCATTGTTTCCGCCGACGACCCGGGAATGCACTCGTCTCAGAACGAGCAGGATAACCGATTCCTGGCCAAGTTCGCCAAGATCCCGATGCTTGAGCCATCGAACAGCCAAGAGTGCAAGGACTTTGTCAAAATTGCCTTCGATATGAGCGAACGCTTCGACGTTCCTGTGTTACTCAGGACCACCACGCGCATCTCACACACAAAATCAGTTGTTGCATTCGATGAGCCCAAACGGGAACCGCCGAAGCCGTATAAGAAGGATCCGGAGAAGTATGTCGTTCCGATCTACGGCAAGCGCCGACGAATGAACGTCGAGGAGCGCCTGAAGAGACTTGAAGAATTTGCCAACACGTTTGTTCACAACAGGATGGAGTGGCGGGAAAGAGGAATTGGCATTGTGACGAGCGGGATCAGCTATCAGTACGCCATGGAAGTGTTCCCCGACGCGTCCGTGCTAAAATTAGGCATGACGTTCCCCTTGCCGCGGAAGCTCATCGAGTATTTTTGTGATGGTGTTGATCGCATCTATGTGATCGAGGAACTTGAGCCGTTTCTCGAGGAACAACTTCGCATATGGAATGTGAAGAACCCCTATGGCATTTCCGACATCACCGGAAAGAATGCCGTCCCAAACATGTTCGAGCTGTCGCCGGATATTCTCAGGAGGACCTTGCTTCACGGCGACGGACACACTTCGTTTGAAAAAGAGATTTCGATCCCACCCCGCCCACCCATTCTTTGCCCCGGCTGCCCGCACAGCGGTGCGTACTACGTTCTCCGCAAGCTGAAAGTCATTGCCACAGGCGACATCGGCTGTTATACATTGGGTGCACTGCCGCCTTTCAACGCTCTTGATACGACATTCTGCATGGGCGCGGGAATTGGAAATGCATTTGGCATCGAAAAGGTCAAACGATCCGTTCTCGGAAAGAGACTCGTTGCGGTGATCGGCGATGCCACGTTTCTCCACAGCGGAATCGCTCCGTTGATCGACATTGTGTTCAACAAAGGCATTACGACCGTTATCCTGATGGACAATTCTACGACAGGGATGACCGGCCATCAGCAACACCCTGGCATGGGGAAGACCATCCGAGATATTGACACGTACGCGATAAACTATGAAGAGCTTGTACATGCGATCGGCATCCGGCACGTCAAGGTTGTCGACCCGTACAATCTCGAAGAAACCGAAGCAGCGATCAAAGAAGCGCTGGCACTGGAAGAGCCTGCTGTGGTCATTTCGCGCCGAGCTTGTGTGATGATCGAGAGCGAGCGAGCCAAGCCACATCATCCCTACGAAGTAATAGATGAGCTTTGCGAAGAATGCGACCTGTGCCTGAAGATCGGCTGTCCGGCGCTCGACGGTTCGACGCCAATTCCACACATTTCAAGAGAGCGCTGCATTGGCTGTGACTTGTGCGCAAGGATCTGTCGGTTTGAGGCAATCAAACCAATTTCCAACACGCTCAACTAATATGACGAACAACCAGAAAAAGAATCTACTTTTTGCCGGTGTAGGAGGACAGGGAGTTCTTCTGGTGGCTGAGCTTGCCGCGCGCGCGGCACTGCATGCGGGCTTTGACGTGAAGAAAACCGAGCTTCACGGCGCTGCTCAACGGGGTGGAAGTGTGGTGAGTCATGTGCGTTTTGCTCCGAAAGTCTACTCACCGCTCACCCCGGCTGGCGAGGTTGATATCCTTCTCTCACTGGAGAAACTTGAAGGTCTCCGATGGGCTCACTTCATCCGTCCCGCCGGGCTGATCATCCTTAACGAAGAGGAGCGAATACCGGCACAGCTCGATGGCAACCCCGTCGAATACCCAAAACAGATCAACGTATTCCTTGTGGAAAAAGGGCTTCAAACAGTGCTGATCAACGCGACGGAGCTTGCGACATCCCTTGGCAACTACCGCGCTGCCAACATTGTTCTTCTCGGGACGATAGCAGAAGCGACAGGGCTTCCGATGGAATCATGGATGGCGGTCCTCAAGGAAAATCTTCACCCAAAGATTCTTGAACTTAACCTCAAGGCTTTTGAAAAGGGATTAGAACTTGCTCAGAAGGAAGTATGGCGCGGCATCTCATCACACTAAACGTTAACGGCCAACAACATCAACTCGCCGTCGAGCCGCAGTGGACGCTCGCACAGATTCTTCGCGAGGAGCTTCAACTGACTGGCACGAAGATCGGATGCGATACAGGGGAATGCGGTGCCTGCACAGTCCTCGCCAACGGAAAGCCGATCCTTTCCTGTCTCACACTCGCCGCAACGGTGGAGGGGATCGACATCCAGACAATCGAAGGACTCGCTCGCAAAGGGAATCTTCATCCTCTACAGGAATCCTTTCTTGCGCACGGAGGTTTTCAGTGCGGTTTTTGCACTCCCGGAATGATTCTCACCGCAAAGTCCGCAATTCATAAGGGCGAAGCTTCATCGGAGGAGGCAATTCGGGAGCAGCTTTCAGGCAGTTTGTGCCGGTGCACGGGTTACCAGAAGATCGTTGACGCCGTGACTGAGACTGCACGACGCGCGAAGCAGACTGGAGGCCACGGACTGGACAGATCTGCTCTCTCACAAGAGCCGTTCAGGATCGACGGCGTAGCTCAGGTCACCGGCGCGGCGAAATTCACGGACGACTTTGTGTTGCCACGAATGCTCTATGGCAAAATCCTCCGCAGCCCGCACCCCCATGCACGAATCCTTTCCATCGACACGTCAAAGGCTGAGCGTCTCCCCGGCGTTGTTGCTGTTATGATTGGCTCCGAGCTTCCGACGAAATTTGGAATCCTTCCCTCCAGTCAGGATGAGACGGCGCTCTGTATCGACAAAGTCCGCTTTGCTGGGGACCCTGTGGCCGCAGTTGCCGCTGTGGACGAACTGACGGCTCTAGAGGCAGTCCAACTCATCGACGTTCAGTATGAGCCTCTCCCTTCAATCCTGACGATGGAAGATGCTCTGCGAACCGATCTGCCAAAGATTCATCAAGAGACCAAATACGAAAACAACGTCGCAAAGCACGTTGAGCTGGAGTTTGGCGATGTGGCAAAGGGATTCGTGGAAGCAGACTACGTGCGGGAAGACGAGTTCTTCTATTCCGCGAACACGCATGCGATGATGGAGCCACACTGTGCGGTCGCGTCATTTGAGCCTCCAGCCCATTCAGAGAACTATCGAGACGGGTATCTGACGCTTCGGTCTGCCACCCAAACTCCCCACTACGTTCACCGCACGCTCGCCAGCGTCTTTGAGATGCCGCCAAGCCACATCCGCGTCATCAAACCGCATGTAGGGGGAGGATTCGGAGGCAAGTCCGAGCCGCTTGCGTTGGAGTTTTGCGCGGCCTGGCTTTCAATCAAGGCTGGCAGACCCGTGAAGATTACGTATACGCGCGAGGAAGTGTTCTATTCGCACCGAGGCAGGCACGCCACAAAGATGTGGGTGAAAACGGGCGTGAAGAAAGAGGGGACTATTACAGCAATTCAGTACAAGGCGTGGCTTGATGGCGGGGCGTACGGAAGTTATGGCGTCGTTACTTCTTATTACACCGGTCAGCTTCTCACCTTGCCCTACAAAGTTCCGTGTTATAAGTTCGAAACTTCTCGGTTGCATACGAACAAGCCACCCGCCGGACCAAAACGTGGTCATGGTACGCCTCAGCCGCGGTTTGCATTTGAGGTCCATTTGGATCGAATCGCTGAAGCCCTTGGCATCGACCCTGTGGAGATCCGGCTGCGGAATTTAGTTGAGCCCAATTCTATGACCGTGAACTCGCTCCGCATCACAAGCTGCGGCATCCGCGAGTGCATCGAAAAGGTGGTTGAGGCGTCCGGATGGCGCGAAAAACGCGGCAAGCTGCCTCGCGGGCGCGGAATTGGAATTGCGGCGAGCGCCTATATCAGCGGAGCGGCGAAGGAGATTTACTGGCTCGGGTTGCCGCATTCTGCGGCGGTCGTGAAGATTGATCGGGGTGGCGGCGTTACGGTCTTCACCGGCGCATCGGACATTGGACAAGGCTCCAGCACAGCAATCGCGCACATTGTTGCTGAGACGCTCGGCGTGGCCATCCACCACGTCAAGGTCTGTGAAGCCGACACCGACCTGACGCCAGTCGATCTCGGCAGTTACTCAAGTCGCGTCACCTTCATGGCGGGGAATGCCGCACTGCGAGCTGCACAGGATTTGCGCGAGAAACTCTTCCACGTCGCCGCAGAGATGCTCAGTGTTTCAGCGGACTCGCTCACCGCAAAAGATGGAAAGATGTTTTCGGCTTCTGATCTGACCAAATCCATCACATTTACCGATTCGGCACGGGCTGCTGAAGCAAAGTTGGGGCCGCTTTCTGCGGTCGGAAGCTACACTCCGCCGCCGCTCGGCGGAACATACAAGGGCGCTGGTGCTGGGCCTTCGCCTTCGTATAGCTTCACCGCCCATGTCGTTGAGCTGGAAGTGGATGAACAATCAGGACAGGTAACGATCCACAATGTTTGGTCAGCCCACGACTGCGGGAAAGCTCTCAACCGGAGAATGGTCGAGGGTCAGATTGAAGGAAGCGTCTGCATGGGAATTGGCGAGGCTCTGTATGAATCACTCTCCTTCACGAAATCGAAAGGGAAATCGGAGAATGGCCCTGCGACTCCGGCTGGTCTGCTCAAAAATTCCTCCCTTCTACATTACAAACTTCCGACCACACTCGACACTCCACAAATACAGGCATTCATTGTTGAGACGATTGACCCGGAAGGTCCACTCGGTGCCAAAGAAGCGGGTGAAGGACCGCTGATTGCGGTTCCGCCTGCGATCGCCAATGCAATTCAAAATGCAATCGGCGTGAAAGTGTCATCAATTCCGATAACACCTGAAGAGATTCTTCGAGGCCTGAACCAGCAGCTACGCTTATCGAAGCAGGCGGCTCAGCAAGCAGAATTCCGCCATGAGGAGGTCGTCGCAACTTGATTCCTTTGCCGAGATTCGAGCTCCATTCTCCCAAGACTCTTGCAGAAGCCATAGCGGCATTGGCACACTCAAACGGCGGAGCGAACATCCTTGCCGGCGGGACTGATTTGATCGCGAATATCAAACATGGCGTAGCAAAGCCCGAGCGCGTGGTGTGGCTGGGGAAATTGCCCGAAATGCGAGCCATTTCGTTTACGCCCGAACTTGGCTTGCGGATCGGTGCGATGTGCACGCTGAACGAGATTGCTGCTTCGTCGTCCGTTCAGCAGTACTATCCGGCAATAGCGGAAGCTGCCAATTCGGTTGCCTCTCCTGCGATAAGGAACTGCGCTACACTCGGCGGTAACCTCTGTCAGGATACTCGCTGCTTCTATTACAACCAGTCCGAATTCTGGCGAAGCGCATTGGGGGGCTGCATCAAGGCGCGCATTCTGCCGGCATCAAATGGAGCAATCTGTCATGCGACACCCGGTTTGGCCAAGTGTGCTGCCGTCTTCTGCTCCGACCTCGCACCGCTCCTCATCGCTCTAAGCGCCTCTGTCAAATTGATGAACCAACGCGGCGAGCGCACAATTGACCTTGCCGAGCTGTACCGGGATGACGGCGCCAATCATCTCACGCTGCAGCCTGGCGAGATTGTCACTGAAGTCTCGATCCCCACGGCTGAGCCGAATCAATTTTCTGTGTACAAGAAGCTGCGCGACCGGCGTTCGATTGATTTTGCGCTTGTGAATGTCGGCCTGAATATCGTTCTGGATTCAGAGCTCACCTGCCGACACGCGAAGATTGTCATCGGCGCTGTTCAGAGTATACCTGTGGAGATCCAGACGGCAGAAGCGATTTTCGTGAACCATAGACTCACGACCGAACTCATCGGTCGGGTAGCTGAAGAGGCTGCATCGGCAGTGACGCCGGTTCCAAATGTTGATGAGCCAGTTGGCTACAGAAAGAGGATGGTGAGAGTTCTGGTCGAACGTGCCCTGTCGGAAATTTGGTCAAGGGCTTCGAAGAAATCGACCTCGTGAGCGGCTCCCCTGCCAGTACACAATGAGCGGACAACCACAATGAAGATCGCAGTCATCCCAGGAGACGGCATCGGTGTGGACGTAACGGCTGAAGCCGTCAAAGTGCTTGAGCTTCTCAACAAGAAGTCTTTGTTAAACCTCCAGCTTGTCCACTTTGATTATGGCGCCGAGAAATACTTGAAGACAGGCATCTCCCTGCCGAAGGAACAGCTTGATGATTTCCGAAGTAACTACGCGGCAATCTTCTTAGGAGCGCTTGGAGATCCTCGCATCCCTGATATGACGCACGCTCGAGATATCCTGTTTGGAATGAGATTCGGACTTGACCAATACGTCAATCTGCGCCCCGTGAAGCTGTTTGATGAGCGGCTGTGCCCACTGAAGGGAAAAACGGTGGACGACGTTAACTTTGTCGTGTTTCGGGAAAACACGGAGGGTCTGTATGTCGGTACGGGCGGGTTCTTTAAAAAGGGGACACCGGATGAAGTAGCCATCCAGGAAAGCGTGAATACGTATAAAGGCGTCGAACGAATAATCCGCTATGCTTTTGAGTATTCAAAAGCACGTGGGCTTACAAAAGTTACTATGAGCGATAAGAGTAATGCGCTCAGATATGAGGGCGATCTCTGGCAGCGGGTTTATAAGCAGGTTGGAGAAGAGTATCCCAGCATCGAGAAGGAGCATTGGTACGTCGATGCGCTGGCGATGCAAATGATCAAGCGACCCGAGCAATTCCAGGCGATCGTTACCAACAACATGTTTGGCGACATTATCACGGACATCGGAGCACAATTGCAGGGCGGCCTGGGGATGGCAGCCTCGGGGAACATCAATCCGAACGGCGTCTGTATGTTCGAGCCTGTTCACGGGTCGGCGCCCAAGTATGCGGGGAAGAATGTGGCAAACCCCTTTGGCGCCATCCTCACTGCAGGACTGATGCTGGAACATCTGGGGTTCAAGAAGCAGGCCAATTTGGTTGAGCAGGCCGTTCGGCAGGCTATCAAGGAAAACAAGACAACCAGTGACACCGGTGGGAATCTTGGCACCGCTGAGGCCGGCTCCGCTCTCTGCAAGTTACTTGAAACTTTGTGTACCGATTGATCCATTTGAACCCGTCCTGCAAGAACGAAGGTACGGATCGCAGGTTTTCTTTCGTTGACAACGAAACCGGAAGGAAGGAACTATGGGTATGACGATAACTGAAAAAATCTTCGCGGCACACGCAGGGCGAGACTCCGTCAAAGCAGGCGAACTTGTGTATGCGCACATCGACCTCGTGATGGGGACAGATGTGACAGTACCATTAGCGGTAGAGGTCTTTAAGCAAATTGGGGCGGATCGGGTATTCGATAGCACGAAGATTGCCCTGGTCAATGATCATTTTGTGCCGGCGAAGGATATCCAGGCTGCGGGCCTCTCGAAGGCGATGCGGGAGTTTGCCGTCAAGTATGGGGTCCAGAATTATTTTGAAGTCGGGCGCTCCGGTATCTGTCACTGTATCGTGCCGGACAGCGGGCTTGTGGTTCCCGGTGATCTCGTGATCGGCGCTGACTCGCATACTTGCACATACGGTGCGCTCGGGGCGTTTGCCACGGGGGTCGGTTCAACAGACATGGCTGCCGCATGGGCGCTCGGTGAGAACTGGTTCAAAGTTCCGCAAACGATCAAGATTGTGTACAAAGGGAAACCTCCTGAGATGGTGGGAGGCAAAGATATCATCCTGCATACGATTGGAATGCTTGGTGTCGAAGGGGCTCTGTATTGCGCGCTTGAATTCACTGGCCAAGTGATTGAACAGCTTCCCCTTTCCGACCGGTTTACGATCTGCAACATGGCTATTGAAGCCGGTGCCAAGGGAGGCATCATAAAAGCGGATGAAGAGGTCTTTACCTATCTCAAAGATCGGACGAGCAGGAACTACACGGCCTACAAATCTGACCCCGATGCCTGGTACAAAGACGTGATTGAAATTGACGTGTCCAACCTAGAGCCACAAATTGCATTTCCTTACCTGCCGAGCAACGTTAAGCCGATCACGCAGGTAGGCTCGGTCAAGGTCGATCAAGTTGTCATCGGCTCGTGCACGAACGGAAGGATTGAAGACTTCAGGGCCGCAGCAGCAATGCTCACAGGGAAGCAGGTTGCGCCTTATGTTCGACTGATCACCATCCCAACGACACAAGAAATCTACTTGCAGATGATTCGAGAAGGTTTG
>JACVXU010000144.1 GCA_015661185.1 Bacteroidota bacterium
CGGAAGGATGACCGCGAGCATGAAGCGCGGTTCAATGACGGTCGTCGGCTCACAATCTCGTGCGATGCGGTTCGGAGCCGGCTTTCCCACGATGGTCAGTCCTCAACTTGCGAACGAAATCATGAAAGAAACCGGCAAACCCTTCAGCCAGCTGCGCGTTGCTGCCTATCAGGATTCCGCATTCCAGCCGATCTCACTGAATCATACTACCGTAACACTTGACATCAGGAATTCAAAGGAACTGAAGACAACAGAGAATGTGGTAGGCCTTCTTGAAGGGTCGGATCCGAAACTGAAAGACGAAGTCGTTGTGTTTACCGCGCATTATGATCACCTCGGCATGAGGGAGGACGGAACGATCTATTACGGGGCAGACGATGACGGCTCGGGGACTGTGACAGTCATGGAGTTGGCGCAGGCATTCAGCGCGAATCCCGTGAAGCCGAAGCGCAGCATGCTGTTCATGACGGTGGTCGGCGAGGAGAAGGGCCTCTGGGGCTCCGACTGGTATGTCAAGCATCCACTCATTCCACTCGAGAAAACGATCGCTGATCTCAACATCGACATGATTGGTCGCGTTGACAAGAAGTATGAGGAGTTGAAGGATCCCAATTACGTCTATGTGATCGGCTCAGACAAGATCAGCACACAGCTTGACAGCATACTGAAGATTTCAAATAAGGAAAGCGAGAACGTTGTCCTCGACTATACATACAACGACGACAAAGATCCGAATCAGTTTTACCGTCGGAGTGATCACTACAATTTCGCACGCAACGGGGTCCCCATCGTGTTCTTCTTCACGGGTGTACACGCCGACTATCACAGACCCACCGATACCGTGGACAAGATTCTCTTTGACAGAATGACAAAAATAGTCCGCGTTATTTATGCCACAGGCTGGAAAGTTGCGAACATGAAGGGCGGACTTGCAAAGAACGTCGGTTCTTCTATGTTCGCCAAGTAAACCGGATGTACTCCAAGGAAGAGCTACAACAGGGACTTACCACACAAGTCGTGGGATCGAAGATATTCGTCTTTGAGACAATTGATTCCACGAATGCCTGCGCACGAACGCTAGGAGATGCCGGCACGCAGGAGGGGGCGGTTGTAGTCGCAAATTTCCAGACAAGCGGACGAGGGCGCCTCGGTCGCATCTGGCTGTCTGACCCAGATGCCAATCTCCTCTTTTCCGTTCTTCTCAGACCTCGCATTTCAGTCGAGGTGTCCGGACAGCTTACACTCTATGCATCTGTAGCTATAGCACGGGCGATCGAACAATGTATCGGAGAACCAGTCGAATGCAAGTGGCCGAACGACCTCCTCCTGAACGGCAAGAAATTCTGTGGAATACTCCTCGAGAACTCGTCCCAACAATCCGAGCTCTCCTATGCAGTCATTGGCGCCGGAATCAATGTCAATCAGCAGACTCTCTCTCCTGAAATTGCAAGCCGTGCGACATCACTCTCGATTGAAACAGGCAAGACCTTCGACCGGAAGCAGGTCTTTCACGCTGTCCTCCGGGAGTTGGATCTCCTCTACAAATCTGCACGTGAGGGAGACTTCTCATTCATCGAGGCCGAATGGACGAGGCGATGCCTTATGTTTGGGAAAACGGTAACTGTTCAGCAGCACGACCATACAATAGCCGGAACAGTGCTTCGGCTCAACCACGACGCTGGTCTGGTCATAGCTACAAGTGAAGGGGTACAAACAATTTATGCCGGGGATGTCACGCTCGTATCGTGATTCGCGCTCAACAGTGCCAAGGGGACTAACTGCTATGCTTCTCGCAATCGATATAGGCAATACGCATACCGTTTTCGGAATCTACAGGAAATCCAAACTCGTCGCAGATTGGCGGGTAACGAGTATGCTACAACGGACCGAAGATGAAGTCGGGACTCAGGTCAGGCTCTTCCTCAAAGAGGCAAAGATACGGCTCAAGGAGATCCAGGGGGTTGGGATTTCATCTGTTGTCCCCAATCTCACCGACATTTACACAATGATGGCCAAAAAGTACTTCGACGTAGCGCCGCTGATCATTTCCTCCGCGCTTGATTTGGGGATCAAGATACTGTATGACGACCCGAATTCGGTGGGCGCGGATCGGATTTGCAATGCAGTTGCGGGCTTCGCGTCATTCGGCGGGCCGCTGATCATCATCGACTTTGGCACTGCAACGACCTACGACGCGGTATCCAGCACTGGGGACTACCTCGGGGGCGTCATTGCTCCCGGCATGGAGACTTCCGCAGTCGATCTCCACAGGCGTGCAGCCAAACTTCCGAAGGTTGAGCTCCACTTTCCGAAGACAATCATCGGGAAAGATACTGTCTCAAGCATGCAGGCAGGAATCCTCTACGGAGCCATTGATGCTCTCGAAGGGATGGTGGAGAGAATTCAGGGAGAGATGCGGAAGCGTGAAGGGAAAGAGGCCATCGTCGTTGCCACCGGCGGGTATTCCCGTTTGATGGCCAGTCACTCGAAATCGATTACCGAATGCGTACCTTCTCTCGTTCTCGACGGTGTACGCCTCATTCACGAGCGAGTGAACAGGAAAAGCCGGCGGCCGTAGCAACACCGGCGCGCTTGTTGTCAGGAAGGATGACCAGCGCGCTGCTGGCTCCGTTCTTCAAATTCCTTTCGGAGACGGTCAATTTCTGTCGCCTCAGGGTGGCGCGCATACAGTAGTCCGGAGAGCGCCAGCAACCCTCGAACCGCGTGCTCAATCCTGTGCAGTTCCTGCTGCAAACCCCCGAACAACTGCTTGAGCTGCACCTGCACATCCTCCGGGATGGTCGCGTACAACTCCCCCTGTCTTATTTCCAGTTCTGCAGCAATATTGGCGAACGCCGAGTTGAGCGCAGGAGCAATGAGGTTGATCACCTCGTGCGCTTTGTCGGTTGCTTCCTTATTGAGCACAATCTCCTTCGTCCTCTCCTGTTCCAACGCATCGGTAACCCGGAACATATGTCGCTCATGCGTCGCGCGGATCAGGTTGGCCAGATGGGAGAGGTCGGCGTCTTCCTTTCGGCAATAGTCGTACGCTCCGAGCTTCATAGCCTCGACAGCAACCGATTCTGAGCCTGCCCCGGTCAGCATGAATGATGGCGTTTCAATTCTGTGCACATTCATCCAGCGCAGCACATCGAGTCCGGTCATTCCTGGCATCCGATAATCGAGCACGACGACGTCGAAACCGTTCTTGTTTGCTTCAATCGCTTTGATCGCTTCATCACCGCTGTATGCGATGGCAATGTCAAATTCATACTCGTCCTGCAAGCCAAGTGCAACGACCTTGACAAACGATTCTTCATCATCAACCAAGAGTATATTCAGTCTGGTCCGGTCCATCAGCTATTCCCTGCAAGAGAGCGGAAACTTCTTTCGTCCGAAATGCGACAGCCTCCCTTCGTTCACCGCGAGAGGAGGCCGCACTAGGCAGTCTTGATCATGCATTCTAAGATGGGCTCTAGCGAATCCCTATCATGATGACAGATGCATTCGCGAATTCGACAATCGGCGAATAGTACAACCCGAGCACCAGCGTAGGCACGACAAGCAGCAGGACAATCGCAATCTGCGGGATTGTGAAAACAATCCGCCCCGCCCCTGCCTCGGGATCACGCAGGAAGATATTCCGTACTACCCGAACATAATAATACAACGAGATCACGCTGTTGATGGCCCCGACGAATGCGAGCCAGATCCATTTCGCATCAAGCAGCGAGGCGAAGATGAAAAGTTTTCCGATGAATCCCGCCGTTGGCGGCAATCCTGCCAGCGAAATGAAGAAAATTACCATCGCAACACTGACAAACGGGGCCCGAAAACCCAATCCTCTGTACGAGTCTATGTCCTCGCTCCCTGTCTTGTTTGCCACGAGCATCACGACGTAGAAGGCTCCGAGATTCATGAAAAGATAAACAACAAAGTAGATGAGAACAGCCGCGATGCCCTTGTCGCTGAGGACCACGATTCCCATCAGCATATACCCAGCATGAGCGATACTGGAATAGGCCAGAAGGCGTTTGAGGTTGTTCTGCCACACGGCTACGAGGTTCCCTAATGTCATCGTCAGAACTGAGAGGATGGCGATGATCTTGTTCCATTCGAACTCCTGCAGCGTCGACCAGAACCCGGCAGGGAGTCCAAGAGCGCTCGAGTCAATGAATGAAACCTTGAAAAACCGGATCAGGATGGCAAAGCCGGCCGCCTTTGATGCGACAGAAAGGAATGCCGTGATTGTAACCGGGGCCCCTTCATACACGTCCGGTGTCCAGAAATGGAATGGGACCGCCGAAATCTTGTATCCGATTCCGGCGATGATCAGGAGCGTAGCGACAATCAAGGCAATGGGATTGACAGAACCTGTAGAGAGAGCTTTATTGATGGCGTAGATGTCCACCGCTCCCCCCGTCAATCCGAAGATGATTGAAAATCCGTACAGCATCAATCCGGTAGACAGTGCACCGTAGATAATGTATTTCAGCGCAGCTTCACTTGAATCGGGAGCTTCCTTTACATAGCCTGCAAGGACGTAGGAACTCAAGCCTGTCAATTCGATCGACAGGACAATCATAAGCAGGCTTGTGGCCCCAGCCATCAGATACATCCCCAATGTCATAGCGACCAACAGCGAAGAGTACTCTACGAGCCGCTTGACCGTCGATTGGACTTCAGACGAATACAGGGAGAAGAGGAAAATGACAACAGCGCAGAACCCGACAAGGAGTTTGAAAAAGATCGCGAAGGGATCGACGGCGATCATATCCGAGAAGATCGACTGCACGGTTCCCATTTGACGGATCGTGAAGACAATGGAGAGAACGACGCCGAGCAAGGCAATCACCATGGACAGCTTGGGCCGCGACCGGAAGATGATGCCCACGAGAAGGGCAACGCAAAATGTAATCGTCAGGGTTGTTTCGGGAAGAAACTTCGCCAGACTCTCTAAGACTTGGTCAACCATGATATTGTTTTCAATAGTCGTTTCAACAAGCATCAACACATCGTGTACACGAGCATTATCGAACCACTGCGAGAGCGCTGCTTCCCTGCTTGACGAATTCCACCAGATGATTCAATGATGAGGTCATCACATCCAGCAACAGCGACGGGTAGATGCCCAGTACGAGCACCACAATCGCCAGCGGCACCAGTGTGAAGAGCTCCCGGCCGTTGATATCCGGCAGTGACGCCCACTTTTCATTCGGCTGGCCGAGGAATACACGCTGCAACGTCCAGAGCATGTAGGCCGCAGTGAGGATGATGCCGGGTGCAGCAATGATTGTCAACGTACGGAATGTCTGGAAGGCTCCGAGGAATGAAAACATCTCAGAAATGAACCCACTTAATCCCGGCAATCCGAGTGCCGCAAAGAATGCCACGGACATGATGCCGGTATATTTCGGCATGGTGATTGCCAACCCCCCGAACGCGTCGATGTCACGAGTGTGAGCACGATCGTAGAGGACGCCCACAACCAAGAAGAGCATTGCAGTGATCGTGCCGTGGTTGAACATCTGTAACACCGCCCCCATCATCCCCTGCGTGTTCATTGCCGACATTCCCAGCAATACGATGCCCATGTGGCTGATGCTGGAATAGGCGATGAGCTTCTTGAAATCCTGCTGAGCCATAGCACAGAGAGCACCATAGATAATGTTGATGATTGCCACAAGTGCCAGCGGCCATGCATAGTACATTGCAAGCTCAGGAAACATTGGATAACTGATGCGAAGTAGCCCGTAGGTTCCCATCTTCAGCAGAACGCCTGCCAGGATCACGCTGATGGCGGTCGGGGCCTCGACGTGCGCATCCGGCAACCAGGTATGGAACGGGAAGATCGGCACCTTAATTGCGAAACCGATGAAGAGAGCGATGTAGGCAAGATGTCTCCAGTACGTCCCTGCCCCAGCCAGCAGTGAGCCGGGCTCGTAGTTGGCAGGATTCATCATCGCGAGCATATTGAAGGTGTAGATCCTCTCTCCTGTTCCGGGATCCGG
Organism: Bacteroidota bacterium; assembly: GCA_015661185.1. Lineage (GTDB taxonomy): Bacteria > Bacteroidota > Ignavibacteria > UBA10030 > UBA10030 > UBA9647. The sequence goes on from JACVXU010000144.1 coordinate 6,012, forward strand.
CGCCGTCACGCTGAAGTACAAAGCGATCACTGCAAGCAGTATCAGGACGCTGCCCAGGAGCGTGTAGAGGAAAAATTTGATCGCCGCATATTCACGCCTCGGGCCTCCCCAAATTCCGATCAGGAAGTACATCGGAAGCAGCATAACCTCCCAGAACACGTAGAACAGGAAGAAATCAAGTGAAACGAAGACGCCCATCATTCCCGTATCGAGGAGAAGCAGCATAGCCATATAGCCCTTCAGGGCCTTTGGGATGTTCCAGGAGGCAAACACCGCAATAAAGCTGATGAGAGCGGTCAGAATAACCATCGGGACGCTCAGTCCGTCCACGCCGAGGAAGTAGTCTACGTGAATCCTACCAAACCACGGCACGCCCCGGATGTCGATCCACGACGCCTTCTCGACCAGCTGCATTCCTTCCTGCGTGTTGATCCCGGTGAGGCTCCGGTCGAAATTGAAGTAGATCATCACCGCGATAACCAGTTGCAGGAATGTCGCCACCGCCGCCGTCCACTTCATTGCGTTCTGATTCTCTTTTGGGACAAAGAGAATCAGGATCATGCCGATGATCGGAATGAAGGTTATCCAACTCAGAGCACCGATTCCCAGGAATTCCATTTGTAGTCTACTCCTTCATGAAGTCAAGTCGAACAAAACTCGCACCGCTAAACACAATCGCAACTCCGGCTCAACGGAACCAGAGGAAGAGGATCATGATCCCAAGGATCATGAATGCCAGGTAGGTCTGCACCTTCCCGGTTTGCACACGCCGCATCAGGAGGCCGAAGAAACCGGCAAGATATGCCGTAGCGTTCACCAGACCATCCACGATGTGATTATCGAATCCTCCCACACCCACATAGAAGAGGAAAAACGTCAACCCGGCAACTGCGAATCCGACCACGACGTATCCGGCGATTGTTCCAATCGCCGCACCAACCGGCAGGAGGCCAACGCCGACAATCCAGCCCACATAAAGAGAAAGAGCACATGTGACAATCATGTAGAAGATTGCACTGACGTTGCCCTCCTCCCAATTCCGTTTCGTTCCCAGCGTGATTCCTTTGGTCCAGCTTGCCGTTCCATTGACAATGCCGTCAATAATCCGATTGTCGAACCAACGGAGGAGTTTCGCAACGCCAACCGTTCCGGCGACGAACGTTGCCCCATAGAGCTCATCAAACTTCCACTTGTTGAGCAGGAAGCGATGCAACGGTCCCGTTCGTTCAGCGACCGCATCGGCATCGATCTTCTTCCAGTAGTACGTGGCAAACGCAACCAGGATCCCAAGCCCGGCCATAAGCAGAGAAAGCACCATTGCAAGTGAATGACTATGATGAACCGCTTCCTCAAAGAGTTCGGTTCCCGCAGCGGCAACACTGGCAGGCACAACCGATTCCGGGCGGGGCAATGCGCCATAGACCCAACCGCTTGACGCCCCGAATGGATTCAAACTAAAGAATGCAAAGAACGAGAGAACGGCGAACACCAAGAGCGGAATCGTCATCGTCTTCGGTGATTCGTGTATCGCCTCGAAACGGTGCTGGTCTTTGTGCTTACCGAGGAACGTCAAAATCACAATCCGGAACATATAGAATGCGGTCAATCCGGCGACGAAGAAGGCGATGATCGGAATGTACCATCGGCCGGTGAGATTCGCGTACGCCAACGTGCCAGCCAGAATCTCATCCTTGCTCAGGAATCCTGAGGTGAACGGCACTCCCGAAATCGCCAGCGTATAGACCACAAACGTCCAGAAGGTGATCGGCATTTTTGCCTTCAAACCACCCATGTTTCTGACATCTTGGGGGTCCGTGTGGTGATCACCGGCGTGATGAAGAGCATGATGCATCGCATGGATAACGGAGCCCGAGCCAAGAAACAATCCAGCTTTGAACATCGCGTGCGTTGTCAGATGGAAGAAGCCGGCAGTGTAGGCACCGACACCCAGCCCCATCACCATATAGCCAAGCTGACTGATCGTGGAGTAGGCAAGGACTTTCTTGATATCGTTTTGAGCGATTGCAATTGTCGCGGCGATGAAGGCCGTGATGGCGCCGATCGCCGCAATCCACATCAGCGCATCGGCGGTCATCATCGGGAAAGTACGCGCAATCAGATATACGCCTGCAGCGACCATGGTCGCGGCATGGATCAGGGCGCTCACCGGCGTGGGGCCTTCCATCGCATCCGGCAGCCAGACATGCAGCGGGAACTGGGCCGACTTGCCGACCGCCCCGCAGAACACGAGGATGCCCGCAGCTGTAAGCCAGGTTTCGCTGCCGAAGGGTAATGTTCCTCCCTTCATCGACTCAAAAATCGCGTCGAAGCTGAAGGTGTGGAAAGTAGCGAAAAGGATCATGATGCCGATGAACATTCCGACATCCCCGACCCTGTTCACAATAAACGCTTTCTTGGCTGCGTCGCTCGCGGATTTCTTTTCGAACCAATGGCCGATGAGAAGGTAGGAACTCAGACCGACCAGCTCCCACGACACGTACATCATGAAGAAGTTGTTCGTCAGGACGATGCCGAGCATCGAAAACGTGAAGACGCCCAGGTACGCAAAGTAGCGGCCGTAGCGAACGTCGCCGTGCATGTAGCCAATCGAAAACAGATGAACAAATGCGCTGACAATGTAAACGACGAGCAGCATCACCGCCGCCAGATTGTCAATCATG
>JACVXU010000145.1 GCA_015661185.1 Bacteroidota bacterium
CGGGTCCGACCGAAGGGCAGATTTCAATGACCGCGAAGTACACAACGTCAGCGGCGGCTCTTCTCAAGGTTTCGGAAGGGACGACAGCGTCCGTCGCGAAGATCACTGCTGTGGATTCAATTCGCATCACGAGAGCGCGATTCGTTCTCAGAGACATCAAGTTCAAGACCGCCGGCGGGGACAGCGCGACATTCAAGGTGGATCCATTCGTCCATACGCTGAACCTGAGTGAAGCCCCGCAGACGATAACCGTCGTGCCCATGAAATTTGGCACGTATCGCCGCGTCGAGTTTGATGTGAAGCGAACTGAGCAATCACATGTCTCTTCGCTTCCGGCCGCCGAGCAGGCACAATTCACCGATTTTCTTGCAGGGGAGCGGTACAGTATCATCATCGAAGGAACACTGTACAAAGATAATTCGGCTTCGGGGTTGGCATTTACGTATCGGTCGAAGGTGGACGCCAAACAAAAGATAGACTTGAACCCCGAACTGGTGATATCGGAGAGCGCAACGTCCGTGAATGCAACTTTATTGATTTCGTCCGCCAATTGGTTTCGGGCACAGAACGGTTCGCTCGTTGATCCGACAGTGTCGCAGAGTGAAGGAGTCATCGACGAAAACCTGAAAGCCAGCATCCGCGTATTCAAAGACAACAACAAGGACGGGTCAAAGGATTAGCAGCATCCGGATGGGAGAAAGTGGCTCAAACAGCCTGCGCAGGATTCTGGAAGAAAACCCTCGACGAACACGAGGGTTTTCTGTTGAGGAGGCGGAACTCAGATCAGTTCGAGGTCGCCCTTGCCCATGTAGATGAGTGTAATGCCTGCCTCATGTGCGTACTTCGTGATTCGGTCATCACGATAGAACTCTTTGTAGTACACAACTCCGATTCCGCAGTTGGCGACAAGCTTGAAGCACGCAAGGCAGGGCGAGGCGGTAACGTAGATTTCGGAGTTGTCGAGCGCGACGCCGTTCTTGGCCGCCTGGGCAACGGCGTTGGCCTCAGCGTGAACGGTCCTGATGCAATGCCCGTTCTCCATATCGTGGCCGGCTTCATCGCAATGAGACGCACCCCTCAGGCTGCCGTTGTACCCCGTCGAGAGGATGGTCTTGTCCCGTACGATAACTGCGCCGATGTTCTTTCGATCGCAGGTGCTGCGAGTAGACACCTGTTCGGCAATCTTCATGAAATACTCGTGCCATTCCAAGCGTTTGTCATCCATTGTTGTTTCCTTCTTGAGGTGGGACCAGTTCCTGTAAGAAGTCGGACTTCTAGACCAACTTCGACCAGCCAATGATATTCAAAGAATGGCCTGAAAGCAAGCGACCCCCGGCCAAATTACCAAAGAAGAAAATCCTGCCCGATGTGTTCTTCCTTTTCAAGTTTCATACTCGTATCTTAGGCACCGATTATTGTTTGTGATTAACACTCACCGAATCTTTCCGGGACCTATGGGACGAATATTCGAGACACGCAAGGCGAAGATGTTCAAGAGATTCGCCCGCATGTCCAAGGCGTTTAATCGGATTGGGCGAGAGATTGAAATCGCCGTGAAGGCGGGCGTGACCGATCCGAAAATGAACCCGCGACTGCGTCTGGCCATTCAGAACGCGAAAAGCGTCAACATGCCGAAGGAGCGCATCGATTCGGCTATCAACCGCGCATCATCAAAGGACACCGCGGGTTATCAGGAAGTCCTGTACGAAGGCTACGGACCGCACGGGATCGCGATGATGGTGGAATGTGCGACCGATAATCCAACGCGCTCAGTTGCAAGCATTAGGATGATCTTTTCACGAAACAACGGATTGCTGGCTTCAACGGGCTCGATCGCGTTCATGTTCGAACGAAAAGGGGTCTTCAGAGTCGCAGCAGAACAGATTCCGAAGATGGATGAGTTTGAGCTGGAGATGATCGACCACGGGCTGGAAGAACTGGAACAGCAGGATCTGGAAGCGTACATCTACACATCATTCCAGGACTTTGGCAGGATGCACAAGGCGCTCGAAGAAAAAGGAATTGAAGTTATCAACACGGAGCTTCAATACATGCCAACGACAACGAAGGAACTCTCCGAAACCGAAGCAAAAGAAGTCCAGGATCTGGTCGACAAGCTGGAAGAAGACGACGACGTGCAGTCGGTGTTCCATACGATGGCATAGCCACAGTACTTCGACATTCATTATTCGATGTTCGATATTGGACATTCACTGGAATATCTGCGCCAAAGGCGCATCCGCCTTTGGCGGACAATAACGAATATCGAACCGCAGAATGACGAAGTATGGTGCACAGGTCTAAGCAAATGAAAACGCCAGGAATCCTCCCATGGACCACTGGCGTTTCCTTTGATAACACGACTTCACTCTCTACGCCAGGATCTTTTCCGGTTCTTTCTTCAATAGCTGCAATCCATACTCATACCCCTTCTCGAACGCGGCGAAGTTCAGTTCCTCCGTCCCCTTGGGCACGGAGACCTTGACAGCGTTCCGCGCTGCATCGCGTCCGACAAGGTTCGTCAGGGCTGTCGCAAAACCGAGCATCACGATATTGAGAACCAACCTTTTCCCCAACTCCTCTGCGATCCGTGTCGCCGGGATGGAGAAATGTCTGACATCCGCGCGGAGATTGTGCGTCACAACCAGGTCTTCTTCCGTGAGAAGAATGCCGCCGGGTGCGAGCTCGGGAGTGAACTTTGAATACGCTTCCTGCGACATCAGCACCATCACGTTGGGTGCGACGATGTAGGGGTATGAGATTGGTTCGTCAGAGATAATGAGCTGCGCACTGCAGGCGCTTCCCCGGGCCTCTGGACCGAAGGCCTGGATCATCGTTGCATACTTGCTGTCGTAAATCGAAGCGGCTCTCCCAAGAATGTATCCGCTGAGGATGACCCCTTGACCACCGAAACCGCCGATTTTGATTTCATTCCTGGGCATGGCTAAGCTTCCTTATCTCGTCTGAGGGAACATAACGGTCGCCAAACTTCTTTTGGTAATGCTGATTCATTGCCTCAATGTATGTCGGCCGTTCCTTGTCAACGAACTTACCAACCGTGATCTTCCCCTGGAAATCCAGTGTGACGCTCTTTGTGTCAGCGCCGTTCTTGATCTCGCTGTTATCCCGGTAGAACTCCATTTGATCCAGCCCGTCACCCAGCTTGTTGCGGCGGCTGTAGAGCGTCGGGCAAGGGGCGAGGATCTCAACAAACGAAAATCCCTTCTTGGCAAGTGCTTCCTTGATGGATTTCGTCAAATGACGCACGTGATGCGCCGTCCAGCGTGCTACATACACCGCCCCGCACGACTCAGCGAGGAACGGCAGATTGAACGTTTCCTCAAAATTTCCGTGAGGTGTTGTGGATGCAGTCGCTCCGACAGGCGTTGTGGGAGCGGCCTGTCCGCCGGTCATACCATAAATCATATTGTTGATCAGGATCACCGTGAGGTCCATGTTGCGTCGGGCAGCATGAATGAAATGGTTGCCGCCGATTGCCGTAAGATCCCCGTCGCCGCTATAGACAACGACTTTGAGTCCCGGGTTCGCCAGTTTCAGGCCGGTCGCGAATGGAATCGCTCGTCCGTGTGTCGTGTGGAACGAATCGAGGTTCATGTATCCCGCCACGCGTCCCGTACAGCCAATGCCGGAAACGACCGCGACCTTGTCGAGATCCAGTCCGCTCGTCTGAAGAGCGCGGACGAAGCAGTTCACCGTCGTCCCGATACCGCAACCCGGACACCAGATATGCGGCATCCGATCCATGCGCAGGAATTCTTCAATCGGGTTCGAAGGAATTGTCGTTTCAATGTCGTACAGTTCTTCTGGCATGGTCACGTTCCTCGCAATGATTTCTCGATCGCCGCAAGAATATCCTTTGGCTGATGTACCGTTCCACCCGCGTGCGGCACGGAAACCACGTTGCACTTCCCCGCCGCGCATCGTTCAACTTCATATACAATCTGACCCATATTCAGTTCGGGTACGACGATCGACTTCACTTTTCCCGCCAGCTCCCTGATGCGCTTTTCCGGGAACGGCCACACAACAACCAGTCGCAGGTGGCCGACTTTCAGTCCTTTGGCCCTTGCCTGCTCGATCGCTGGAATTGCTGTCCGGGAAGTAATGCCGAACGACACAACAACGACATCAGCCCCTTCGACGTCTTCCTCTTTATACATGACGATATCGTCTGCGTGGATCCGGATCTTGTCCATCAGCCGCTGCACCAGCTTCCCCTGCGCACTGACAGACATGTCAGGATATCCCTTTTCATCGTGCGTTAAACCCGTCACGTGAATGCGGTACCCATCACCGGCCTTGACCATCGATGGAATAAGATCTCTTCCTGTTTCGAACGCGCGGTAGCTCTCTTTCGGACCATCATACACTTTCCGATTGTGCACTTCGATCTTGTCTGCCGAAGGGATGACGACCCGCTCGATCATATGACCCACACATTCATCCATCATCATCATGACCGGGACACGGTAGCGTTCTGAGAGGTTGAAGGCGTGAACGGTGAGGTCGAAGCACTCTTGTGGCGAGTTGGGAACAATTGCAATGATCTGATAATCCCCATGCGAGCCCCAACGCGCTTGCATCATATCCCCTTGTGCGGGCATCGTCGGCAATCCCGTGGACGGGCCGGCCCGCTGCACATCGACGAACACACATGGCGTTTCGGTCATCGCTGCAAGACCGATATGCTCCATCATGAGAGAGAACCCTGGTCCGGAGGTTACCGTCATCGCCTTCTTTCCTCCCCAGACGGCTCCCTGGATCGCGATCGAAGAAGCGATTTCGTCTTCCATCTGAATGAACACACCGCCGACGAACGGGAACCGCTCTGCAATGCGTTCAACGACTTCGGTGGATGGCGTGATTGGATACCCGGCTACAAACCGGCATCCCGCCGCGATCGCCCCCTCGCTGCACGCGTGGTCGCCATCGATGAAATGAGCTCCTGTAAGAACTCCAATAGGATCTGCGTGCACGATTATGCCTCCTTGGTCTTTTTCTTGAACATATAACCATAAATCGCGAAGTCCGGACATACCATACCGCAGATGTCGCATCCGGTACAAAGATCCCGCTTCGCCAAAATGGGTGTGTGGTAACCTTTGGAATTGTATTCGGTCGAGAGCTCGAGCACTTCAGGTGGGCAGAATTCCACGCAGAATCCGCAGCCTTTGCACCGCTCGGCAACAATGACGACACTCCCTTTTGCTTTCTTTGTCTGTTCCGCCACTTGGGCCATATCTGATGTCCTCTCGCAGTTAAGAATCCTCAGGAAAGGCACAAATTGTATGCCGATTCGAGGTACAGCCAAATAGCTGCTTTTTCGTGGAACGGGGCGTAGCGATGCGATGGGATTCCTAAATGTGATAAGGGAATCCGATTTGTTGGGTCAAGAGGCATGTCGAACGGTGTCAAACAAAACCCCAACCAACTTCATCATTCTACATTCCTTGTTCGATATTGCCTGGAACAAACAGTTTTTTCCCCGGCAATATCCAACGCCGAAAACCGAATGATGAGAGGAAAGAGAGATATCAGACCAAGAAGGAGATTCGCCTTCGGTGTGTGAGACAACGCAACATCGTCGGAGACGTGTTGTTTTCGGGTACCGGTTTTAGCAATCCTCTCTGTGTGCTGGATCGCGTCGAGGGGAGAGGGGATGCGAGGGGTGTGTGCCTTCTCTCTGAAACAGTGCCATTTCTTTTCCACGAATCACCCAACTACGTCCTTGACGTATCCAAGCGATCTCCGAGACGCGACGCTAGAACTTGTACGTATACTTCGTCCACAGGTCGTCGCCCAGCTGCCAATAGCGGACAACGGCATCATTTGCAAGCCTGTGGCAATATTCTGTCAGCATACGTTTTGCTCTTACGGGATCGGTCCTGTAAATCTCAACGATCTTTTTCTCAAGCTCTGTTTGACCTGCAAATGCTTTGTCTTCAATGTCCTTCCACACTTCTTCGACATCTTTCGCCATATCCTGGTAACGCAGATAACACAGCTGGCCAACGTACCTGAAAGCCCACCAGGCACAATCTCTTCTGAATTTCTGACGCCCGTCGACCATGTAGCTTTTTGGCATGCTTTCGATGCCGCAATAGAAAGGAGTATGCGGAGTGGTTGCAGGATTGTCATAACCGAGCCAAACAACACCGCCAACTGCATCTGGTAACCAGCTTCTTGATTGTGTTACGTGGACATAGGTTGCTCTCGCACATGCGATTGTCCTCTCGCTCTTCACCTTGAACAGTTCTTTGTATTCATTGTTCATGAAAGGATTCGCAACCGGACTCTTCACAGCCTTCCCCTCTTTGTCCTTGGAGTATACTCCGTTTGTCATGTCGAAGTCAGTCCCCTGATAATAGTCGCGGAATATCTCCAGAACATGGTTCACCGAAAGCTTGCTTTCAGCCTTCACGGACAGTGGATAGTTTTCTGCATTCGGATCGAGTTTGAGCGAGGGGGCTGCCTTGCTCAGCACGCGCCATTCCCTTCTTCTGCTGTACATCCCATTCCTTCCTGCATACGCATAACAGAATTCAAAAGGCTGACCGCTTTCGGGTTTCCACCATCCCTTTTCTTTTGCCAGGGAAAAGACATTTGTTGATGCCATATAGTTGGCGGTGTCACTCAGATCTATTTGACGTATCCTGCTCGCGTTTGCTGAAACTCCAACGTGCTCATCGGGAATCCTTACAGCAGCCCAGACAGCCCCCTTTTTGCCGGCTCCCGGTCCCAGGATTTCAAAATGCCAGGTTTCTCTCGTGTCGGCAAACGTGAAACACTCCCCGTAATCATTGTATCCAAATTCCTTCGTCAGCCGGTCGATGAGTCGGATCGCATCTCTGGCTGTGATGGCTCGTTCCAAAGCCAGCCGGTAGAGCTCGGGGCAATCGAGTATACCCTCGTCGCTCTTTAATTCCGACTTGCCTCCGAATGTGGTCTCTCCGATTGCCAGCTGTTTCTCGTTCATGACCGGATAGGCTGAATTGATGTATGCGTACGTCTCAGGCACCTGCGGAATTTGTCCCACAGAAATGGCGTCCGGATCATCCGGGCCTTTTGTCTCTTTAGACCCCATATAGATTGGCGCCATGGATCCAGGTTTGTGCTTTTTATGCGGAACAACATTTATCCACGATCTGTCCGTACGGGAATCACACGAATGCGAAGTCATCGTGGAACCATCAATAGAAGCAGCTTTCCCCACAATGACGCTTGTACAAGCATCAATGTCAGGACCGTTGGTCTTTTCCTTCTCGTAACTCGAACTGCTTGGAATGAACGCCAGAAGGAACATCAAAAACGGAAGAAGCAGATAATTGATCTTTTTCGGTCTTGCCACGATATCATCCATATTCATCATGACTGTTGCCATGCATCCTCCTTTGGCTGCCTCTGATTCCGAAAGCTTTAACTCGAGGAAGGTAAGACCTTTTTCAGAAAACGTCATCAAAAGGATTTCGCGCTTGAAAGACGAGCGTCGGTTTTTTTCAGATTTGAGAATCGGCGGGGACAAAAACAATCCGCTGACGTGTGTCAGCGCACGAAATCGTCGTCGGACAGGATGTCATCCTGTCCGACAGACAGAGACCTTTTGTGACTACTTTGTTTTTCTGGATGGTCATGCCGGCTCCCGTCTTCATTGGGATTTGCAAAATTGACCAGACGAGATAACAAGAAGAGTGCATACCACAAACTGCTTGATGCCTGTTTAGCCGACGCAGCACGGGATGGTGCTGTCCTAATTTGGCTATAGGTTTCAACGCAGAGAAACGAGGAGAAACTCCGATATTGTGAAACCTCTGCGATCCTCTGCGGTCTCCGCGCCTCTGCGTTTAAGAATTACGACTAAAAAAGGACACTACTCACGGGATCATCCGATTGCTTTCGACTTCGAGAGTTCGTAAGATTACTGGCAGTTGCATGCTCCTTACCGGAGAACTCCGACCGTAAACTCTGCACACTTCACCCGCACTTCAATGGAGGTCAGAAAATATATGCAGACTCGATTCTATCGCGCGCTGCGAGTACGGACTTCAGCCTTGCTGCTCTTCGTCCTGGCCCTCGCTGTCGCTCCTCAGCATCGTGCAATAGCTCAAACAGACCCCACAGCGCGATCCGATTTCCGTTCGAGCGACGCACTGTTCAAGACGTTCTACGAGTCTCTTTCTTTCGCTGAGGGTAAAACGCCGGATTGGACCCGCTTCCGGAATTTGTTCGCTTCAGCGACGAGCCCCTGCGTTAGAATTGTCGGCGATAGCGTCATGCAAATGGACAGGGAGGGTTTCATCTCGTTCTTCAGCGGCCGTATCAATCAAGGGACTCTGAAGAGTTTCGACGAGAAGGAGATCGGACGGACAGGAGAATTCTATGGGAACCTGGCGCAGGTGTTTAGCACATACGAGAAGAGGATGAACCTTGCCGCTGATGGAAAACCAATCCGCGGTATCAATAACTTCCAGCTCTTCTTCAAGAATGATCGTTGGTGGATTTCATCGATCGCATGGCAGGATGAGTCTCCCAGTGTACCCATCCCCCAGAAGTACCTCCGCTAGAGAGCACAGAACAAAGCTCCGATTTCCTCATCCATACTTGCAGATAAGCGATTGAACGGTGGCTGGTATGTCCTTGGAGGTTTCCTTGTCGGTGTCGGGAGCTGCTCCC
>JACVXU010000146.1 GCA_015661185.1 Bacteroidota bacterium
ACCATAACAGAAGAAGCAGTCTATGAAGCACTCAAGGGCTGTTGCGACCCAGAGATTCCTATCGACATTGTGAATCTGGGTCTGGTGTACGGCGTGACGATTGTTGACGACTGGGTCGGAGTCAAGATGACGCTGACATCCCCCGGTTGTCCCGCCAGCGAAATGATATCAGAAGACGTGAAGAAGCGGGTGAGACAAATCCCCGGAGTGGGAGATGCCGATGTGCGCATCGTCTGGCAGCCCGAATGGAAGCCGACGATGATGAGCGAAGAAGCGAGGAAGAAACTGGGGATAGCGTAGGAGAAGGAAGAATTCAAAAGAGAGAAATCTGACTTCGAAACATATGAGGTGGACGCACGTGAGATGGAGGGACGCAGAGTCGAGGGTACTGAAGCGATTAGCGAAGTACAGCTTCCTGTTCTTCCTTGTCAAAGGATTATTCTGGCTGGTCGTTCCGGTGATCCTCGCAATATGGTTCGGTGCTGATTGACACTGCAATCATCTTCATGCACCAGAGGATGTGATGAATCAAATCCCACGACTGTTCTTTGAACAAGGAGTTTCCGCACTCAGGTTTTCTTCGCCAGTTTTGTCAGGTCTCGCAGACTCGATTCGACCTCGTCCCTCGGAAGATTCCCGCGAACAAGCTCATCATCAGTTCTCTGCAGCAGCCGTCCGTAGAACTTCAATCCTTCCATGACAAATGTCGCATCCTGCTGCACGACATCGAACAGCACATTCTCCGCCGCGTCGAACCGCCCGATGGCTTCGTAGTAGCGGAAGAGCTTCGCCTGCAGACCGACGGGTAGTTCGTACGTGGAGAGTTTCCCGATCAACAATTCAATTTTGTCATGGTACTCTTTCGGGAGAACGCTGGACTCCCGGATCAGCAGCTCAAGGAACAGACTGAGAGAGGTCGTGGTGCAGTGGAAGCGCTCCCCCTCATCCCCCTCACGCTCCTTCACTTCTCCGACAAGCCGCAGCAACTCGGCGGCCACAACGCATTTCTCGACATCGAAGCGATCACCAAGAGAGAGCAACCGAACAAACTCGGTGTCCGAAAGCGTCGTCAGCAGCCGAAGATCCATGCCGAGCAACTGCCTGGAAGAAAGCTGCACTTCCTCCAGGGCATCGTCGTACCGTTGAAGCTGGCTCAGCCCTAGAACCTTCGCCAGCACGTGGGCGAGCTGATGGATCATCCGCAGAAAGTAATCCCGTGTAATCACTTTGGCTTCATTTCCTGGGCAAAGAACCTCGTTGGATCATTCCGCTCAGCGTGTCCGCCGACGCGGTGCCGGTTCGCTTCGCATCGTGCCACATTGTCTCTCCTCATCCTCTGCCGGCAAATCGAAAAGTAACCACGGTTGCGGGAAAATACAAGCGGCAAATTCACATTTTCAATTCTCGAAACTTCTGACGATCTTGATGAAGTTGCGGATTGGACAATGCGAATTCTGGCATTTACAGACATTCACGGGGCGTACGACAAGGTCGTCGAAATCCTCTCAAAAGAGACCGGTTTCGATGCGATCATTGTGGGCGGCGATCTTACGACGCATGGTACGGTCAGCGAAGCAACGAACGCAATCCGGCGGTTTCAGCAGTTTAGAAAGCCACTGTTCGTCGTCGCTGGAAACATGGATCTGCCATCTTTCGACGCATCGTTCGAGTCTCTGGGTGTGAATATCAACGCGAAAGGAGCCGCGCTGGGCGAGGCCGGATTCTTCGGCATTGCTGGCTCTCCTTTTACACCGATGCATACTCCCTATGAGATCTCGGAGGAAGAGATCAGACGACGTGCTGATGCCGGATGGCGTGACATCCGGGAAATGCGCTGGAAAGTGTTCGTTCCGCATGCACCGCCACGTGACACAAAGCTGGACAAGATACTCCTGGGCAAGCACGTCGGAAGCACTGCGGTCAGAGAATTCGTTGAGCAACACCAGCCAGATGTGCTCGTCTGCTGCCACATTCACGAATCACGAGGGCTGGACGTGCTCGGAAGCACCAAAATGGTTAACTGCGGAGCAGCGGGCCGCGGGTCTTATGCTCTCCTTGAACTTGGGGACGAAATTTCGATTGAATTGCGGGGGTAGCGTTGCGTCTGGCATGTTCTTTAAACAAGTCGAGTAGTTGGACTTTTTGCACCATAGAATGCGACCCAAAGATCACAATCCGAGTCTTCGTGAAATCTCAGAAAGGGCAAAGCACACACCCCTCCGCCACAAAGCATGGCGGACAGGTCGGTCCCCTCCCCGCCAGACCCGCCCGACCAAGTCGTTCGGGCGGGCCGCATGGCGGGCTGGTCGCGCCACACACGCCTCCCACGAGAGGGGACGTGAATCCAATGCGCTCGAACAGTCCCCTCTGTGCGATGGCTAGGGTGTTGGAGAGAGGGGATATAAGGGGTGTGTGCTTTTTTCGTGAAAGCTTGAGTTGGTGTATGTTTAGATCTCTACGTCGAGCCTGGTGGAAGGTCGTGGATCAAGCCCCTCACAAGCTTCGATAGAGGCCGGCGCAGGTCCTCCTGTGCTACACAAAGAAAGCTTGTCCATCTTGAGCGCAGTCCCGCTCGTCTCTTGAGCGGGACGAAGCCGGTCTTCGACTACGGTCGCAAAGAGCGCTCCCTGCGCTCAGACTGACGACGATTTGTTTTTGAGCTGGGTTCTAGAAGTTTCGGCCTGAATAAGTCGTTCCGGACAGGACTCTTCGGGATAACCTCATATCTCTTACGGAGACACACATGCAGCATACGCTTCGCTTCATTGGACAGTGGTGTGAGAACCCGTCTGCTGTCGTGAAAGCTCTGCAGGCGAGAGGGGGAAAATAGACAGATGGCTTCTTCCCGACCGACATTTGTGATCTTCGACCTCGGCAACGTCCTTGTTCATATTCACCCTGAAGCATTTCTCCGGACGCTCGGCATCGACACGCCGGAAAACCGACGGTACTACCAGAAGAGTGTCATCAACATTGTGAGGGCGTACGAATGCGGTGAAGAATCAACGGAGCAGTTTCTTGGACGCCTCGGTGGTCTTTTCAACGCTCCCGATGCCGCACAACGGCACATCCGGGGACACAGAAGAGTTTTTTCGCATGACGATTTTCGGCGCGCAATGCTTTCAATTATCGGCCAGCCTGTCGTCGGGATGGAAGAACTCGTCCGCAATCTCGGAGCCAGGGTACCACTCGGACTTCTCAGCAACACCAATCCGCTGCACTTCGATGCATGCATGGACGATCTTGCCGTGCTGCAATTCATTCCATCGCATTTCCTCTCTTATCGGCTCAGGTCTCTCAAACCAGAAACCAAGATCTTTGAGAAGGCGATAGAACTTCTTCAACTCGATCCGGGAGATGTTTTTTACATCGATGATCTTCACGAGAACGTTGAGGCTGCGCGGAGGGTTGGGCTCAACGGCTCTCTTTTTGTGGGAGAGCAGGAGCTCAAGCAGCGGCTTTCCGATCTGGGGCTCATCTAGAAGGGCGGTCGAAGACATCGACATTGCCACGAAGTCACCAACCTGCCTGCCGACCTGTCCGCCGGAGTGGGCACGCAGGCGGAAGTGCCTCGGCACGCAGGCAGGGACACGAAGAAGATTTTTAAATATTATTCTCTTTCAAGAACCTTTGTGACTTCGTGCCTTGCCTGCCCCGAAGTTTCATATTCGGGGGTGGCACCACTTTTCGACTGGACCTCTAGATGGTTATCGGAGTCCGTCAGGGCGCCAGAGAACTTTGCCCCGCAATATGTGATTCTGCTCAAGATTGACACTTCGGTGGGGATTCTCGCCTAGACCGAAACCCCAGCAATTACCACCCATTCTGACCTTCGTCAAAAACCCCAGTTTTTTCGGCACTTTTGTACTTGACTTTAATAGCCAATTCCCTAAATTTCCATGCCGTGTGGGGAAAAGTGGGGAATCTGGGGTAAATATTTTCCAATAAAATCAGGCACTTCTGAAGGCTCGGATTTATGTCTTCGTTCAAAGGGCGGTACTCGTATTCTGCAGACAACAAAGGACGCATTGCACTTCCGGCGAAGGTGCGCAAGAACGTTTCCCCAGGGGCGAATGACACGTTCATACTGACACGCGGATACGAACAGTGCCTCTTTGTATACCCGCAGGACGAATGGGCAAAAGTCGAAGATTCGATCCGGGGCCTATCCCCTTCCAATCCCCAACACAGGTTCTTTGTACGAACATTACTGCAGTGGGCTGTTGATTGTCAGCTCGACAGTCAGGCCCGGCTTTCGATTCCACAGGATCTTCTGAAGTTCGCAGGTATTGAAAACGAAGTGCTCATTCTTGGAGTTCTCGAGCGCATCGAGATCTGGAATCCCAAGATCTATGAAACATACATGAACAACCAGCCTGCGACATACGAGACCGTCGCCGAGGTTGTTCTGAAGCCGGCAGAATAGGTTGGCCATCGGCTGTGCGCCCGGTATCCTATCATACGCCGGTCCTACGCGAAGAAGTCCTGACTTGGCTTATTACATCGACGGACGGTATCTATGTCGATGCAACACTCGGGGGAGGCGGCCATGCGGAGTCAATTCTTCAACGACTTAATCCCACCGGGGTGCTGGTCGGTTTCGATGCCGATCCCGACGCCATTCAGTTTGCAGCGACACGATTGTCAAGTTTTGGTGAACGAGTGACGCTCGTCCACGACAATTTTCGGAACATCTCTGCCGCGCTCGCACAAAGGGGGATCGACCATATCAGCGGCATCGTGTTTGATCTTGGCGTCTCGTCGTATCAGATCGATGAGCCTTCGAGAGGATTTAGTTTCCGCGGTGATGACCGACTCGACATGCGCATGGATCCAGCGCAGGCTCTGGATGCACGAGCCGTCATCAATCAGTATGAGGAAGCGGAGCTGGCGGATATCTTCTGGCAGTACGGCGAAGAGAGAGCATCCCGATCCATTGCCCGGACCATCGTACGGCAGAGGTCAGGAACAGCCGTCGAGACTACCGGGGAGCTTGTCGCTCTGATAAAGAGCGTCGTCGGAGAACGATTCCTGATTAAGACACTGGCAAGGATATTCCAGGCTCTCCGGATCGAAGTCAACAGAGAGCTTGAAAGTCTGCAAGGTGCACTGGGGCAAGCGGTGTCGCTTCTGAATCCCGGCGCCCGGGTGGTCGTCATCTCCTATCACTCGCTTGAAGATCGCATAGTTAAAGAAACGTTTAAACGCGACGCTGCGTTGATTCGACCGTCGGGGAACAAACTCGTTCCTGATACAGAGCTGGTACCGAGGCTTAGGATCCTGACGAAGAAACCTCTCGAGGCAACGATCGAAGAGAGCCGACTCAATCCCCGATCGAGAAGCGCAAAGTTGAGAGCAGCTGAGAAGATTTGAGGCGCGCGAAGCAACAACAGCTACAAAAAAATTGGTTTGAGGGTCTCCATAATCTCTTAGATGGCAAGGACTTACAGAAATAGCGCAGAGATACTCGCCGAGCGAGCGATGAGTCCGGACGTGCCGGCTCAAGGCGAGCGGACGCCAGTTCCCCCGACAAGGGTTCAACAACGACGTCTCATCTATGGCGGCACCATGCCGATTCCTCCGCAGGCAGAACTTCCCCCGGGAACCACTCTGCCGCCTGCGAATCGCCGGTACATCAAGCGGAAGGTCTCTCCGTTCAACATCATTCTGGTCCTGATGGGGACGGCAGCGGCCATCGTTTTGTACATCAGTAATGTCATTGCAGTCAACCAACTTGTCAACGATGTCCACAAAAGCGATGTGCGGCTCCAGGAGATTTTGAGTGACCAGGAAGCGTTGCGGGCGCGCATTAACCAGATGTCCAGCCTCGAACGTATCCGCAAGCGTGCGGAGGATGAACTGGGCTTAAAGAACCCTACCGATGTTCCGGGTTGGATAGACGTGGACCAGGAAAAAATCAGAACAACTGAGGAAGCATCGCGCGAACACTGATGCCGGAGATCAAGAAGATACCAGCACAACAAGTGTCACCAACCCAACAGCCGGAGACCCCGCAGCAATCGCGTGGACGGTTTTTCACGTTGAAGCTTGGATTCGCGTTGTTCTTCGTCGTCATAGGTGGTCGTCTCATTCAGATTCAGATCCTCGACGCTGCGAAGTACCAGACCATCGCGCGCAAACAGTACGAACAGACATTTGTTCTTCCCGCCGTGCGCGGCAATATTTATGATCGCAGCAATAATGTCCTCGCCTCAAACTCGATGTTTGTCTCCTTCGGTGCCGACCCAAAAGTCGTTGGCGATCATGCGAACGATATCGCGGGACAATTCTCCACGGCATTCGGCAAACCCCGGTCGTTCTATCTCGGCAAGCTTCACAGCGTCACAAGCTCCGGCTCGCCGAAACGGTTTGTCTGGCTCGAGCGGCGTGTTCCGACAGAGATTGCGACACGGATTGAATCGTACAAACTTGTCGGCGTTATTGTGGTCGACGAAGCAAAGCGCCTCTACCATTACGACGACGTGGCCGGTACGCTGATCGGGTTTACTGATGTCGACAGCAAGGGAATCTCAGGACTTGAATTCGAATTCGACGAGTACCTTCGGGGGAAAAACGGCTCGGTGATCATGCAGCGCGACGGATTGGGCCGCGCGCGTCCTTCTGTCGATTATCCGCGCATCGAGCCTCTTATTGGCCACAACCTTGTCCTGACAATCGACCTCGCATACCAGTCAATTGTCGAAGAAGAGTTGAAACGGGGCGTCGCCCTGAACAAGGCATCGGCGGGACTCGCAGTCATGCTCAATCCGAAGACGGGCGAGATTCTTGCGCTCGCAAACATTCCGGGGCTCAACCCCAACAACCTCGTTTCGTACGACGTGGATGCAGCCCGCAATCGCGTCGTGACTGATGTGTTCGAGCCCGGTTCCGTCTTCAAGGTCGTCACTGCATCGGCAGCATACGAGAACGGTCTTGTGACGCCCGAGAAGAAATTCTACGCAGAACGTGGGGAGTACAAAGTGGTCCTTTCTACGAAGCGAAAGTTCCGGTCTATCAAGGATACTCACCCGTACGAATGGCTCACGTTTCAGGAGGCCATCGAGTTCTCCAGCAATATTGTGATGGCCAAAGTCAGCCCAATGATCGGCCCAGAACGCCTTTATGTGCAGGCCCGCAATTTCGGTTTCGGCATTCCCTCGGGCGTTGAGCTGCCGGGCGAGGTCCGGGGTAAGCTGAAAAAACCGAGTGAATGGTCCGGCACGACACTCCAGACGATGGCTTACGGTTATGAGGTTGCCGTCACTCCGATGCAGATCGTCTGCGCGTACGCAGCCGTCGCCAACAAGGGTATCCTGATGAAGCCTTTCATTGTCTCGCGAATTCAGGACAACTCCGGAGAAGCCCTCCTCGAGGAAAAACCCCAGATGATTCGCAGAGTCATTTCAGAGCAAACCGCGGCCCTCTTGACACAGGCATTCGAGGGAGTCGTCGAACGGGGCACCGCAAAAGAGTCGCGCATTCAGGGCGTTCGCATAGCAGGCAAGACGGGTACTTCGAAAAAAGTGATCGAGGGGCGCTACGGTGCTGGAAGCTATACCGGGTCCTTCGTTGGTTTCTTCCCCGTTGAAGATCCTCAGGTTGTTTGCCTTGTGATGCTCGATAATCCGCGCGGCGGAAGTTACTATGGCGGATCAACAAGCGGCCCGGTCTTCCGGGCAATCGCCGAGCGGATCATCAACACGACGGGACGGTTTACCAAGGCGCCGCAACCCAAGGATCAACTGCCACCCAAGAATGGCATCAGTGTGCCCGACGTACGAACGCTCCAGGTACTCATCGCCAGCCGTTTGCTCGAGAGCCATGGACTGAAGAGCCAGACAATCGGCACCGGTGACATCGTCGTACGTCAGGTACCGGAACCGGGAAAGCATCTTGAGAAGGACGACGTCATTCAACTCGTACTGAACGACACTGGCGTGGACGTTTCAAACGGAAGGCTCGTAGTTCCGGATGTTCGAGGCATGAGCCTACGGCGGGCCATCAACCGGCTGATTGTGGACGATTTCGACATCAAGGTACGGGGTTCCGGAGTTGTGGTGAATCAGGTCCCCGCGGCAGGACAAAAGATACAGGCCGGCGCGACCATTCGTCTGACGTGCGACCCGAAAACAATTGTCTCCGCGGTTCTGTACTGAGACAACGCATGAAGGAGATTAGAAGTCATCTCAAAGATACTCACGCAAAGGCGCGAAAACGCTAAGCATAGAAAGAAATACATATTCTTAGCGACTTTGCGTCTTGGCGTGAGACTCTTGTTGTTCCGAGGGGGTTTTTGAGAGAGGTTCTAACCACGAAGACACACAGTCTTGTGGTAGTAACAATATCAGCAGTGTTTCACTTGGTGCCTTAGCGACTTTGTGGCGATTCATTGATTGTCTTTAAGATTGTTGAAAGAGCATGAATCTGGGAATCCTTCTGGAAGGCGTCGAGGTCACGAAACTCTTCGAATTGACCTATGGCCATTTCCTGGCGACGGGCGACATTGACGTTCACGGGATCCAGTACGATTCGCGTAAGGTAGGGCGGGGCGATTGTTTCGTCGCCATGCGAGGAGTCGGAACCGATGGCCACAAGTTCGTCGAAGCAGCCATTGAAAGGGGCGCCAAGGTTGTGGTACTCGAGCAAGACGCGACGTTACCCGATTCCTATTTTATGCATACGCATGTCGCCAAGGTCGTTGTGCCTGACAGCCGAAGGGCGCTGGCTCTCATGTCAGCAAACTTCTTCGGCCATCCTTCCAGTGAACTGACCGTCGTCGGCGTGACAGGAACGAATGGAAAAACGACAACCACGCACCTTATCACAGCGATCTTGCAGGCCGCGGGTCAACGTGTCGGACTCATCGGTACAATCGAGTACAGAATTGGGGACGACGTGATCCCTGCATCGCACACAACGCCAGAGTCATTAGAACTCAATGAACTTCTCGCACGAATGCTCAAGTCGGGCTGTCAATCAGTGTCGATGGAGGTTTCCTCACACGCATTACATCAATCGAGGGTCTACGGTCTCGACTATGACGTTGCAGTCTTCACAAACCTCACGCAAGACCACCTCGATTATCACGGGACCATGGGAGAGTACTTCAATGCGAAGAAATTGCTCTTCGATAACCTCTCAGGCGATGCAGTGGCGGTGACCAATTGCGATGATGAATGGGGTATGAAGATCGTCTCGACAAGCCTGGGGCGGACGATTTCGTACGGCGTAGCAGAAAAAGCTGACGTACGAGCAGCGGACATCCGGATTTCTCTTGAGGGAACGTCGGTCAACATTCGATCCGGAAATCAAGAGTCAACGCTGACCTCTCCCCTCGTCGGCCGGTTCAACGTCTACAATATTCTCGCGGCCTACTCAACCGGAATCGCCCTGGGCCATTCGCACGAGACGATTGCCGCGGGAATCAGCAGTGTCAAGAACGTGAGGGGTCGATTCGAACGTATCATCTCTCCGGGGGGTTGGACTGCAATCATTGACTATGCCCACCGGACGCTCTCGAGAAGTGTCTCCGGACAATCCACGATGTCCTTCCGAAGGAGGGTCGTGGACGCATCATCACGGTGTTCGGCGCCGGCGGCGACCGGGATCAGACAAAGAGACCGTTGATGGGGAAGATTGCAGGAAGCCTCAGCGATCTTGCCATTGTCACGTCGGACAACCCGCGGACGGAATGTCCTCAACACATCATCGATGACATTGTTCGCGGAATTCCACATGAGGCTACAGTTGTGCAGGAAGTAGACCGGCGCACTGCAATTCATACGGCCCTTCGCCAGGCTCGTTCCGGTGATGTCATTCTCGTGGCAGGCAAGGGACACGAAGACTATCAGGTCATCGGCAAAGAGAAGATACATTTCAGCGATCGGGAAATCGTCGAGGACTTTATCCGCTCATGAGATTGACGAGAAACGACATACTTGCCCTTCCACACCTTCAGGCGCTTGGGTTTGAGAGTTCAAAAGGGGTGTTGTGCGACGACATCTCGACCGACTCCCGTACGGTCAGTCACGGAAGCCTCTTCATTGCATTGCGTGGAGAGAAGTTCGACGGTCACAATTTCATCACAAAGGCTGCGGAGTCCGGCGCGGGCGCCATCATTGCAGACGCCAGTTGGGCAGAAGCTAATCCCATTATGCTATCGAGTCTGAACCTGCCACGGATGATCGTCGAGGACACGGTTCATACATTTGGACGGTTGGCAAATGCCCATCGCAGGAAATTCAAGATTCCGGTTCTCGTTGTTGGCGGAAGCAACGGGAAGACGACAACGAAGGAAATGGTTTCCGCGGTGCTTCGGACAAAATTCCGCGTGCTGAGTACGGAAGGAAACCTGAACAATCACATCGGCGTTCCGCAGATGCTGCTTCGCCTGGAGCGCCAGCACCAGATGGCCGTGATCGAAATAGGCACAAATCACTTTGGAGAGATTGCACACCTCTGTTCCGTCGCTGAGCCGACCCATGTGTTGATCACCAATATCGGGCGCGAGCACCTCGAGTTTTTCGGTTCGGTCGATGGCGTTGCAAAAGCCGAGGGCGAAGCCTATGAGTGGTTGCGTCAGCATCGCCGATCGAAAGCTGTCGGCTTTGTCAACCAGGACGATAAACGCCTGAAGAAGCAGGCAACGGGTCTTCGGAAATCGATCACATACGGATTCGACAAGGGCGCGACGACGGTCAAAGGAACGGTGATCTCTTTCGACGAAGATGCATGTGCCCAGCTCGAAGTTAAACCGAAAGGAAAGAAAGCGTTCCGCGTGCAGGTTGCTGTTCCCGGACTGCACAACGCAGAGAATGCACTGGCTGCAGCGACGGTCGGGCTGACATTCCAGGTGCCTGCGAAAAAAATCACGGAAGCCCTTTCCTTGTTCGTCAGCGCCAGCAAGCGGATGCAGGTTTTGAAACTCAACGGAATAACGGTGTTGAACGACACCTACAATTCCAACCCGGATTCAACGCAGGCTGCTCTCCGCGTGCTGGAGGGTGTTCACACTTCGGGCAAGAAAGTCGCAGTCCTGGCTGATATGCTTGAGCTTGGACCCAAGTCAGCCGACGAGCATCGACGCATTGGACAGGTGGTGGCAAAGTCCGGAGCAAGATACCTCCTGACCTACGGCACCCTTTCCCAGGAGACGCACGATGCAGCGACGACAGTATTCAAGGAACACTTTGAACAAAAAAATGCACTCTCTGAGCATCTCGCGGAATTGCTCACTCGCGGTGATGTTGTTCTTGTCAAAGGATCCCGCGGAATGAAAATGGAAGACGTGGTTGCGTTTCTCACAGAACGATTCAAACCGTCTCAGGACACACCCGACCAGGCAGCCTAGTGGATTATTACGATGATTCTTGTACGATCTTAAGTAAGTCCCGCCATCGGACAGACAGTTCAATGGCATATGGCTCTGGGACGCTGACACGACATTCTCGAAGCGGATTCGTTCATCACACCTTTCGTGCTCTTGGCACCAAGCTGCCGAAATCATCGGAAGGTGCGTTGGGCGGCCTTTAACCCTGTTGTCCGACAGTTGAACTGTCGGACTGAACTCATGCGAGAGTTTCACTCTCGGACATTGCTCAAGGCGTTGATCTTTTCGAGCAATGCACTTGTCCCCGAGATTGCGGCAGTTAGAGGCCCTCGACAAACTCATCAAGACTCCTGGAGTTTAACTCCAGCATGGGCCTTCTTCGACAGTATAACTGTCGAAGAACAGCAGGCGGGCTGACGAAAGAGAGTCAGAAGACCACAAAATTAGTTTGAGGAAACGGCACCAGGATTAAGAAAAATGTTGTACCACCTGTTTACATATCTCGATAAGAAATTTCACATCCCTGGCTTCGGCTTGTTCCAGTATATCACCTTCCGTGCTGGTCTGGCCGCAGTGACAGCGCTGGTCGTCGCCTTTTGGTTAGGGCCTAAGATTATTCGCCAACTGCGCAAGCACCAGATCGGCGAGGCGGCGAAGGTGGAAGCTCCGAGAAGCCATCTGAGCAAAGCCGGCACGCCGACCATGGGCGGTTTGATTGTGCTCGCATCCCTCCTCATTCCGGCACTTCTCTGGACAGATCTTAGAAACGGCTACATCCTTCTCATTCTGTTCGTTACGGTTGTCCTCGGTGCCGTGGGGTTCCTTGATGACTATTTGAAGGTTGTCAAGAAGAAGCCGAAAGGGTTGATTGGCAGATACAAAATCGTTGGCCAGGTGGTTGTCGGCCTTGTCGTGGGGGGTGTCATCTACTTTCATCCGCAGTGGATCGATGCAAGCCTGGTGGCGCTGAAGTCGAAGACGACCGTCCCGTTCGTCAAGCACCTGGAGCTTGACCTCGGGTGGTTCTACATCCCCCTCGTCATCTTTATCATCACCGCGTTATCGAATGCGGTCAATCTGACGGATGGTCTTGACGGCCTTGCGATTGGCACGGTCGGCATCGTGGCGCTGACGCTTGCCATCATCGCGTACGTCTCTGGTCACGCAGAATGGAGCAAGTATCTTACGATTCCGTTCTTGAAGGGAAATGGTGAGTTGGCGATCTACTGCGCGGCGCTGGTGGGAGCGGCGCTCGGCTTTCTCTGGTTCAATTCGTACCCCGCCCAGGTGTTTATGGGCGATACGGGATCGCTCGCGCTCGGCGGTGTCATTGGCGCAATGTGTGTGCTTCTCAAGAAAGAATTACTTCTGCCGACACTCGGAGGCGTCTTCCTGATGGAGACGCTGTCCGTAATCATTCAGCGGACATATTTCAAGTATACGAAAAAGAAGTACGGTGAAGGGCGCCGCGTGTTCAAGATGGCCCCGATCCACCACCATTTTGAACTGCTCGGCTGGCCCGAGCCGAAGATTGTGACGCGATTCTATATTATTGCGATTCTCTTCATGATTTTGAGCCTGGCAACATTCAAGGTTCGCTAAGAGTGTTTCCTGAAATGATGGAATCCAGATTGGATGATCGTCTCACATGGATGTTTCACTGCTCCGAAACAAAAAGATTAGTGTCATCGGTGCCGCTCGAAGCGGTATCGCAGTCGCCAAGCTGCTGCGAAGCCAGGGCGCACAGATCTTTGTCAGTGACAAGACCGGTCCTGACAAGCTGAAGGCAGAAGCCCAGACGCTGAGCGAACTCGGAATTGAGCATGAGTTGGGCGGTCATTCCGAACGAGTGTATGAGTGTTCTTTGATGGTCATCAGCCCGGGAGTACCAAGCAATGCTCCCGTGGTGGTTGAAGCCCGGACACGCGGTACCAAGGTCGTCAGCGAGGTAGAGGTTGCAGGTTGGTTTTGCCGTTCCCCCATCGTTGCCATTACCGGATCGAACGGGAAAACAACGACAACCACACTGATCGGGAGGATCCTCGGCGATGCAAAAAAAAACCATGCAGTTGCGGGCAACATTGGCACGGCATTCTCATCCATCGTTCTGGAGCTGGCTCCGACAGATCTTGCTGTTCTGGAAATAAGCAGCTTCCAACTCGATCATTGCGAGACGTTCCGGCCACGGATTTCGGCGATCCTGAACATCACGCAAAACCACATGGATCGGTACGACCACTCCATGGAGAAGTATGCGGGGGCAAAGGCACGCATCTTCATGAACCAGGCTGGCGACGATGTTTTGCTCTACAATGCCGATGATGAGTGGACGTCAACGATCGTACAAAAGGCGCAGTGCAGACGCATCCCCTTCAGCATCCGACAAGCGCTTCCTGAAGGGGCCTTTGTGGAAAGCGGAAAACTCGTGACAGTGCTGAATGGAAAACGGACCGAGATCATCAGCGTGGACGAAATCAGCATCAAGGGTCCCCATAATCTTTACAACGCTATGGCTGCCTCGATGGTTGGGCAGCTATCGGGCGTTGGCACTGCTTCCATCCGGGCCACTTTGAAGAACTTCAAGGGAGTGGAACACCGGCAGGAATTCGTGCGTGAGGTCAACGGCGTGCGCTACTACAATGATTCCAAAGCGACGAGCGTTGATGCAGTCTGGTATGCACTCCAGGCTTTCGATCGGCCGATCGTGCTCATGCTCGGCGGCCGGGACAAGGGGAATGACTATTCCAGGATTTCCGATTTAGTCCAGAAAAACGTCCGCGCCATTGTAGCCATGGGTGAATCGGCCGACAAGGTGGAGAAGGCACTTTCCCCGCTGAAACCGGTACGAAAGGCGGACTCAATCGACGAAGCGGTCCTGGCAGCACAACGGTTCGCGCAAACAGGCGACGTCGTTCTCTTGTCCCCCGCCTGCGCCTCGTTCGACTGGTTCGAGAACTATGAACAGCGCGGAAAAGTTTTCAAAGAACTCGTGAAGAATCTCTAACGACATCAATGACCCGGGCTCAACGAAATCACATCGATCTCCCCACACTCGTCGCCGTTCTCGTCCTTATGGTGCTGAGCCTGGGAGTTGTGTACAGTGCTTCGTCGACGTGGGCGATGGAAAAGTTCGGAGAGAGCAACCGGTTGCTCAATTTGCACGCACTGAAAGTTCTGCTTGGATTGGTGGCGTTGTTCGTCGGTATGACGATCGACTATAAGAAATACAAGAAACTGACAAAGCCGGTAGTTATCATGTCGATCGCTTTTCTGACGATCACGTTGATTCTCGGCGGTGAAGTGAAGGGAGCAACACGATGGCTGCGATTTGGCGGGTTGAGTCTTCAGCCCTCCGAGTTTGCGAAGTTCGCGCTCCTGTTCCATCTCTGCTCGCTCATCTCCACAAAAGGAGAGACCATCCGGGATTTCAAAAAAGGCTTCCTGCCGATGATGATCTGGATCGGAAGCGTTGCCGGGCTTGTGTTGCTGCAGCCCAATTTCAGCACCGGATCGATGATCATCCTGATGAGCCTGGTGATGCTTTTCATCAGCCGCGCGCGATTCTTACACCTTTTCGGCACCATGGCAGCTGCAATACCGCTTTTGATTGGGGTCGCGCTCACACGCCCTCACGTTTTGCAGCGCCTCCAGATGTTCATTGACGGCAGCTCCAGCGGCGGAAAGCTGAGCTACCAGCTGATGCAGGGGATCATAGGATTTGGCACCGGCGGGCTTTTTGGCGTTGGTCCGGGCCTTAGCAAGCAGCGCGACTTTTTTCTTCCCGAGTCATATGGCGATTTCGTTTTCTCAATTGTCGGTGAAGAGTACGGTGCAATTGGTACGATTTTCTTCATGACGCTCTTTCTGATCATTATGCTTCGCGGGTTCAAGATTGCGAAGTCCGCACGAGATGAGTTCGGCCGGCTGCTCGCTATCGGTATCACGAGTGTCGTCACACTGTATGCACTCGTCAATGCGGGCGTGACGCTTGGAATTCTCCCGACGACCGGTCTGCCGATGCCATTCGTGAGCTACGGCGGGTCATCGCTGCTCTTCACATCATTTGCTGTCGGGGTTCTGTTGAATATCTCGGCGCAGACGGACATGCATCCGCGCGCAGCGAAAACACCGGAACAGCCAACAACGGCGCAGTCGCTGGAAGACAAAACGGTGAAGGTCTACTAGCGATCGCCCGGAGCGAGGGATTCGAATCCACCGTGCAGAGCGAACATGGAGATCACAAGGTTCCTTGGTTAACGCGGCAATAGGATACAATGTGGCAAAGGATGCTCCGAACATTTTGCTCGCCGGCGGTGGAACAGGGGGGCATCTCTTCCCAGCACTGGCGATTGCAGACGAGATCAAGCGGTTGGAGCCGTCATCAAGGTTCCTGTTCCTCGGGACAAAAGGGAAAATCGAGGCACGGGTTGTACCCGAGCGCGGCTATCCGTTTCGCACGATTTGGATCAGCGGGTTTCACCGGAGACTTAGGCTCGACAATTTCCTGTTCCCGATCAAAGTGATTGTTTCTTTTATTCAGTCGCTCTTTGTTATACGTCAATTTCGGCCGGATGTCGTCGTAGGGACCGGCGGGTACGTGTGCGGCCCGATTCTGTTCGCCGCCTCCCTGCTCGGTATCCCGACAATCATCCACGAGTCGAACAGCTACCCGGGCGTAACTACGAGGCTTCTTGCAAAGAGGGTAACAACAGTTTTCATAGCCTTTGATGCAGCCCGTCGATGGTTGAAGCGGACAGATCACGTGATGCTCGTCGGTACACCCACACGTGAGAAGCTTGGAACAATTTCGAGAGACCAAGGAAGGACGTTCTTTCACATCGCAGCGGGCAAAAGAACGCTGCTCATATTCGGGGGGAGCCTTGGTGCAGCGTCCATCAACGATGCCGTGCTCGAGTCGCTCCAGGAACTTCTCGCAGCAGACATTCAACTGGTCTGGCAAACAGGCCAGAGCGACTACGACCGTGTGCGAAGAGCGGTCGGCGATAGAAACATCGGCTGGCTCGGTCCATTTATTGACAAGATGGAATACGCTTTCGGTGCTGCGGATTTGGTGGTATGCAGGGCAGGCGCGACAACGCTTGCCGAGTTAGCGCTGGTCGGCAAGCCGGCTGTTCTGGTTCCGTATCCATTTGCCGCCGGGGACCATCAGACCCACAATGCGAGGTCGTTAGCAGACGGCGGTGCAGCGGTTATGATCGCTGACCAGGACGCAAGACAAGGCCTGAAAGAGATATTGCTTAAGCTGTTGAACGATCCGCGCCGGCTGGATCAGATGAGCAAGGCAAGTGCCCAATTGGGCAAGCCCCTGGCCGGGCGGGAGATCGCAGCAGCTATTCTGGGAATGATTCGATAGTCCCATATGGAACAGAAGACATTCAAATATAAGCTCGATTTCTACTATCAGCAGACTCTGTTGTACCTGCTCGTTTTCTTGTTATACGCCGGGATCAAAGGGAGCTTCTTTGAGAATCAGTTCCAATTCGTTTTCAAAGATCCCATCGTGTACATCATGATCTTTTTTGTTGTCATTGCATTCATCACCCTGTTGATGAACCTGTCACGGAACCGCAAGCTCGTGATAACGGACGATCGGATGATTTTTCACTCTCATAACCGGGAGCGCGAAATCAAGATCTCCGATATCGATTGGATGCACATCGGCCGAGAGAGATTGGTACAGACGGCCGGCCACTTTCAGCTCATCGTGTTCAAGATGAAGGGGCGCAGGCGCCTCTTCCGCATCCGTGTCGGGCGGTATGAGCGTGATCGAGAACTTATTGCAGAAATGGAACGCATAGCGCTCCATGTCCCGAAGGGTCGCCACCGGCGATTCGGGGTGAGAAGAAGGAAGACTCTTTGAAGAACACTCGTTGGAATACAGAATTCATGAGTCAGAAGTCAGAAGAAAGATCCTGGATTCTCTATCCTGACTTCTAAGTTCAATCATGGACTAAGAATATACATTCATGTTCTCATCGATTAAGAAAATTCACTTCGTTGGCATCGGCGGAATCGGCATGAGCGGCATCGCCGAGATACTGCTCGACCAGGGATTCCATGTCAGTGGATCGGATCGTGGACTGTCAGAGGTCACAGAACGACTGCAGAAGCTTGGCGCGGATATTTTCGAAGGCCATCGGGCCGAAAACATTGTTGAAAATGTCGATGTTCTGGTATACTCTTCGGCCGTTTCGCTCGATAATCCTGAAGTGCTTGAGGCGCAGGGGCGTAAGATCCCGGTTATCCGTCGGGCGGAAATGCTTGCTGAAGTGATGAGGCTCAAGTACGGCATCGGGATTGCCGGTACGCACGGAAAAACGACAACCACATCGATGATCAGTCTTGTGCTGATGGAAGGGAATCTCGACCCGACGGTGATCGTAGGGGGAAAGTTGAGCGGCCTCGGGGGAACAAACGCCCGGCTCGGTCGTGGCGACTTCATCGTTGTGGAAGCGGATGAATTCGACCGTTCATTTCTCTCGCTCACCCCGACGATCGCGGTCCTGACAACACTCGAAACTGATCATCTTGACTGTTATCGCGATCTCGAGGATATCAAAGGGGCCTTCATCCAGTTTGCGTCAAAAGTTCCGTTTTACGGATTCGTAGTTCTCTGTCTCGACGAGCCGGCATTGCTCGACATCATGCCTCAGCTCAATAAGAAGAAGATCATCACCTATGGTCTGAATCCACAGGCCGATGTTCAGGCAGTCGACATCCGTCATAAAGACAATACATCGACATTTACCGTCGTACGAAACGGTATTCGATCTCGGACAGGTCACGATTCAGGTCCCGGGGAACCACAATGTGCAGAATTCGCTTGCTGCTATTGCCGTGGGCCTGCACCTCGGTGTTTCGTTCGACAACGTGCGAGCCGGTATCGAGAAGTTCGCTGGTGTCTACCGCCGCTGGGAGAAGAAGGGTGAGGTCAATGGGATCACGGTGTACGATGACTATGCGCACCATCCGACAGAGTGCCGTGCAACCCTGGCAGGTACAAAAGCCGGCTGGCGGCGGCGCGTTGTTTGCGTCTTTCAGCCTCACCTCTACACCCGGACGCGCGATTTCTATGAAGAGTTCGGAAAATCCTTCTTGCTTTCGGATGTGCTTATCGTAACGGATGTCTACCCTGCTCGTGAAGAAGCGATTCAGGGCATCTCAGGAGAGCTCATCGTCAACGCAGCGAAGCGCTTTGGACACAAGGATGCACAGTACGTTCCCGACAAGAAGCAGATACCGGATCACCTCACTTCGATCGTCAAGAGCGGCGACATTGTGATCACGATGGGAGCAGGAGACATCTGGAAGTTTGGGGAAGAGTTTTTGAAGAAGATGAAGAGTTAGAAGAGTTAATTGGTTACGTGGTTAATTGGTGAATAATTGACCGGTGACCAATTAACCCCGTTAACGGGGTGAACCAATCACCAATTAATCTTTGGCATTTACCAGTATGGTTACTCTTAGCGACATAAATCAGTTCTTCCGGGGCTTCATCGCCATCAACGAGTCGATGTCAAAGTATACATCGATGCGTGTTGGTGGTCCGGCGGACTACTATGTCGAGCCTGCAGACAAGCAGGACCTGGTGGAGATCGTCAAGTATTTCCAGAAGAACAACTATCCGTTCCTCATGCTGGGTCGCGGAAGCAACATCATCATTAGTGATGAGGGTATTCGCTGTGCTGCAATCAACCTTGAGTCCTCCCTTTCGGACGTTCGTATGGAAGGTGAGCTGGTTGTAGCGGAAGCCGGTGCACATTCGTCGAAGTTCGTGGATTTCTGCATACAACAGGGATTGGCCGGCGTCGAGACGCTAGCTGGTATTCCGGGGAGCGTCGGCGGAGCGGTCGTGATGAATGCAGGCGCACATGGAGGCGAGACGGCGGATCATGTGGTTGAAATTGAGGTTTTCCGCGACGGGCGCATCCAGAAGGTTAAGAAACAGGAAGCGGACTTTTCGTACAGACACTCTGGCTTCGCCAAGGACGTCGTACTCAGTGCGTCATTTCAGCTCCCGCAGGGGGACAAGGAAGAGCTCATTCGGCGGCGGCGGGAGTTTATTCTGAAACGCAACACGACGCAGCCGCTGACGCTGCCAAACTCTGGCAGCATGTTCAAAAATCCTCCGGGAACGTATGCGGCAAAGCTTATCGAGCAGGCTGGTCTAAAGGGAAAGCGTGTCGGAAACGCGCAGATATCCGAAAAACACGCCAATTTCATCGTCAATCTCGGTGATGCGAAGGCCGCTGATGTAGTGACGCTGGTGGATCTCGTCCGCCGCACAGTTCATCAAAACACGGGAGTTCTTCTGGAGCTCGAAGTCAAGTTGGTCGGTTTTTCGGATGACGTGAGGCAGAAAGTCGCATGAGCGCAAGCAGGAAATTGAAATTCGGTTTCTTGGGGTTGCTCTTTCTCGCGGTGGGACTTGTCGTCTCGGCAAATCTGTGGAAGTCCAACCTGATCACACAGCTCATCAAGGTCCCGAAGAACGCGCAGCTTCAGGATGTCGATCTGATGGCGGTGCGCCACGACATCCTCAGTCATCATTTCATCAAGGATGCGGTGGTCGAGCGGGATTTGCCTGCAACATTGAAGGTCACGGTCAAAGAGCGCAATCCGCTGGCAATCATCAACAGCTCGGAGATCTTGTATCTCGACGAGGACGGAGTGGTGCTCCCCCATTCGATCTCGAAGCAGTTGTTCGATTTACCTGTGCTGACCGGAATGCCGGAGGGGATGGCTCTCACCCCTGGGACGATGATCAAGCATCCCGATATTCGTGAAGCATTGCAGATTCTCGCAGATTCAAAATTGGTGAGCAAGGACCTCTATCATTTGATTTCTGAAGTGCGGTTGAGAAACGGCGGCGACATTGTCCTGTATGCAGCCGAGTGGGGAGTGCCAATCATTTTCGGTCGAGGTGAAATCGCCAGCAAGTTGGTTCGACTGGAAGCGTTTTGGAATAGCGCGGTCCGTGAGCGAGGCTCTGACAATCTCCAGTACGTCGATCTGCGATATGACGATCAAGTCGTCGTTCGCTGGAACAAAAAGCAAAGTTAGATACTGGCATCCCTGTTGACAGGTGCTATTGACCACTCCGATCAGGATTGAAAGGAAAACAACGCTGTATGACACAGGATATTGCTGTTGGACTTGACATAGGGACGACCAAAGTCTGCGCCATCGTGGCGTCGCCGGATGAGAGCCACCCGGGGAAATTGAACATCCTCGGCATCGGCAAGAGTTCATCCGACGGATTGACGCGCGGCGTAGTAACCAATATTGAGAAGACCGTCCGTTCGATTCAAATCGCCGTTGCTGATGCTCAGGCACAGTCGGGGGTCAAGATTTCCTCCGTGACCGTGGGCATTGCCGGCGATCATATTCAGAGTTTTCAAAGCCGCGGGGTTGTCGCGATCAGCCGACCGGACAATGAGATCTCACAGGAAGATGTTAACCGCCTGATTGAGGACACGAAGAAGGTGGCTCTTCCGTCTGATCGGAGAATCATTCACGTCATCCCGCAGCAGTTTATCGTCGACGGCCAGGATGGAATTTATGATCCGGTTGGCATGTCGGGCGTCCGAATGGAAGCAATCGTCCACATTATCACCGGGCTCGTCACAGCTGCACAGAACATTTACAAGTGCGTCCAACGCGCCAGTCTCCACGTCAACGACATGGTGCTCGAGCCGTTGGCATCCAGCTATGCGGTGCTTGACGACGAGGAAAAGGAGGTCGGCGTTGCCCTTCTTGATATCGGCGGCGGAACAACCGATCTGGCAGTATTTGAAGAGCGGACCATCCGGCACACGGCAGTCATCGGCATCGCGGGGAAGAAAGTGACCGACGACGTCCGCAAGGGCTTGGGCATCCTGACAGAACAGGCTGAACGGATCAAGCAGGAGCACGGCTACGCGTTCATGGCCGCAATCGTGAACAACGAACCCATTATCCTTCCGGGCATCGGTGGTCGTCCGCCCATCGAGATCGACAAACGGCTCCTCTGCCAGGTCATTCAGCCGAGGATGGAAGAGATTTTGGAAATCGCTGCGATGGAAATCAAACGGTCGGGCTATTCCAAGCACCTCTCGGCCGGCGTTGTGTTGACGGGTGGCGGCTCGCTCATCAAGGGGACGGCAGATCTGGCCCGCGAGGTTCTCGGCATGCCCGTCAAGATCGGCATACCCTCGGGATTCAGTGCCGGCCTCATTCATGAGATCGAAAACCCAATCTACGCCACGGGGGTCGGACTTGTGATACACGAGTTCAAACATCGCGATCGTTCTTCGATGACGTCATCAGTAGCACCCGAGAGAGGCAAGGGTTCTGTGAAGAACATCTTCAACAGGATGAAGACGTGGTTTGATGAGTTGTGAGGAAGTGCGCAGAAAGCAGATTGCAGCTTGCAGATAAGAGACAGATGACTAGGATACGATCATGCATAATTTTCGAAAACTGAAAGTGTACTTGAAAGCTCTGGACTTCACCAAGACGGTGCGAAACACCACAAGGACATTTCCGAAGGATGAACTTTACTCTTTGACGTCTCAGTTCCGCCGCGCTGCTGATTCCATTGTCCTCAATATCGCAGAGGGAGCCGGCAATCGTTCAGAGAAGGAGTTTGCGAAATTCCTCGACTACGCAATCCGTTCCGGGCATGAGTGTATTGGCTGTGCAGACGTGGCTCTCACAAATGATTTTGTTTCTGAAAAGATCCACGCTGAAATTTTCAAGGAAGTAGATGAAATCATAGCGATGCTGATCGGTTTTCAACGAACGCTTTTGAAATGACAGTCTGCCATCTGTAATCTGCAGGCTGTTATCTGAAATTAGAATCAAGTTTGATACTTACAAACTCACAACCAACTAACTAAAGGAGATGTTACCGTGATTGAACTCGACACCTTAGCGGACCGCGGAGCGAAGATTCGTGTGGTTGGTGTTGGCGGCGGTGGTGGAAACGCCGTCAATAGCATGATCGACAAAGGGTTGGTCGGCGTCGATTTTATCGCCATCAACACCGATGTCCAGGCACTGGAACGCAACAAGTCATCTCAGAAGATCCAGGTCGGGAAGACTCTGACCCGTGGTCTCGGCGCCGGCGCTGATCCTACCATCGGCCATCGGGCTGTGGAAGAAGACCGCGAGGAAATCGCCCGCGCCCTTACGGGCAGCGACATGGTCTTCGTTACCGCCGGCATGGGAGGCGGAACCGGAACCGGTGGCGGCCCCATTGTGGCAAATATCGCCAAGAGCCTCGGGGCGCTGGTGGTGGGAATTGTCACGAGGCCTTTCAACAGCGAAGGGAAAAGACGGACAGGTCAGGCGGAAGAAGGAATTGAGGAATTGAAGAAGCAGGTCGACACGCTGATCGTTATCCCGAACCAGAAACTGCTGGACATCATTGACCGCCACACGCCGTTGATGGAAGCGTTCGAGCTGGCGAATGAGGTTCTCTACAACGCAACGCGCGGAATCTCAGAACTGATTACCATCCCAGGACTGATCAATGTGGACTTTGCCGATGTCCGCACCGTCATGCGCGAGATGGGCGATGCGTTAATGGGTTCCGGTGTCGCAACAGGCGAAAATCGCGCCGTCGAAGCAGCACACGCGGCAATCTCCAGCCCGTTGCTCGACGGAGTCTCCATTGCCGGCGCTCAAGGGATCCTCATCAACGTCACAGGCGGCAAGAACATGTCGCTTATGGAAGTCGACGAGGCCATCACTGTCATCCATGACGCAGCTGGTGACGACGCAAACGTCATTCTCGGTACCGTGGTCGACGACAACATGAAAGACGAGATCATGGTAACGGTCATCGCAACGGGCTTTAACAAGAAAGCAGTTGCGGCAAAACAACCGCCGAAGGCTGTTTCGAGGCTTATTGACCGAATCCCATCAGGACCGGGCGACCTTCAGAAGTTCGAAGAGCCAACGTTCCTGCGGCGCGGCATCGACATCTCTATCCAGGCCCAACGGGAACCGGAAAAGGGTGACGAGAAAATCGACAAGGCGGATCCGGAGAAACCGGCGTTCCTGCGAAAGATTATGGATTAGCATAGCAGAAAGCAGCCTTCTTCGCGGTTCAACCCGGGTGAAAGGCTGGCTTCGACCGCGTTTGGTGTGTCTGCGGGGGGCTTCCACCCTTCCCACAGTAATCACGTTGCATCTCCATTCCCGCGAAGGAGCAAATTCTTCGCGGGATTTTTTTCGCCGGCGCAGGTGACCTTCAGCTTCTTCATGCAACCGTCACATTCGCATTCACAGCACTGAGTGCCTGCCCAAAATCCTCGATGATGTCCTCAATGTGCTCAATCCCGACAGACACACGGACAAGATCGGGAGTGGTACCGGATTCAAGCTGTTCCTTGTCGCTCAGTTGCTGATGTGTTGTCGAAGCCGGATGAATCACCAACGTCTTCGCATCACCAACGTTGGCGAGCAGGCTTGCGAGCTTCAAGTTGTTGATGAACTGTCGCCCGGCTTCACGCCCCCCTTTGATACCGAAGACGAGCATACCTCCGTACAATCCCTGGTAAAGATACTTTTTCGCGTTCGCCCGTGACGGGTGATCCTCGAATCCGGGATATGTTACCCAATCGATAAGCGGGTGCTTGCGAAGCCAGTGAGCAAGAGCGAGCGCATTCTCACTGTGCCTCTCTGCCCTGAGTGAGAGTGTCTCAAGACCCTGGATGAACAGGAACGAATTGAATGGA
The DNA here is from genome assembly GCA_015661185.1 of Bacteroidota bacterium. Lineage (GTDB taxonomy): Bacteria > Bacteroidota > Ignavibacteria > UBA10030 > UBA10030 > UBA9647. The sequence goes on from JACVXU010000146.1 coordinate 24,076, forward strand.
CTGAGGCACGGTCCAAAATCCCGGAGCTGTTCTACGCGCGCCCGGATGATGAACGCGATATTCCCAAAGGGACTTTTTGAACCAAAGGTCTCCCAGAAATTCAGGCCATGATACCCTGGGCTTGGCTCCGTGAATACCGGGAATTTTCCGTTCCCCCAGTCGAATTTCCCAGAATCGACAATGACACCGCCGATGGAAGTGCCATGTCCGCCAATCCATTTGGTTGCAGAATGAACAATAATATCGGCCCCATGATCGAATGGACGGCAGAGATATCCGGCTACCCCAAAGGTGTTATCAACGATCAGCGGAATTCCGTGACTGTGCGCCACTTTCGCGATGGCGGCAATATCCGGGACCTGGAGACGCGGATTGCTAATCGACTCGATATAGAGCGCTTTTGTTTTTGAATCGATCAGTTTTTCGAAGTCGGCCGGGTTGTCACCGTCTACGAACTTTGTCCCAATCCCCAAACGCGGGAGAGTAACCTTGAAGAGGTTGTATGTCCCGCCATAGAGCAGACTGGTAGAGACGATATTCTCCCCGGCCTGTGCGATATTCGAGATAGCGAGGAACTCTGCTGCTTGACCCGAGGAAACAGCGAGAGCAGCGACACCTCCTTCGAGGGCTGCAATGCGTTCCTCAAAGACAGCCGTCGTCGGGTTCATGATGCGCGTGTAAATGTTGCCGAACTGCTGCAGCGCGAACAACGAAGCGGCGTGCTCGGCGTTGTCGAAGGTAAACGACGTGGTTTGATAGATCGGGACGGCTCGGGCGTGCGTCGCGGGATCGGCTTGTTGCCCCGCGTGCAGTTGCAGCGTTTCGAAATGACGACGTGGTGTTTTTCCGTTGGTACCCATGAGAGCTCCTTGAAATGTGATAGTATGATTGAAGAGTGATTGAATTTTCTTTTCTCAGGTGCCGATGAGCTGGGCCGGAATTCAGGCCATTGAACGGAACGCGAAAGCGCTCAACGGACACATTGTACCACGATTCAGGAACTTACCAAGAAGTGATGAGACGGGACGCCACAGAAGAGGGTATAAAACAAAAAACCTCTTCCAGGTCGATATGCCAGAAGAGGTGATATTCAAACTCTCCGAGCTCATCTTTCCCGGTGACAACGTCACGGGGAGGAGTTAGCACCTGGCTCCCGATCGCTCGGGACGGTTGCTACGGCTTCATCGGGCCTGTTCCCTCAGCCGTTCTTGATAAGCTGCTACGTGTCTTCAGAGAAGACTATGACAATATACTATCGGCGGAAGCTTTTGTCAAGAACCATTTTGATTCTCTGTGGTTGTTTTTCTACATTGCGTATGTATGAAATACTTTGAGAAAATTGGCTTTCTGACCGGGGCGCCGAATCTCACCTTGGTATCTCTGTTTGCCACCGCAAGATGGAAGAGACTCTTCTATTCTCTCTGCGTTCTGTGTGTCCTTGTGGTTCAGTCACTACTTTTTGCCCAGCCGCGTATCGAGAGCCAATTCCGTATTGCCCGCCTGAAGTACAGCGGCGGCGGCGATTGGTACAACGATCCCTCCGCCGAGGTCAATCTGGCAAAATTCGTCAAAGAAAATACGGCCATCGACATAGACCCGCGTTATGAGTTTGTGGACCTTTCGAGCGAAAAGCTGTTCTCCTACTCTTTTCTGTATACGACCGGACATGGGAACATCGTTTTCTCCGAGTACGAAATCCAACGACTCCGCTCTTATTTGACAAACGGAGGATTTCTCTATGCTGACGATGATTACGGCATGGACAAAGCCTTCAGGCGTGAAGTCAGAAAGGTGTTTCCAGACCAGGAGCTTGTCGAACTTCCCTTCAACTACGGGCTCTATAGCTGTCATTTCAACTTCCCAAACGGCATCCCGAAGTCGCACGAGCACGACGGGAAACCGCCGCAAGGATTTGGCTTGTTCTACAAAGGCCGCCTGGTTGTGTACTACACATACGAATCCAATCCGAGCGATGGCTGGGTCGATCCTGAAGTCCATGGCGACCCCGAAACGGTACGACAGGAAGCGTTGAAGTTTGGAGCGAACATCGTGGTGTGGGCGTTGAGTCACTAGCAGGATGGTTCGCGTTGGTTAATTGGTAGGTAGTTAATTGGTGATTAGGGAGTGGCTGTTTGGCAAGCCAAATGGCAGCTCATTATTTGACCCATCACCATTTAACCAATTAACCGTTTAACCTAGGAACTAATTCGTCAATTGATCTTTAATGACTGGCAAACCCAAATTCACTTTCTTGGAGCATGCCAGGATACAGCTTCGAGGACTTGGAGGTTTACAAAGCGGCCAGGGAGTTCAGGAAAAAGATCTTCTGTCTCATCAAGAGGCTTCCAGCCCACGAGAAATACAATCTCGAGTCACAGATGAGGCGAGCCGCGACATCGGTGACAAACAACATCGCCGAAGGTCATGGTCGATTTCATTATCAAGAGAACATTCAGTTTCTCCGAGTCGCCCGAGGTTCATTGGAAGAACTTCTGGACGATTTG